>JBBRVI010000167.1:0-8066 GCA_038247025.1 Acetobacterales bacterium
ACTGCGGGTTGAAGGTCCACAGCGGCGCCACCTATCGGCCGCACATGTTCAAGAATCATCCGAGCACCCATTCACGAAACAGCGCGAGATCAATATTGCCGCCGCAAAGGATGGTCGCCACGCGCTTTCCCGCCATGCTTTCCCGCTCCTGCATCAGCGCGGCAAAAGGTGCGGCACCCGCGCCCTCGGCCAGGTTGTGCGTGTCGGTCCAATAGGCGCGGATGGCGTCGCGCACCTCGTCATCCGACACCGTGACGATGCGGGCCGCACCCTTGAGGATCATCGCCAGCGCTACGGGGTCGGGGATGCGGGTGGCCATGCCGTCTGCGAGGGTCACGGCATGGGCTGTCTCGATCACATGGCCGGCGGCGAAGCTGCGCGCATAAGCGTCAGCGCCGGCGGACTGAACCCCGATGATCTCGGTGGAGAGGCCGAGAAGGTCGCGCGCCATGATGCAGCCACAAATGCCCGAGCCCAGGCCGATTGGCACATAGAGCGCATCGAGCGGCGGTGCGTTGCGAAAGAGCTCCAGCGCGTAAGTGGCCACGCCGCGCACCAGATCGGGCGCGAAGGAGGGGGCGAAATCCAGCCGAAGCTCACCGGCCAGTTGCCGGGCGTATTGCCTGGCGACATCGAAATCAGCGCCGTATTCAATCAGTGTAGCGCCCAGCGCGCGCATGGCGGCGTTTTTCTCGGCGGAGTTGCCGATGGGGACAATGATGGTAACCGGAATGTCGGCCTTGGCCCCCGCATAGGCCAGCGACTGCCCATGATTGCCGCGTGTCGCGCTGATAACGCCGCGCGATTGGAGTTTTTCGAAGTAGGTGAGCCCACCACGTACCTTGAAGGCGCCCGTGGGCGTGTGGTTCTCGTGCTTTACCCAGACTTCGCAGCCTGCGCGCTGCGCAAGCAGTGGCCAGGCATACTGCGCTGTCCCAGGAAAATGCCGCCGAACCACGGATTCGGCGGCTTCTAGCTCATCAAGAGTAAACATCAAGCAAGCTTACTGATCAGGGGCCAGGGAGCAAGCTCCCTGGCTGACCGGCCTTACTGAGTCTGCTGAATAGCACTCAGCGTCCAGGGGCCGCCCTGCACCCGCACAAACGTCCAGAGTTCCGTGCTCTCAGTGCGCGCATCAGCGTCGCCCTCGGTCACGGCACCTGTCTTCACGTCGCGGGTCACGTCCACCATGCTCATCCGCATGGCGACGGTTGCGAAGTCACGTGGGCCTTCATTCCAGGCTTCCGAAACGTCACCCTGTTCAAGCTTCACATCGCGGGTTTCGTTCTTCCAGCCGCGCTGGGTCAGTGCCGCGTAATCGTCGCGGAAATATTGCACCATCTCAGGGGTGGCGAGGCGCGAGAGGCCGTTGATGTCCTCGCGCGACCAGGCGGCGTTGATGTCGATCAGGCTTTGCTCAAAGGCCTGGAAGTCCTCGCCCTTGATGCCGATTTCGTCCACGGTGCGCGCGGCGCCGCGGCCAAGCCCGCCGCCAAGCATGGCTTGGCCAGGCTGTGGCTGCTGCTCACGCATCATGGTGTTGGGCATGCCGGCCGGCGCTGCGGCCGGCTGCTGGCGAAAGCGGCGGAACAGCGCCATCGCCAGGAACACAAGGCCACCAATGAGGGCGAGTTGGAACAGGAAGCCCATCACGCCGGCGAGGCTGCCGAGGCCGGAGAAGAACCCGCCGCCAGCAAGCAAACCGAACAGACCCGCGCCGAGCAGGCCGCCCATCAGGCCGGCCATCATCGGATTGCGCGAGAGGAAGCTGCCCTGCGCGGCCTGGGGCCGCGCGGCCATGCCAGGTGCCCCTGCTGCTGCGGGTGTGCTGGGCTGGGCCGTGGTGCGCTCCATGGGGCGTGCGGCCTGGGGCGCGGTGTTGGTCGGCGGCGGTGCCTGGGTGGTGCGTGCGCCACGGCTGCCGGAGGAGGAGCGCCCACCAGGCGCGGCCTCAGCCAGAACGGGCGCCAGCACAAAGGCGGCGGCGGCGAGAACGGTGAGAAAACGAGCAGTGCGACGCATGATATTGACAGCTCCCGAAGCGAATTGTGTCTTGACGGCAATATAGGGGCAATGCACGCGGATTGCGAGTGTCATCGTAGCGGATCAAGCTGTCCACATTCGACTGGAGGTTCATATGCGCTGGCGGGTTGTGATCACGGGAGCGAGCATGTGCGGCCGACACGCAGTTTGACGCGTGGGGGTACCGCTTTGCCGCAGCTCCAGCCACGTAAAATCGAGGTAAATTGATGGATAAGCCCTCTCCCCGCGCCCTGGGCGTGACGATGAAAAGAGCCGCCGATCTCCGCGGGTTTCGTATCACGCCGGCGGATACGAACTATTTCGCCTGCCTGCTGGATCCCATAAGCGATGGCGCGGCCTTCACGCTGGTGGTGGAAATCTTCGCCCCGGGCGGCGCCACGCCGCCCAACACGCATCGCACCGCGCAGGAGGCCTTCTTCGTCCTGCGCGGCGAAGGTCGCGCCCGCGCGGGAGAGGCCTGGATGCCAATCCAGGCGGGCGACACTCTGATGCTGCGACCTGGCACGGAGCATGTGGTGGAAAACACCGGGAGCGGGAAACTCTATTGCCTCACGCTCATGGTGCCCGACGAGGATTTCGCCGCGTTGATCCATGGCGGCATTCCCATGGAACTGGACGCCGAGGACCTCGCGGTCATCTCAGGCAGGTAGCACCCGCGGCCTGCGCGCATATTGCAGCCCAAGCAGCACGGCACCCAGCGCCAGGCCGACCCAGTGCGGCGCGGGGATGCTGTCCTTCGCGACCACCTCCACAAGGGCGGGAAACACCATGAGCAGCCCGGCCAGCGCCATGAGCCAGCGCTCCAGCGTATTCATCGCCTTTATCGCGAAGCCTTGGCAGGCTGAGGACAGTGCCGCCAGCCCGAGCGTGGCGAGCAACACCTGCTCCATCACATCCATCCAGGTCATGCCTGGCAGCATGTTCAGCAGCAGGCCCACGCCCTGCGGGTCCGTCACGAAGACGAAGGGCAGCACGAAGGCAGGCAGGGTGTACTTCCACGCCATGAGCGTGGTGCGATAGGGGCCTGCCCCAGTGATCGCAGCCGCCGCAAAAGGCGAGAGGGCGGTGGGCGGCGAGACCTCGCTCAGCACAGCATAGTAAAAGACGAACATATGCGCTGCGTAGTCCGGCACACCCAGCTTCATCAGCGCCGGCGCCGCCACCACAGCGCAAATGATGTAGCTGGCGGTGACCGGCACAGCGAGGCCTACCACCCAGACGATCAACGCCGTGTAGATCGCCGTGATGATGAGCGAGCCACCCGCCGCCTGAATCGCGATGTCGGAGAATTTGAGCCCCAACCCCGTCAGGGTGATGCAGCCCACGATGATGCCTGCACAGGCGCAGGTGGCCGCGATGCCGATGGCCTGCTCGGAGCCGGCGGCCAGGGTGCGGATCAGTTTGCGCGGCCAGAGGGCGTGTTCGCGTGAGATGAAGGACAGCACCACCGCCAGCAACATGGCGTAAAGCACGGAAAGCGTGGCCGAATAGCCGATGCCCATGAAGAAGACGATCGCGATCAGGCTGGTGAAGTGGTACCAGCCGCGCCTGAACATCGGCCCGACACGCTCCACCAGCATGGGCACGTCATCCTTGCCCCCGCCGGCCGCGCGGATGCGGCGCTGGTCAAGTTCCACCATGAACAGCAGCGAGGCGTAGAACAGGCAGGTGGGGATCACTGCCATCAGCAGCACGTCAAGGTAGGAAATTTTCAAATATTCGGCGATCAGGAAGGCCGCAGCGCCCATGATGGGTGGCGAAATGATGGCCCCCAGCCCGCCGGCCGCCAGCAACCCGCCTGCATCATGCGGCGTGTAGCCCACGCGCTTCATCATGGGCCAGGCCACGGTCCCGATGGTAACCGTTGTCGCAACACCCGAGCCGGACGGTCCGCCAAGCAGGAAGGCGCTGAGAACCACAGTGCGCCCAGCTGAAGAGGGCTTGCCCCCGGTTGCCGCGAAGGAGAAATCCACGAAGAACTTCCCCGCCCCCGTCGCGCCCAGGATGGCACCGTAGATGGTGAACAGGATGATGAGTGTGGCGCTGACATCCACCGCCGTGCCGAAAATCCCCTCCAGCGTGATGGACAGATGCGGAATCAACCGCTCGGCGTCATAGCCGCGATGCGTCCAGGGTTCGGGCAGGTGATTGCCGAAGAAGGCGTAAAGCAGAAAGCAGATGGCCACGAAGGGCATGATCCAGCCCGTGCAGCGGCGCGTGACTTCCAGCACCAGCGCGATCAGCATCCAGCCGACGATGATGTCCATCGGCTCGGGGAAGATGATGCGGTCCTGCAAATCATCACCACCGGCGATGAGATACCAGGTGACGTAGATGGCGGCCGCGATCAGCGCCCAATCCCAGGGCGGGAAACGGTCCCGGAAGCGCCGCGCCACGGGGAAGAGCATAAAGCCCAGCACCATGGTGAAGCCTACATGGGCGAAGCGCAGCACCGTGGTGGGCACGATGGACCACGCCGCCCAGAGGTGAAACAGCGACATGGCCAACGCGATCCCTACCGCCGCCACGCCCAGGGCGCCGGTGAAGCGGTTCATCGCACCTTCTTCCGCCTCGATCAGCCGCGCTACGCGGGCGGCGGTCTCAGCGTCCATGTTCCGGTCTGACATGTAATACTTTCGATGGATTTCCGGCGGGAGACCCAAGGGATGCGGCCCTGAACGCGTCAGGGCCGCCCATGATGAACAATTACGGCCCGAAGGTTGGGGCCGGCCGTGCAGTTACCCGAGGTTGGCGCCAGCAGCGCGCCAGAAGGCTTCCGCCGCAGGATGCCAGGGCACGCCGGCCGCTGCCGTCTTCTGCCCGGCCAGATTGAAGTCCCGCGCGGCCGAATGCACCCGCGCCCAATCCTCGCGGTTGGTCCAGAGAACCTCCAGCACCTGGCGGACCAGCTGCGGGCTGGCATCCTCACGCATTGCCAGGATGTTGGCCACCGAGAGTTGCTTGTTCTCGGAAGTCTGGCCGGGATAGGTGCCGGCGGGAATGGTCTCGGCGAAATAGACTGGGCCGTGCTCGGCCACGATGGGGGCCAGGAACTCGGCGTGATCAACCAGGACCAGCGAAGTGCCCGGCGTTGCTGCGAGGTCGGTGATGGCAGACGTCGGCACGCCAGACACGAAGAAATAGGCGTCAATCTTGCCGTCGCGGATGGCATTGGTGCTCTCGGCCGGGGAAAGCCGCTCCCGCCCACGGAAATCACTGGCAATGTTCAGGCCTGCCGCCTGAATCAGCCGCAGCGCAAACAGCTCGGTGGCCGAAGCGGGTGCGCCGGTGGAAATGCGCTTGCCCTTGAGGTCCGCCATGGTGCGGATGTTGCGGTCGGCCGTGGTCACCACCTGCATGCGGTTGGTGTACAGCACGGCAATGGCGCGCGAGGGCACGACCCGGCCACGGAAAGGCCCGGCGCCGAGCACGCTGTCCACCGCCGCATCCACCTGACCAAAGACCAGTTGCACCCGCGAGGCACCCAGTAGCTGGAAATTCGCGGTGGAGCCGGCCGTGACTTCGGCGGTTGCGGAAACGCCGGGGATGCCGCGCGTCAGGTAATTCGCAAGCGCGCCGCCCAGCGGAAAATATACGCCGCCGGTGGTGCCGGTCGCGATGGCGATTTGCTGGGCGGTTTGCGCTCCAAGCGGCGATGCGGCGAGGGCGGGCAGGCCGATGGCCGCGCTGAGCGCAGTGCGGCGGGTGACTTGAACCATGTGATTTTCCTCCGAACGTTTGGTTTCTGAGAATTGAGATAGGCGAAGTAACGTCAAACACCAAGCGATTGCGTTGCATCAAGGCAAGGCTTTCACCTTTCAGCGAAGCTGGCTGCAAACGAGGAGGAACGACCATGACTGTTTTGACCGCCCGCGACCTGATGACGCCCGACGTGGTCACCGTCCCCCCCGAGACGCCCGTGCTGGCCATCGCGCGTCTGCTGTCGGAACGCGGCATCAGCGCAGTACCAGTCCTCGGCCCCGCCGGGGAAGTGCTGGGTGTCGTTACCGAAGCGGACCTGATCCGCCGCCTCGCAGGTGAGGAAGACCCCCAGCCGGGCTGGTTCGCCCGCCTCCTCTCGAACCCCGCGACCGACGCCGAGCGCTATGCCCGCACCCACGGCGTCCATGCGAAGGATATCATGACCGAGCAAGTCCTGAGCGTGGGCGAGAACGACACCGCCGCGCACGTCGCGCACCTCATGGAAGACAAGGGCATCCGCCGTGTCTTTGTCATGAGCGAAGGGCGCCTGCGCGGAATTGTCAGCCGTGCGGATTTGTTGCGTGCCCTGGTGGCGCCGCCGCCAGAAGACGGCGACCTCAGCGACAACCGCGTGCGCGCGGCCGTCGGTGCCGCCATGCGCAAGCAGCCCTGGGCTGACAGCTTCTACACGATGGTGGATGTGCAGGATGGCGTTGTGGTCTTCCACGGATTCATGCGCGATGAAGGGGTCAAGCGCGGCCTGCGCGTCCTGGCCGAAAGCATTCCCGGCGTGCGATCCGTCCGTGATGAAACCCAGCCGATGCCGGCCTATCTTTACGCGGCTGTTTAGCGTTTTCTTCTTGTGATGATTTGCTTCCGTGATGTTAATCTTGCCAGACGGCAGAAGCTGTCAAGCAATGTAATAATATAACGGAGGAAGTTTCATGAAAGTCCTGTCCCGGCGCGCGCTCTTCGGCGCGTGCTTTGCTTGTGGTTCCGCCCATCTTGGCCTCCAGGCCACGCCCGTGCAGGCCCAGGGTTGGTCCCCTCCGGCCGCCGCGCAGCGATGCCCTTCGCGCTGGGGCCCCAATGACCGTCGCGGCTCGATGAACCTGCTGACGCCCGATCGCATTCGCAACGCAGCCTCCATGATCCGCGAGGGCCGCAAGATCGAGATCGGTCACGTCATGAACCAGAGCATGCCCTTCTTCGGCACGCGCCGCTTCGACGTTCACCAGAAGCAGATGTTCATGAACCCCCAGTCGAACCGCCGCGGCTCCAATGAGGAGGTCGTGATCGGTGAAATCGCCCAGGTAGGTACGCAGTTTGACGGTTTCCCGCACCAGACCATTGGCAATGAGGTCTATAATTGCGTGGACCTGCCCTCCATCATGTCCCGCACCGGCTTTACCCAGATGGGCATCGAGACGGTAGGCACCATCATGACGCGTGGCGTGCTGATGGACGTGGCCGGGCTCAAGGGCGTGCAAACCTTGCCGGATACCTACGAGATCACGCCGCAAGACCTTCAGCAGGCGCTGGATCGCCAACGCGTGGAATTGCGCGAGGGCGATGCGATGATCATCAACACTGGCTGGGCGCATCACTGGGGCACTGCCAATGCGCGCTATGTCGCCAGCTGCCCCGGCATCGGCGTTGCGGCAGCGGAATGGCTGATCGCAAAGAACCCCATGTTGCTGGGCGCAGATAACTGGCCCGTCGAGCAGGCTCCCTCGGCCACCATGCCTGGCGCTTCGCTGCCCGTGCACCAGATAGCGCTGGTGGTGCATGGCGTGCATCTGCTGGAAAACATGAACCTGATCGAGCTTGTGGCCTCGGGCCGCAACGAGTTCTGCTTCATGATGCAGCCGCTGCGCATGCAAGGCTTCTCGGGCAGCACGGTGGCGCCTTCGGCACTGTTTTAGCGCCATCGGGCGGCGGGCGGCGGCTATGCCGCCTCGCCTCGGAACGCTGAAGCGTTCCGAGGCGGCTCATCGCCGCCCATGCGCGGGGCCTGAGCCCCTTGCCCCGCGACAAGTGCCATGTCGTGGGGCACACTCTTTCCATGCGATGGGCGCGAATTCTGGTGGTCTTGGTTCTGGGGGTGGCCGGTGGCCTCTGCCTGCTCGACCGTGCCCTCCCGCCTCCCATGGCCCGCTTCGAGAACCTGGCGCGCGAAACCACGGCGCGTGATGGCCGCACCCTTTCCGTCTGGCCCGCCCCCGGTGGTGTCTGGCGGTTGCGGACGCCGCCAGAGGATGTTGCCCCGCACCTCCTGGCGCTGCTGATCGCGGCCGAGGATCGGCGCTTCTACAGCCACC
>JBBRVI010000168.1:0-8035 GCA_038247025.1 Acetobacterales bacterium
CTGCCGCTGACCTTGTCCCACAGGAGCGGGACAGTGACACGGCCGGTGTAGCCGGGGTCTGCCTTCACATAGAGTTCGTGCAGGTATTGCGCGCCGAGGATGGGGTCGGGCACCACGCCGGGGGCGGGCTCGAAACTCCAGCTCTGATCACCCATGAGCCAATGGGTGACGGAGAGCGAGATCATATCCTCCAGCCCTTTCAGCGAGCGGAAGATCAGCGCGCGATGCGCCCATGGGCAGGCGAGCGCGACATGGAGGTGGTAGCGTCCCGCCTCAGCCTTGAAGCCGCCCTCGCCGCTGGGACCTGGGGCGCCATCGGGCGTGATCCAGTGGCGGAATTGCGAATCCTTGCGCGTAAAGCTGCCGGCCGCCGTCTCGGGTGCGGCGCTGTCATCAGTCCAAACGCCGTGCAACAGAAATCCCACGGGATACGGTCCTCAATACTGCGGTGACGGGGGTTTGCGCCGTAAGACGCCATGCCGCGCTGCGTCGGACAAACGCTGGCGTCGCCACGCGCCTGGTGTGATGCCCAAGTGGCCACGAAACGTGTCGGTCATATGGGATTGGCTGGCGAAACCGCAGGCATAGGACACCTCGGCCAAGCTCAGACGGCCTTCCTTCAGCAAGGTTCGTGCCCGATCCAGGCGGCGAGCGAGCACGTATTGATGTGGCGAATGGCCCGTCTTTTCGCGGAACGAACGGGCGAACTGAAACCGCGTCAGGCCGAGCGTCATTGAAAGTTCATCGAGCTTCAGCGGCGTCTCCAGCTTCGCCTCCACTGCGTCGGTGATGATGCGAAGCTGCCTCTCGCTCAGCGGTGCACGCGACGTTACCACACCGCGTCGCCCACGTTGCAGAAGGCGCGCGACGAGCGCCAGCAGAAGGCTGTCCACCTTCAGCACCGCAGCCGCAGAGGGGTCCCGACAAGCCATCCATATGGCGAGGATAAACCGAACGGCTGACGCGTCGTGGAAATAGTCGGTGGTGCCTGCCACGAGTTCCGCGGTTTCGAACCCGGCACGATCCCGCAACTCTGCCTGGAAGGCGGCAGGGAACGCCAGGAATATCATGTCCTGCCGCCCTTCCGCGCGAATCCGCGCCTCGGTGTTCGCCGGCAGGATGTGGAGGGAGCGGCTGGGCACCTTGCACCGCGGTGTCCAGCCATCGCCAATGTGCCAACTGAAGTTCATGTCGGTTTCGATGGCGGCAGCGATCACCAGGTCCGACCCGGGCGGGTCGGTAAAATCGTGTGACGCCTGTTGCACCCGGAAGACCGAAACCCCTGCCGAGCCACCAACCTGGTGATCCTGTGGGAAGCCCGCGTAAGGCGAGTTCCGGTAATGGTCGGCGTAGCCTCTCTGACCCGTTCCGTCCAAAGGCCACCTCGATGCGCTGCTCAGATGAAGTAATTCCCATGAGCCCTCGCGGTTGCCCGAGCTGCGCCGAATTGCAGCGGTGTCGGTGCTGCACGAATTCAGTATCAACACGCCTGCCTGGAAGCATGGGTCGCGGCGGCAGGTTAGCGTCCAATGATGTGGTCTGCCGCGTCTGGCGCCGGCAGCCGTCAACGCTCGAACAACCCTGATCTGGAGAGAACATCGACATGCCCGTGCCCTCCCTCCCTCACCCGTTGCCACCGGCCCCGACCGGGAAAGCAAATGCCGTGCGCCGTTACCCGAGCGCATCCGCGCTGTTGCTCGCCTGCGCACTATTCGGCGTGTCCCTGGCCGCTCCAGCGAGCGGCGCGGATCCTGCGAGGACCGCGCTCAACCCGCCGCAGATGCCAAATACCACGCAATACGGCTATTCGCAGGCGACAGTGGTGGCAACCGGCACCCGGCTGGTGTTCGTGTCAGGCCAGGTCGGCTGGGTCGAGGGCGCACAGAATGACTTTCGCAGCCAGGTCGATCGCGCCTTCGCCAACCTGGCCGCAGCACTCGCGGCCGCCGAGAGTGCTCCGGGCGATGTCGTGCGGATCACGTTGCTCATCGCGGACCACGATCCGACGCGCCTCGCCTACCTCGTGGAGAAACGTCGCGCCTTTTTCGGGGCGTCGCCGCCGGCGAGCACGCTGATCCCGGTGCCCGCTCTGTACGCGCCGGGCGTGTCCTTCGAAATAGACGCCGTGGCAGTCGCTGCGGCATCGCGCTGACCCTCATCCCACATTCCCAAGGAGAGACATTCATGATCCGTATCCTCCGCCCCACTGGGCCGCTTGCCCTGGCGCTGTGCCTGCTCTGCATCGCCGGTGTTTCGACCGGCCGCGCACAGCCGCGCGTGCTGGACCAATTGACGGCGCAGAACAGCGTGCTCCTGCTTGCCGATTACCAGGGCCTGTTCGCATTCTCCACACGGTCCACCTCCATCGATTCGGTGGTGAACGCTGCCGTTGGCGTAGCGCGGGCTGCACGGCTCTTCAACGTGCCGACGGTCGTCTCGACGATCACGCAGTCCTTCGCCGGCCCGATGGTGCATCAGCTCCAGACCGCGCTCCCCGGCGTCGAGCCGATCGAACGCACGGTGATCAATGCCTGGCATGAACCGCGGGTCCGGGATGCGGTCCTCGCCACCGGGCGGCGCAAGCTCATCATCGCCGGGCTGTGGACCGACAACTGCGTGATGCTCCCCGCGCTCAGCGCCCTGGCAGAGGGATTTGAAGTCTACTTTGTTGCCGACGCCAGCGGCGACTACAACGCGGCCTCCCACGACTTGGCGATCCGGCGGCTGGTCCAGGCTGGCGCGGTGCCCATCAGCTGGCTGCCCGTGGTGCTCGAATGGCAGGGCGATTGGGCGCGGGTGGAGACCGCAGCAGGGGTCAATGCGATCTTCCGCGACCACGCCCCCGCGCTCGGCATCGGCGCACAGTATCGGCAGAGCATTCGCTGAGGCGTGAGCGGCCAGGGCGAAGTCAGACCCTTCGCCCTGGCCGCTGTCGAATGCGTGCGACGAAGTCCGCTCGCATGCACCTTTGTGACGTTTGCCTGGATGAACGCCGACGGGGCTCAACCACTGGCTACGTTTTCGACTTGCCGCCGACCGGCTTCCAGCGGTCGGAGCACGAACAGCCCTTTCCCTCGGAGGAGATTCGACATGCCTGCGCCCCCCCAACCTGACGACACCGCGATGCGGCTGACCCTCCTGCATTCGATCCGGACAATCCTGCCCGCAAGGCGCTCAGCATGAATGGGGCGGATGAGACGGTATCGGGGAAGCCGCGCATTGATAAGGTTGCTTTGGCCTATCTCGTGGCCACCGGCGCCCTGCTCGCCGTCGCCACCAACATGGCTAAGCTTGCGAGCGATGCCGGGCTGCCCGCCCTGCCCTTCCTGATCTGGTCGGTCGGCGGTGCGGCATTGCTGCTCTGCCTTGTCGTCGCCTTTGGCAGCGGGCTGCCGCGGCTCGACGCGCGCAAGGCGGAGTATTTCGTGCTGGCCGGCTTGGTCAGTGTGGCCGCGCCCAACCTGCTGCTGTTTGCCGCAGTGCCGCATGTCGGTGCGGGGTTCGCGGCCCTCGCGATCGCCTTTCCGCCACTCTTCACCTATGCGATGGCGTTGGCACTCGGGATGGAGCGTTTCAGCGCAATGCGCGCCGCGGGCGTTGCAGTGGCACTCGGCGGCGCTGTCCTGCTCGCAGTGTATAAATTCGCCACGCCCGATGCTTCCATGGTCTGGATCATCGCGACGTTGACCGCGCCGGTGATCTTGGCGATAGGCAACATCTACCGCACGTTGCGCTGGCCAGATGACACACAGCCAGAGCAGCTTGCCCCCGGCATGCTGATCGCCTCCGTTCTGCTCCTGCTGATTTTCGCGGGGCTTAGCGGAACCGGAGGGCCATTGCCCTGGCAGGTTCCCGCTTCACTGCCCATCGTAGGTGCGCAGATCCTGGTGTTTGCACTGCAGTACCACCTGTTTTTTGTGCTGCAGAAGCTTGGCGGGCCGGTCTATCTCAGCCTGCTCGGCTCGGTCGCAGCCATCATCGGCGTTCCCATCGCGGTTCTGCTGCTCGGCGAGGAGTGGCCGCAAGGCATCGTCATCGCCACGGTGCTGATCGCGACCGGGATCGCGCTTGTCTCCCGCCGGCCAACGTGATCGGCGGTAGCTGCGCTCTGTCAGACGCTCGGCATTCCGGGCTGGGTCAGGCCGATGATCCAATGACCCAACTGGCCCTGGTGGCGAACCTCACCGCGTCGGTGGGCGGCGCGCCGCATTTCGGCCGCCCGAATCATGGGACGACCAGGCTGGTCGCTTTGGGACCCATGAGGGCGACATGATCGGCGCACTGGACGCGCCGGTCGCGGCGCTGCGCGTCCTGCTCTCCGGCAAGCCCGATCGCACCCCGCGCAACCCTCGCGAGGGGACGAAGCAGGAGCAGGTTCTGGCCATGCTGCGCCGGCTGGAAGGGGCGACGGCCGCGCAGATCGCGGAGGCCACGGGGTGGGCGCAGCACACGGTCCGCGGCTTCTTTGCGTGCCTCAAGAAGAGGGGCCACGCGGTCGAGGTGCGCGAGCGCGTCCGCCAGGTCGGGCCGAGCAAGACCGGCGCGAAGGGCTCCTACACGGTCTACGCCCTGCCGGAGTGACGCCTTTCAGCCACGACTTTCGGCATGATCAGAAGCGCCGGGGATCATCCAGATCCCCGGTGCCTTATCGAGTTGGCTGCGCTCCGACACAGCGCGAATCGTCCGTCACGCGCAGGGGCATCCCGCCCCGCCGGGACGGAGACGACAATGAGGCAGGAACCGAATGTCGTGGAGCGACGCTGGATTATCCTCGCGCAGGATGGCCGGCACGTGACCATGGGCCGCGCCGCCCCGCCGAGTGACGCGGAGATTGGAGTTGCTGCGGCGGCGCTCACCGCGCAGGGCTTGGCCGGATGGCTTGCAACGCTTGACGGAAGCTACTGGTCGCGTCGCCGCGTGAGCTTTGCGCCCCTGCAGATGCTCGGCGACTGCGCCAGGCTGGATTGGCCCGCAGCACCTGCGCGAGCTGATGTGGCGGTTCTCTGCAGAACCCAAAGCGTATTGCCAGAAGCCGACCGCCAGGCATCTGGCCACACAGCCCGCCCACTTCGATCTCATTTTAAGCCAGAGAATTTTGTTGAAAATACTGAATCTGTTGCTGGGTCAGCTGACTTTATGGCGATCGTTGTCACCAACGACCCTCACTTTGGCCATTCAGGAGTAAAAGGGCATGGACGCCCCTTCAAATCGGTAGCGGCGTTGGTGTCCGCCAGCCCCGCCATTACTGCAACGGCCCGGCCGCCGCGATCAGCGGGGCAAAGGCGGCGCGGTCGCGTTCCAGCCACAAACGCAGGGTGGCGCCGTCCGATGGTTGAGGGATCAGCGCCACGCTTTCCAGCCGCGCGCGCATCGCGGGCTCGGCCAGGATCTCGCGGATCGCCGCAGCGATTGGCGCCAACAGCGCCTCGGGCGTGCCGGCGGGGGCGAAGAAGCCATTCCAGGCATTGGCCTCGAACCCCGGCAGGCCGGCCTCGGCGAAGGTCGGCACATCGGCCAGCCCGGGCGCGCGGCGCGTGCCCGTCACCGCCAGCAGTCGCGCCTGGCCGCCCTGGTGGACGCCCGCGAAATCCGCCGCGGCGGCAACACCCAGGGCCAGCCGCCCCCCGACCAGATCCTGCGCGACCGGCGCCCCGCCGCGATAGGGCACCACGGTCAGCGGCACGCCGATGGCGCGGCCGTAGCCGATGCCTGTCAGGTGCGCCAGGCTGCCCATGGCGGGCACGCCAAGATTGGCCTGCGCCGGATGGGCCCGCAGCCAGATGGTAAGATCAGCGAGGCTCGTTGCGCGCGTGGCCGGGCCGCTCGCCAGCCCGGCGGCGAATTCGGCTGCGCCGGCGACCGGCACGAAGCGCAGCGGGTCGTAGCCGGCATCGGGAAAGGCAAGCGGCGTGATCGCCATGACCGAGGTATTGGCCAGCAGCAGCCGCGTGCCGTCCGGCGGTGCCTGCTCCACTTGGCGCGCGGCGATGCGCCCGCCGGCGCCGGACTGGTTCTCCACCACCACCGCCCTGCCGAGCATTCCGGCCAGCCGTTCGGCAACCAGCCGCGCCATCAGGTCGGTGGAGCCGCCGGGTGGGAAGGGGGCCACGATGACCAGTGGTCGTTCGCCCTGCGCGCGGAGCGCCGGCGCGATGGACATGCCAGCCAACGCGCCGAGCAACGCGCGCCGCGATTGGCGCAAGGCCCTATTCATGCTTGCCGACATCCCAGCCCCCGCGCGACAGGTTCCGTTCGCCGGCAGAGATGCCGATCGGCTCAAGCGTCGTGCCCATCGAATCATTCCATCGGTTGAGGAAGCCAAACAGGGCAATCACACCGAGGATTTCGACGATCTCGTCCTCCGTCCAGTGCTGGTGCAGCGCCGCCGCGACCTCCGCCGTGACGGCGTTGGGAACCGAGGCGGCGGCGATCGCGAAATCAAAGGCGGCGCGTTCGGCGTCGGTGAAATGCGGGCTGCTGGGATACGCCCAGATGTCGGCCATGCGCTCCGGCGTCGCGCCGAAGCGCTCGGCGGCTAGGATGGTGTGCGCCTCGCAATAGTGGCAGCCGGCGGTGTGGGACGCGACATAGCCGATCAGCCGCTTCTGCTCCGCCGTTACGCGCGCATGGTTCGCCATCACGGCCTTGTTAAGCTCGGTGAAGGCGCGCGCCAGAGCGGGACGGCGCTGCATGGTCAGCACCGAATTGGGCACGGTGCCAAGCGGGCCTCGGAAGAACTGGATCAGGTCGAGGAGGTCTGGGTTGTGGTCCTCGGGCAGAGGCGTGACCAGCGGCATGATATGTCCTCGTGAATGGCGGTCCAGCGCGCGATCCGGCCCGATGGAACATCCATATTGATTTATCGCATCCGAAGCGATGTCAAATCGGAAGGGAAGCAACTTCGGCCGATGGCGCCCGTCACCGGGGATGGTTTGGAAGATGGCAGGCAGCCGCGGCGCCGGGAGAACTTGGCCGGGTTCGCCAGTCGCAATGAATCACCGACACGCTGGATGGCCGCAACCGGTCGGGGCGAGTTGTAGATCAGACGCGCATTTAGATGGCGGTGATTGGCCACGCCTGGTAAGGCGCCGGCCGCAGCCGGCTGGGCTTCGTGATCAGCGGCAAGCTGATCTGGTGCCACGTCTTTGACCAGGCGAACACGCCGGGTGCCGTGCTCCCCTGGTCGCGTATCGGCAATCTGCCCTGCCGGTAAGAGCTTCGCCACCGTCAACTCTACCATGGATCTCGGGGGCTGGGGCGTGTTCGTGGTGGTCGAGGGGAGTTTTGACGAGCAGCGCGGCGCGACCTTCCCGCACGCGAACAGCACCCGCGTTGCCATGACCGCGCGCCGGCCGACCCCATCCTCGCGCGCGCGGCCCATGGCGGTGGTGAATGAGAGCAACACCGCGACCAGCGGCGGGCTGGACGACAAACCGGTGGCGCGGGCGCTACCTGCGCCTGATCGGCGGCACAGGTGCGCATTACCGGCAACAACTCCGTGACGCTCACCGTGGACAACCCGCTGACGGAGAGCACGACGCCCTTCTCGCCGACGCCGGATGCGACGACGCAGTATCAGATCGGGCTGGTCAATCGCGGCCAGTTGGTTCCGCAGCAGCTGATCCTCAGCAGCAACGCGGCAGCGTATTTCGATCTCGTGATGGGAGGGACGCTCACCGGCCCGACCTGGCAGGGGCTGTCGGCGCTGGGCAGTCCGTTCATAAGCCGCACGCCGAGGCCTGGCGTCGCTGGTCCGACAGCACCGCCTGCGACGCCGAGGGCCGCCTGGACCTCTATGGCCTCCAGGCGCTGGTCATGCGCGCGGTGGTGGAGAGTGGCGAATGCTTCGTCCGGCTGCTGCCGGCCGACATTACGCCGGCCAATCCGATCGGGCTCCGGCTGCAGGTGCTGGAAAGCGACCACCTCGACACCGCCCGCAACGGCATGATCGAGGGTCTGCCCACCTTGCCGGGGATTGTCCTTCGCGGAATGGGTCGCCGTGTTCGGCGATGCCAAAATGACCACCGCCCTGCTC
>JBBRVI010000169.1:0-8010 GCA_038247025.1 Acetobacterales bacterium
CCAGTGTCACGGTCGACCGGGCGGAAGTTGCTCATCGAGGCAGGATCCGAGGGAGGGGGGGGCAATCAGCGGCCACAGACTCTACCTCTGGCGGAGGCTGCGCGTTAAGTCCGACAGGCTGCTAGAGCAGCGGGAGTGCGCCATTGCGAACGCAATCTGCCAAGGCGCCACCCTGCCCCCACTGTCAGCCTCTGACCTGGCCGGTGCCGGTCACGCGGTAGCGGAAGGTGCAAAGCTGTTCGAGCCCCACCGGCCCGCGCGCATGCAGGCGCCCTGTGGCAATGCCGATCTCGGCTCCGAAACCGAACTCGCCACCATCGCAGAATTGCGTGGAGGCGTTCCACAGCCCCACCGCCGAATCGAGGCTGGCCAGGAAGTGTTCGGCCACCTGCGCATCCTCGGTGATGATGGCCTCGGTGTGCTCGCTGCCGAAGCGGCGGATATGATCCAGCGCGCCATCCACCCCCTCCACGACGGCGATGTTGAGCACCGCATCCAGCCATTCGGTCGCGAAATCCGTATCGCTCGCAGCGTCGAGTTCCGGGCAGATGGCGCGCGCGCCTCCATCTGCGTGAAAGCGGCAGCCACGCGCGGCAAGATCCGCCACCAGCAGCGGCAGGAGGCTCTGCGCAATGGCGGCGTCAATCAGCAGCGTCTCGGTCGAACCGCAGACGCCGGTGCGGCGCAGCTTTGCATCCAGCAGCACGGCGCGCGCCATCGCGGGGTCGGCGGCGGCGTGGACATAGGTGTGGCAGAGGCCCTCCGCATGGGCGAGGACCGGCACCCGCGCCTCCTCCATCACGCGCGTCACCAGCCCCTTGCCGCCGCGCGGGATGATGAGGTCGATCAGCCCCGAAGCGCGCAGCATCGCTCCCACGAAGGCACGGTCCTGGGTGGGGGCGAGTTGGATCGCCGCCTCAGGCAGTCCGGCCGCGACCAGGCCAACACGCAGGCAGCCAGCGATGGCACGGGCGGAATGCGCGCTCTCACTGCCGCCACGCAGCAGCACGGCCGAGCCCGCCTTGAGGCAGAGCGCGCCGGCATCGGCCGTCACATTGGGGCGGCTTTCGAAGATCATGCCGATCACGCCGAGCGGCTGCGCCACGCGCTGAAAACGCAACCCATTGGGCCGCGTCCATTCGGCCAGCACGCGGCCCACCGGATCGGGCAGGGCCGCCACCTCCTCCAGCCCCAGCGCCATGGCTTCGATGCGCGCAGGAGTGAGGGTCAGGCGGTCCTGGAAAGCAGGCGAAAGCGCCGGGGCGGCTGCGAGGTCCGCGAGATTGGCGGTCAGGATGCGCGGCGCGTCGGTGCGAATGGCAGCCGCGGCTTGGCGCAGCGCAAAGTTCTTCGGCTCCGTTCCGGCGCGAGCGAGCTGAGAAGCGGCCGCGCGCGCTGCACGGGCGGCGGTTTCAAGCAAGGCCGCATTCTGGTCGGTGAGGGCGTTCACGGGCGGGTTCTCCTGCGCCTTGAATAGCGCGGAAGCGCTCTGTCGTGAAATCCGCGTCGCGGAGGTAGTTGGTACTGGGCCAGTTCCGACGCAACACCTCCGCCGAGTTCGGCTCAGCCCTCGGGCGTCGCACCGCTGGCGCGTACCATCGGCGCCCAGCGCAGGGTCTCGGCCCGGATGCTGGCGCCGAGTTCGGCAGGTCCACTATCGGCGATCACATCCATGCCGCGCCGTGTGAACTCACGGCCCAGCTCCGCATCGCCGAGCACCTGGCGCAGGGCTGCGACCATGCGCTCGGTGATGGCGGGCGCCACGCCGCGCGGGAAAAGCCAGCCATCCCAGTTGCTCACCTCAAAACCCGTGATGCCCGCTTCAGCGACGGTCCCCAGTTCGGGCAGATGCGGACTGCGCCTGGCCGTGCCGATCGCGATGGCGTGCAGCCTCCCTGCCTCGATAGCCGAGAGCACGGTAGGCGCAGTGGCAAAAGCGTAGTCGAGATGGCCAGCGATCAAATCCGTGGACATCGGCCCACCCCCTCGATAGGGCACATGAACCGAACGCGTGCCAGCCAGGTGGTCAAACTGCACCACCGCCAGATGGCCCATGGAGCCGGGGCCCGAATTGCCCGCACGAATGCTCTCGGGCGCGGCCAGCATGGCTGCGCGCAATTGCGCCACGCTGCGCCAGGGACGGTTTGGCGGGGAGCACAGGATGTTGGCGACGGAATTGATGTGCGCGATCGGCTGAAAACTCGTCTCTACATCGAAGGGGAGGCTGCGGTAGAGCGTTGGGTTGATGGCCAGAACGCCGATATTGCCCTGGAAAATGGTGTGGCCGTCAGGCGCGGCCCGCGCCACCGCCTCGGCCGCGATGTTGCCGCCGCCGCCGCCGCGATTCTCGATCACGATCTGCTGCCCGAGCAGGGCACCCAAACGGGGCGCGATGAGGCGCGCGGCGATATCCGAAGAGCCGCCCGCAGCGAAGGGCAATACCACGCGAATCGGGCGGGATGGCCAGTCTTGCGCATGCGCAAGAGCTGGCGTGGCAAGAGCGGCGAGCAGAGTGCGACGTTTCGGCATGGACAAGAATCTAAGCCAGATACCTGACTTAGAAAACGGTGAAAAGGGAGGCCAAGTGCCTACCTGGCCACAAGATATGCGCGAAAACCCGTCAATCTATCGGCGTCATGGCCTTGATCAGGTCAAAGACGCGCTTGCGAACCGAGGGGTCGGAGATGCGGTAATAGGCCCGCACCAGTTCCAACGTCTCGCGGCGATGGAGCGTATCGTCGCCAAACCCCTCCTGCCCTTCGGCGAAGCCGGCGACCCGTTTGGCGAAACCCTGGCTTCCGCCCACGGTGCCGGGCAGGTCGTCGAAGAAAAAGCTGATCGGCACGTCCAGCACGCGCGAAAGGTCGAACAGGCGCGAAGCACCTATGCGGTTCACGCCGCGCTCGTATTTCTGCACCTGTTGGAAGGTGAGGCCCAAGGCATCGCCCAACCGCTCCTGGCTCATGCCGAGCAACGTCCGGCGCAGGCGCACACGCGATCCCACGTGAACGTCAATCGGGCTGGGACGGTGTTCTTTCTCGACCTTCTCGGTCGCCTCGCCAGTCGACATCATTTCTCTCATCTCAAAATGCATCCTTGACCACCATAAGCCATGCGGCTCGGCGAGTTTTCTCGCTTGTCCGGCGCTTAAATTGGCACCTTCCCGCATTTCTTGCGTGTCGAACCTCGGGAGCACCTGAAATAGGGACGTCCTTGCCAGCTTGGCTTCGACGTAAGACCTAGCGCCCCGTTGACCTCGCGTCAATATATTTGCTAATTCTCAATAAATAAGTTTGCCGATGAATTCATCTTTCAAGCGCGAGGGCCCGTCATGGTACTGAGTTGCAGCGGTGGCGCGCGCCGCGCTGCGATGCCGGCCAGACCAAGGCAGAGTAGCAGCAGGAAGCCAGAAATCCATAAACCGCCACGGGCGAAGACGGTTGGCTCCAACCGGCCCGGCAAGGCCGAATCCAGGCGTCCCATGGCGTTGAGGCCGAGCCAGCCGCGCTCTCGCCCCACAGCGTCGTACACTGCGGAAATGCCGGTCTGGGCGGCGCGGACCATCGGCAGCCCCTCCTCCACCGCGCGCAACCGCGCAGCCGCCAGATGCTGGTATGGCCCGGCCGAGACGCCGAACCAGGCATCATTGGTCACATTGAGCAGCCAGGCCGGCCGCTCAACGCCCACCACACGGCCGGGGAAGATCACCTCGTAACAGATCAGCGGCCCCGGCGAGGGCAGGCCACCGGGCAGGCGCATCACCTCCGGACCCGGCCCGGCCGAGAAATCCACGCCCCCGACCACCATGCGGATCGGCAGGATGCCGTTCAGAGGCATGTATTCGCCAAAGGGCACCAGGTGAGCCTTGTCGAAAATCCCCACCACCTGTCCGATGGAGTCGAGCGCGACGAGGCTGTTGAACAAGGCGGATAGCCGCCCGCCCGCATCCCATTCGGCCCGCACCGTGCCGGCCAGGAGAAATGCGTCGGGGGGCAGCGCGGCGCCCGCCAGACGCATCGCTTCAGCATCCTGAGCGAGGAGGAAGGGACTCGCCGTCTCCGGCCAGATCACCAGCACGGGCTGGCCGGGATGCGATGCTTCGGCGGCCGCGGCCCCCTCGGCCGAAAGGGCCAGATAGCGCTGGAAGATGGGCATGCGCTGGGCGGCATCCCACTTCGTGTCCTGCGGCACATTGCCTTGCACCAGAACGAGGCGCACATCGGTGTCAGGCGGCAGGGTCACGCCGAGGCGCAGCGCGCCAAAGCCCATCCATAGCGCCAACACCCCCACGCCGCCGAGCATCGCGCGCCGGCTGCGCAGCACGGGAAGTGAAGCCAGCAGGACCGTCAGCAGCGAGAGGCCATGCACGCCGATGACGCTCGCCGGTTGCAGAGGCAGGGCATGGAACGCCCAGACCGTGCCGAGCAAATTCCAGGGAAAGCCGGTGAACATCATCCCGCGCAGCATCTCGGCCGCGACCCAGGCGCCGGCGAAGCCCAGCACGCGCGGCCAGCCCGCCCGCAGCCGCCAGGCGACCAGTGCCGGGATCACGCTGAACAGCGCAACCGGCAGGGCGATGCCAGGTGCGGCGACAGGCACCAGCCACCACCAGCGCTCCAGATCGGTGAAGAGCGAGTGCGTGATCCAGTAAAGCCCGGCCAGATGATGCCCAAACCCGAAACCAAACCCCCACCAGGCGGCGCGGCGCCACCCAGGGGCGTGGCCGATCAGGGTGAGAAAAGCCGGGATGGTCAGCAACAGCACGGGTACGGCATGAACCGGCGGCAGGGCCAGGACCGAGAGGGCACCCAGAAAAAAGGCCAGGAGCCAGGGGCGGGCGAAAAAGCGATCCATGCGAAGCCTTTGACAAGGGGCCTGGCCCGTTGATCGTTCGGGGCCGACCATCGCATTCCGACAGGGGCCCAACAAGCAGCGCGAGTGGCCGCTCGGCCTCCCTCAGAGACTGGCCTGGCGGTGAAACCCCGGTGCTTCGGGCGGATCGGCGAAATGCTCCTCAATGCTTTCCACCCGCGCCAGCGGCGGGCCGCGCCGACACGCGGAGAGCACGGCCTGGAGCGCATCCTCCTCGCCCGAGAGCAGCGCCTCCACACTGCCATCGGCGCGGTTGCGCACCCATCCATCCAACCCATGGCGGCGCGCCGTGCGCATCAGCCACTCGCGATACCCCACCCCCTGCACACGCCCTGCGATGCGCAGCAGGCGGGCGGTCATCCCGCGCTCAGCCGTGCAAGGCGTGCGGCGAGGGTGAGGTCGGCGGCAAATTTCTCCCGCCGCTCCTCAGCCTCACAGTCCAGCCCCCAGCGCTCCTCCTGAAACAGCTCATCCAGCGAGGCAAGCCGATGCGCCGCTGTGGCATCCAGCCGGCCATGCAGCACGGCCAGGCCCAGCACGCAGCTTCCAAGCGCCGGCACCAGAACCCCCAGCGCCGAAAGTGCCACCGGCGAAAGTGCCCCCACCGCCGCATGCAGCGCGGCCAGCGCCTCGGGCTTCTGGCGCAGCGGCATGATGCCGCGCGTGGCCTCAAGCTCCGCGCCCAATGCGCCGGACGCCCAGTCGAGCCAGGGCTGCCATGCCTGCGCCTGCCGCTCGGCCAGCGCCTCATCCTCTGCGCGGTAGCAGAGAAGGTCCGTCTCGGCATATTTGGCGATGGCGGCGATCGTGGCAGCGGGGTTCGGCGCGATGCGCTCGGCCGCGGTGCCGGTGAGGCGGGTGAGAGGCACATCCTCCCAGGACATCTCGCCGCCAGCATCTCCGCCCGCCGCCTGCCATTCCGCGGCCAGCGCTTCGCCCAACTGCCGGGTCGAGACCCGCAGCGGCGCGCCGGTGGGCAGGCGCACGGGCTTGCCGTCGAGATGAATGGCGAAGGCCCCGGCCCCTTCCGAAGATGGCTCCGCCACACAGGTGGCCTGCTTCCAGAAACGTTTCATGCGCGGTTGTTTCTAGCATCCTGATCGGCCCTGGTGGAATCACCAAAGCCGCGAAGTGGTGCGGGCTTCAGCGCGGGGCGAGGGTGGGCAAGGTTTCGACGAAATATTCGAGGTTGTCGGCGTTGATCGTCGCGCGCTCTGACTGCTTGCGCGCCAGCGCCATGGCAGCAGTGCGGCCATAAGCGATATCCAGAGTGCCCGCGGCAATGTGGCTCACCTCGTGGATGATGACGCCCGGTCGGGAGTCGAAGCCTTCGTTGCGGGCATTGAAGAACATCGGGCAGAGCGTGATCGTCCCGCGCGTCATGCTGGCAAGGCCGAAGACCGGCCGGCCGCCGCAAAGCTGTGGACTGCAATTCCAGGGGGGGTGTCGGCCGGGGCGCAGGCGCTCCAGCGTTGCGGCGAGGCGTGCGCGCGCCTTGCCGGTGGGGCCGGCACCCAGCCAGGTGCGCACATGCTCATGATGAGGATTGGCGTCGAGGAAGGCGATGGCGGCTTCGGTATCGCGCTCGGCCAGGACGAAGGCGCCACGGATCAGGATGGATTGCTTGGCGTCGCATTCCTCCGTCGCCGGCGGCGGCCCCTTGGCGAGAGCACATCCCCCCAGCGAGACCAGGAAGAACAGGATCAGGGGGAGGCGGAGGATCATTTCAGCGCGTGGGTGCCGGCGGGTCCTGGCTGTAGTCGTAGAAACCCCGGCCTGTCTTGCGTCCATACCAGCCGGCCTCCACATACTTTACCAGCAGCGGGCAAGGCCGGTACTTGCTGTCCGAGAGCCCGTCATAAAGCACCTGCATGATGGAAAGGCAGGTGTCCAGGCCAATGAAATCCGCCAGTTCCAGCGGACCCATGGGGTGGTTCGCACCCAGCTTCATGGCCGTATCAATGGAGCGAATATCGCCCACGCCCTCATACAGCGCATAGACCGCCTCATTGATCATCGGCACCAGGATGCGGTTGACAATGAAGGCGGGGAAGTCCTCGCTGGTTGCGGTCTGCTTGCCGAGCCGCTTGGCGAGCGCATCCACCGCGCGGAAGGTGGGTTCATCGGTGGCTATGCCGCGGATGATCTCCACCAGCTTCATGATCGGCACCGGATTCATGAAGTGCATGCCGATGAACTTCTCGGGCCGGTCCGTGCCAGCACCCAGCCGCGTGATCGAGATGCTGCTGGTGTTGGACGCCACCATGGCCGAAGCCTTGAGATGCGGCACCAGCGCCTTGAAGACCTCGCGCTTCACCGCTTCCTTCTCTGTCGCGGCCTCGATCACGAAATCCGTGCCGCTGAAGCTCGCGTAGTCGGTGCTTCTAGTGATCAGCGCCATCGCGTCATCGCGCTGCTCGGCTGTGATCAGCTTGCGGCCGATCTGCCGCTCCATGTTGCGCGAAATGGTGCCGAGCGCGCGGTCCAGTGCCTCTGCGCTGATATCCACCATGGCCACCGGAATGCCCGCCAGCGAACAGACATGCGCGATGCCATTGCCCATCTGCCCCGCCCCGATGATGCCGACGGAGCGGATTTCGGGGATGTTCAGCAAGGCGTCGGGCATGTCGGCGCTGCTGGCGACGCGCACTGACATCAGACAGGTTTTCCGAGTTCGGCTTCCAGTTCCGGGAGGGCCTTGAACAGATCCGCCACCAGGCCGTAATCGGCCACCTGGAAAATCGGCGCTTCCTCATCCTTGTTGATGGCGACGATGATCTTGCTGTCCTTCATGCCGGCCAGATGCTGAATGGCGCCCGAAATGCCGATAGCCACGTAGAGTTCCGGGGCGACCATCTTGCCGGTCTGCCCCACCTGGAAGTCGTTGGGCGCATATCCCGCATCCACTGCGGCGCGCGAGGCGCCGATGGCCGCGCCCAGCAAATCCGCCACCTTCTCGATCAGGCGAAAATTCTCCGCAGAGCCCATGGCGCGCCCGCCTGAGACAACGATTTTTGCCGCGGTAAGCTCCGGCCGCTCGCTCTTGAGCACTTCGGCGCCGACGAAGCTGGACGTGCCAGGATCAGCCGCCGCGCCAATCGCCTCGATGGGCGCGGAGCCACCCGTGGCGGGCACGGG
>JBBRVI010000170.1:0-8000 GCA_038247025.1 Acetobacterales bacterium
CATGGGCGAGATCACGGCGCCCATCATCGCCATCACGCTGGTGCTGCTGTCGGTATTCGTGCCGATTGGCCTGATCTCGGGTGTTTCGGGCGTATTGTTCAAGCAATTCGCGGTGACGATCAGCGTGGCGATGATCATCTCCGCCATCAACGCGCTGACCCTCTCGCCCGCCCTCTGCGCCATCTTCCTCCGCCATGGGGGACCGAAGCGCGGGCCGATCAAATATGTGCTGCGCGCCATAGACAAGGTACGCGATGGTTATGCCTGGATCGTGGGCAAGCTGGTGCGGGTTGCCCTGCTTTCCATCCTGCTGACGGGGGTTTTCGCCTATGGCATCTTCGCCCTCGGCAGTCGTACACCGCAGGGGTTTCTGCCGGCAGAGGATCAAGGCGCCTTCTTCGTGCAGATCCAGTTGCCGCAGGGCTCTTCGGTGGCGCGCACGCGCGACGCGGCGATCCAGGTGGAGGCCTTCCTGCGCACCAACCCGGCCATCGAAAACATCCTGGCCATCATTGGCTTCAGCTTCATTGATGGCGGTGCGCAATCCAATTCGGCTTTCCTCGTCGCGCGGATGAAGCCCTTCGAGGACCGCAAGACGGTGGAGGCCAGCGTCTTCACCGGCATTCGCCAGGTGTTTGGCTTCGGCGCGGGCTTCCGGGTGGCCAATGTCTTTGCCTTCAACGTGCCGCCCATCCTGGGCCTGGGCACGGGCGGCGGGTTTGAGTACCAACTCCAGGATTTCGAGGGGCGTGACCCCGTGCAACTGGGCGGCGCCATGCTGGGCATGATGGTCGCTGCCAATCAGGACCCGCGGCTTGTGGGCGTATTCTCCACCTTCTCGCCCACCACGCCTTCGCTGTTCCTCGATGTGGACCGCGACAAGGCGCAGGCGTTGGGGGTGCGGATCAGCGACATCTTCACCACGCTCCAGGCCTCGCTGGGCGGGTTCTACGTGAATGACTTCAACCTGTTTGGTCGCACCTGGCAGGTGAACATTCAGGCCGAGGCAGCCGACCGTGACGACCTGCCCGATATCTGGCGCCTTCAAGTGCGCAATTCGCGTGGGCAAATGGTCCCCCTTCGCGCCTTCGCCGATGTGCGGGTGGTTCTTGGGCCGCAGACCATCCAGCGCTACAACAACACGCGCAGCCTGACCTTGAACGGGCAGGGGCGGCCTGGCGTTTCCTCCGGTGATGCGATGATGGCCATGGAGGAGATCTCCGGCCGCGTGTTGCCCGCGGGCTACAGCTTCGACTGGACCGGCACTGCCTTCCAGGAACGGCAGGCTGCGGGGCAAACAGGTGCGCTCATCGCGCTCGCGCTGCTGTTCGCCTACCTGTTCCTGGTAGCGCTGTATGAAAGCTGGACCATCCCCGTTCCTGTGCTGCTTTCGGTCGCCGTGGGGGGCTTGGGGTCATTCGCGGCGCTGTTCATCGCGGGGCTGCCGCTGAACGTCTATGCGCAGATCGGGCTCGTTGTGCTGATTGCGCTGGCCGCCAAGAACGGCATCCTCATCATTGAATTCGCGAAGGAACGGCGTGAGGCCGGAATGTCCATCCAGGAGGCGGCGATTCTCGGCTCCAGGATGCGCTTCCGTGCGGTCATGATGACCAGCTTTGCCTTCATCCTCGGCCTTGTGCCGCTCATCACGGCAACCGGCGCGGCCGCGTTGTCACGCCAGGCCGTCGGGCTGCCAGTGTTTGGTGGAATGTTGGCAGCCTCGCTCATTGGCATCTTCATGATCCCGATGCTGTATGTTGTGTTTCAATCGCTGCGGGAGCGGCTGAAATCCATGTTGGGCATGGGCGGGAAAGGCGAAGCCAAGGCGCATTGAGCGTTTGGGCGTCTGGACAAACGTCCTGTCCTCAAGAACGGAATCAATTGCTGAGACAATGCGCGCAATTGTTTTGCGCGAGCTTGGCGACCACGACCGGCTAATGGTCGAAGTGGATTACCCGCGGCCCAGCGCCGATGCAGGGCATGTGGTGTGCTTCACCGCCTATTACCGCGCCGAGGTAGCTTGTTGGGCAGAGTTGGCGCGCAGCGCCATGGTCCGACGCATCGAAGGGTGATGGCATGAATTTCGCTGGGCTCGGCTGGGAGGTCAGGTTCTCCCGGTAGTTGCCGCGAATTTGAGCAGGAGCCTCCCATGATCCTTCCACGCCGCTTGATCCTGGGCAGCGCTCTTGCTGCGCCCGCCTCCGTATTGGCGCAGCCATCGTGGCCGACACGCCCCGTGCGCGTCATCAACCCCTATTCGCCCGGCGGCACCACGGATGTAGTGATGCGGTTGATGACCGAACGGCTGGAACGTGCCTTCGGCCATCCCTTCGTGATCGAGGCACGGCCCGGCGCGGGCGGTTCGGTCGGCACCGCACAAGCAGCCCTTGCACAGCCCGATGGCTACACCCTGCTTATCACCAACACTGGCCCGCTTACGGTCGCACCCACGCTGATGGCCAACATCACCTACCGGCCCGAGAGTTTCACGTTTATCACCATGTTCGGTGGCGCGCCCATCGTCTGCGCAATTCGTTCGCAAAGCCCCTACGCCACGATCCAGGATTATGCGGCCGCCGCGCGTGCCCGCCCCGAAGGCATCAGCTTCGGCAATTCCGGCGCAGGTTCCATCGGCCACCTCGCAGGCATGCTTTTCGAGCAGGCTGTGGGCGTGCGCCTTTTGCACGTGCCTTTCCGCGGCGCGCCGGAGGCACAGGTGGCCACGCTCTCGGGCGATATCACCTCACTGTGGGACACAATCGGCGCGCATGCTGGGGCGGTGCGCCAGGGCTCGCTGCGGGCACTCGCCTTCACCAGTGCCGAGCGGATCGGGCTGTTTCCCAATGTGCCCACCGTACGCGAATCAGGCTTCCCGTCGGTGGTGGCGAGCAATTGGTTCTTGCTGGCCGGCCCCGTGGGCATTCCGCCCGCCATTGCAGTGCGCATCAACGAGGTCTGCCAGGCCGCCATGCTGGAAGCCGTGGTCCGGGAACGAATGGATGCGCTGGGCCTCGTCTCGCTGGGCAACCTGTCAGGAGCGCAGATGCGGGAGTTTGTAGTGGCGGAGACGGCGCGCTGGGCGCCTGTCGCCCGCGCGGCGGGCTGAGCAGCCACTTTCCCCTGCCATATCCCTGCAACCTCGCCGTCACTGCCGCGCAACGTGCCTGTGCAATAACGGTTCCATGCAACGCCGCAGCCTTCTCGCCCTCGCCGCCCTTCCGATGCCGGCTCTCGCCTTTCCGGAGCGATCGGTCACGATCATCGTGCCCTTCGCCGCGGGCGGCTCGACTGATATTGCCGCCCGGCTGATCGCGGAGCGGCTTTCGGCCCTGCTGTCGGGGCGCTTCGTGGTGGAAAACCGGACGGGTGCGGGCGGGGCTATCGGCAGCGAGGCGGTCAAGCGCGCCACGCCCGATGGGCATACACTCCTCATGGCCTCGGCCAGTTCGCATGGGGCCAACCCCGCAGTCTTCCGTGATCTTCCCTACGACGCAGTCAGCGATTTCGCCCCCATCGCTCTGACGGGCGTGACGCCGCTGGCGCTGGCAGTCCCACCTTCGGGGCCGCCCCTCGGTGTGGTGGATGTTGCTGGCCTCCGCGCGGCCTTGGCCGACGGGCGCGGCAATTATGGCTCGGCTGGCGCTGGCAGCATCACTCATCTGGCGGGCGAGTTGTTTCTGTCGCGCGCGGGGCTGCGGGCCGAGCACATTCCCTATCGCGGTGGAGCGCCCGCGTTGGAAGCGTTGGCACGCGGCGAAGTCACCTTCGCGCTGGACACGCTCGCCGGGCTCAACGCGCTGAGCGAGGCGGGCCGCATCCGCCTCATCGCGATGGGCACGGCGCGGCGCGCGCCCACCCACCCGCAGCTGCTGACGCTGGAAGAGCAAGGCGTGGCGCCCTTTGACCTTTCCACCTGGAATGCATTGCTGGCGCCCCGCGGCACGCCACCGGAGCGGCTGGCAGGCCTGTCCCGCGCGGTTCACGAAGCCCTGGCCGAACCGGCGCTCGCGCAGCGTTTGGCCGGGCTCGGCGTGGGAGTGCCCGAACCGACGGGCCCCGCCCAGACGGCGGAGTTCATTGCGGCCGAAGTGGAGAAATTCCGGGCCATCGCCGAAGGTGCGGGGCTCCGGCTGGAACGGCCCTGAGGCGCTTGCGCCGAGGCCCGGCCTCGGGCTTAGGTAGCCTCAGAAAAAAACTGGAGGCCCGCCCCATGTTCCGCCGTCTCACGCTCGCCGCGCTGTTTGTGCTCGCCGCCGCACCGCTGCATGGGCAGAGCTTCCCCCAGCGCCCCATCACGCTGGCCGTCGGTTTCGCGCCGGGCGGCAGTACGGACATTGTCTCCCGGCTGATCTCCGAGCGATTTGGCGCCAATCTCGGCCCCGAGGCGCGGGTGGTGGTGGAAAACCGGCCTGGCGCTTCGGGCATCGTCGCTGGGGACTGGCTGCGCCGCCAACCGCCCGATGGACATACGCTCATGCTGATCGAGGTCAGCTCCCACGCGATCGCGCCCGCCGCGCTGCAAGGCGGGACGCCGTTCGATCCGCTGGCCGACTTCACACAGATCGCCATGATCGGCACGGCGCCGATGATCCTGATAGGCGCGCCCAGCTTCCCCGCCACCACGGCCGGGCAGGCCATCGCGCTGCTGCGCGCCTCACGCCCCGAGCAATACGCCTATGCGACCTCCGGCGTGGGATCCATCCCGCATCTGGGGGTGGAAATGCTGGCCGCGCAGCTGGGCGCGCGCTTCACGCATGTGCCCTACCGCAGCGGTGGGCTGATGCTGACCGCTATCCATCAGGGCGAGGGGCAGTTCGGCATCGCGGTGCTGGCCTCGGCGGCGGGGCAGGTGCGCGGCGGGCTGGTGCGCGGCCTGGCAGTGACGAGCCGCGAGCGCTTCCCCAGCTTCCCCGAAATCCCGACACTGAATGAGAGCGCGATGCCCGGGTTTGAGCTGACCACCTGGAACATGATCATCGGCCCGCCGGGCATGCCGGCAGCGTTGCTGGCGCAGCTCAACCGCGCATTGGTGGCCAGTGTGGCCGATGCCCCGTTGAGCGAGCGGCTTCTGCAAGCCGGCGTGCTGCCCTGGGCCACGGAAAACACGCCCGAGACGACGCGCGCCTTTTTGGCCGCCGAGGTTCGAAAGTATCAGGAGGTCGTTGCGCGTACGGGCATCCGACTGGAGAGGTGACGCGTGGGCGGTTTCGCCCGATACTCAGATCTGAAGTTTCGCAGGAAAGTCACTCCCCATGGATGGTTCCATCAGTCCCAAGCCCGCTCGCCCCATGGCGCGCGGCCGCCTATTCTTCGCCAATCCGGGGCCGACCAACATCCCCGATTCCGTGCTCGCCGCCACTGCGCGGGCAAGCATTGATTTCAACGACCCCGTTTTCCTCGCCGTCTATGATGCCTGCTTCGAGGGGCTGAAGAAGGTTCTGAAGACCAAGCAGCATCTGTTCATGTACACCGCCTCGGGCCACGGCGCCTGGGAGGCTTCGCTGGTCAATACGCTCAACCCCGGGGATCTCGTGCTGATTCCCGAGACGGGGCATTTTTCCGACAGCTGGGCAAAGATGTGCGGCACGTTGGGCTTCGAAGTGCAGCAGGTGGCGGCCGATTGGCGCCGGGGCGTGGAGATCGCGGCGATCGAAGCCGCACTTGCCACCGATACCGCGCACAGGATCAAGGCCGTCTGTTGCGTCCACAACGAGACCGCCGCCGGCACCCGCCTGCCGCTGGATCAGGTGCGCGCCGCGATGGACCGCGTGGGTCATCCCGCGCTGTTGATGTCGGATACGATCAGCTCGCTTGGCTGCTATGATTTCAGGATGGATGAATGGGGCGTGGATGTCTGCGTGGGCGGAAGCCAAAAGGGGCTGATGCTGCCCACCGGCTTCAGCTTCACCGGTGCGTCGGAGAAGGCGATGGCCGCGCATCGCGCCAGCAAGCATCCGCGCCACTATTTCGACTGGACGGAAATGCTGACCCGCCGGCAGAAAAGCTTCGTCGGTACGGTGCCGACTACGTTGTTCTACGGGTTGCAGGAAGCTCTGCGCCTGATGCTGATCGAGGAGGGGCTGGAGAATGTCTTTGCCCGCCATGCGCGCCTTGCAAACGCCGTGCGCGCGTGCGTGCAGCATTGGTCCGGCAATAATGGCCCACAGCTGTTTTGCCAGAATCCCGAGCGTTGGTCGGACAGCGTGACGGCGGTGCTGATGCCCGAGGGCTTCGACGCGGAACCCGTCCGCAAGATCGCGCTGGAGCGGTTTAATGTTTCCACCGGCGGGGGCTTGGCAAAGCTTTCCGGCAGGGTCTTCCGCATCGGACATCTGGGCGATCTGAACGAGCCGATGATTATCGGAACGCTGGGTGCCATTGAAATGTCGCTTGGCCTGGCTGGTGTGCCGCACGCCAAGGGCGGCGTGCAGGCGGCGCTGGACAGTCTCGCCAGCGCCTGAGGACAAACCGCCCAGCGTTGGTCAAGGGGCCAGAAGTGCTGCCCGTGCCAGTTCGAAGTGCATACGCCTGCCGGTTGGGGCTCTGTGCGGCTCTTCTGCCCGCGGCTCGGCCAAGGATGGCGGCAAGGTGAGACCCAGGTGAGCGGTCCAGCAAGCGCGGAAATGGCGCTGGCCTTTGGCGTGCATTCGGTCCATAAGGCGCGACGTTGCGTCAGGTCTGCTTGGCGCGGCTACAACCGATTGCGCATGCGGCGGGTTGTCAGAGCCTCCGAGCCCTCCTGAATGGATGTTGGGTCTGGCGGCGTTTCCGGCCACATGGCTCCGCCGCGGGGTGAAAATCCCCGGCCTCCATGTTGCCCGAAACGCCGGAAGCCCTCTTCCCCAGGTTGCTTCGGCGGATGGGCTGTCACCCTGCCGAAATCCGCGAATCACAGTCCCCGCACCGATGCGGGGCAAGAAGCCCGCTCCCTACCGGGGGCCAGAAGGATGACGCATGTTCGACAATTATTTCCGCAAGGATATTTCCTGGGGCGGACAGATTCTGACCCTGGAGACGGGCAAGGTTGCCCGCCAGGCCGATGGGGCCGTGATGGCCCGCCTGGGTGACACCATCGTGCTCTGCACCGTGGTCGGCGCCCGCAGCGTGAAGCCGGGGCAGGATTTCTTCCCCCTCACGGTCAACTACCAGGAAAAGGCCTTCGCGGCCGGCAAGATCCCGGGCGGCTTCTTCCGCCGTGAGGGCCGGCCAAGCGAGAGCGAGACCCTGATCTGCCGCCTGATTGACCGGCCGCTGCGCCCCCTCTTCCCCGAGGGCTTCCGCAATGAAGTGCAGGTCATCGCCACAGTGCTCTCCCACGATCTGGAAAATGACCCGGACATTGTGGCGCTGGTCGGCTGCTCGGCCGCGCTGACGCTCTCGGGCATTCCCTTCTTTGGCCCGGTAGGCGCTGCCCGCGTTGGCTACATTGATGGCGGCTACGTGCTGAACCCGACGGCCGCGCAGCGTAAGCTGAGCCAGTTGGACCTCGTCGTCGCCGGCACTGCCGAAGGTGTGTTGATGGTCGAATCCGAAGCGCAGGAGCTCTCGGAAGACGTGATGCTCGGCGCCGTGAAGTTCGGCCACGAAGCCTTCCAGGCCGTGATCCAGGGCATCATCGCGCTGGCCGAAGTGGCCGCGAAGGAGCCATGGGATGTGGCATTGGCCGATCCCGCCAAGGACGCGCTGAAGGCGCGCATCTCGGCGCTGGGCACCGCGCCCATGGCCGAGGCCTACAAGATCACCGAAAAGCTCTTGCGCCAGAAGGCCGTGGGTGAAGCGAAGAAGGGCGTTATTGCCGCCCTGGAGGCCGAGGGCGGTGACGTCGCCGCCGCCAAGGGCCTGATGAAGGAGCTTGAAGGCGACGTTGTCCGCAACGCCATCCTGGATACCGGCCTGCGCATTGATGGCCGCGACACCAAGACCGTCCGGTCCATCCTCGCGGAAGTCGGGATTCTGCCGCGCGCGCATGGCTCCGCGCTGTTCACCCGTGGCGAGACGCA
>JBBRVI010000171.1:0-7913 GCA_038247025.1 Acetobacterales bacterium
CGGCCAGGTAATCGCCCACATGCGCGGCACCAGCCGATTGCCCCATCAGCACGATCCGCGCGGGGTCCCCGCCATGTGCGGCGATATTCGCCCGCACCCAGGCCAAAGCGGCGGCAATATCCTCGACCACGGCCGGATAGACATGCGCCGGTGCCCGCCGATAGGTGATGTTCACGCCCACCAGGCCCGAGCGCGCCGCCCATTGGCCGATATTCTCGTAGCTGCTCTTATCGCCGCCCACGAAGCCACCGCCATGCACAAACACCAGCACCGGCCGCGAACCCGGGCCGGGCGAGAAGACATCCAGGCGATGCCGCGGATCAGTCCCATAGGCGATGTCGCTGAGCGGTGTTACGGCGGGCGGCGGTTGCAGTGGGGCCAGGGCGGCGCGCGTGGCGGCCACTGCCTCGGGATCCATGCTCTTGCCGATGCTGCGAATGTTGGCCTGGACCTCTGGCGGCAGCGCGGAGATCTGCGCGAAAGCCGGGATCGCCAGCAGCAAGGCCGGCAAAAGAAAACGCAGCATCAACAAGTTCCTCAGGCGGAAGCGAAACCCCGTCCCGGCACGGAAGCGAGGAGGGCCTTCGTATAGGCGTGTTCTGGCGCCTCGAACACACGGCCGATGGGGCCATGCTCCACCACCTCGCCATCCTTCATCACCGCCACCAGGTCACAGACCTGCACCGCCACGCGCAAATCATGGGTGATGAGGATGATGGAAAGCCCCAGCCGTTCGCGCAGTTCGGCCAGCAGGCGCAGCACCTGCGCCTGCACCGAGACATCCAGCGCCGAGACGGGCTCATCGGCCACCAGTATCTCAGGCTCCAAAGCCAGCGCCCGCGCAATGCCGATGCGCTGGCGCTGACCGCCCGAGAATTCATGTGGGTAGCGGTCCACGCCCGAGGGATCGAGGCCGACCAACGCAAAAAGTTCCCGCGCGCGGGCCATGGCCTGAGCCCGACCCATGCCATGCACCATGGGGCCTTGCGCCACCAACTCCCCCGCGCGGCGGCGGGGGTTGAGAGAGCCGTAGGGGTCCTGAAACACCATCTGCATGCGCTTGGCACTGGCCCGCAGCTGCGATTTGGAGAGGGTGGCGAAATCCGTCTCGCCGAGGCGGATGGCTCCGGCATCAGGCTTCACCAGGCGCATGATGCAGCGCGCCAGGGTGGATTTTCCGGAGCCCGATTCTCCCACAATCCCCAGCGTGCCACCGCGCGGCAGCACCAGCGAAACATCGCGCACCGCCCGCGTCACGCGCTTCCCGCGGCCGAAGAAACCACCATTGCGGTATGTCTTGCTGACATGCTCGATGCTGAGGATGGCCTCCGAACTGACGGCACGCGGCGGCGGTGCGGCCAGTGGCGGCACCGCGGCGATCAGCGCCTTGGTATAGTCGTGCTGCGGGTTTTGCAGCACTTCGCGGGCGCTGCCCTGCTCCACCACCAGCCCGTGCTGCATGACGGCGACGCGGTCCGCGATCTCTGCCACCACGCCGAAATCATGGGTGATGAAGAGAACCGCCGTGCCCAGGCGCTGCTGCAAATCACGGATCAGCGAGAGGATTTGCGCCTGGGTCGTCACATCCAGCGCGGTGGTGGGTTCATCGGCGATGAGAACGCGGGGCTTGAGCGCCAGGGCCATCGCGATCATCGCGCGCTGCCGCTGCCCGCCGGATATCTCGTGTGGAAAGGCGCGCATGGCCTGGCGCGGTTCGGGGATGCGCACCTCCTCCAGCAGGGCCAGCACGCGCGTCTCGATTTCCGCGCGGCCCAGTTGCGTGTGGATGCGAAACATCTCGCCGATCTGGTCGCCGATGTTGCGCAGCGGGTTCAGCGCCGTCATCGGCTCCTGGAAGATCATGGCGATGCCCGCACCGCGGATGGCGCGCATCTCGGCCTCATCGGCCGTGGCGAGGTCACGCCCATCGAAGAGGATTTGGCCGGCCTCGATGACAACGCTCGGTGGGAGAAGGCGCATCACGGCGCTCGCCGTCATGGATTTGCCGGAACCGGATTCGCCCACCACGCAAAGAATCTCCCCCGCGCGGAGTTCGAGCGAGACCTCGCTGAGCGCTTGCGGCCGGTCGGCGCCCTTCGGCAGCGCGACCGAGAGTGACTGGATGGAGAGGACGGCGCTCATCGGCCTTTCAGCCTCGGGTTGAGCGCGTCATTCAGCCCCTGCCCCACCAGCGAGACCGCCAGTACCGTCAGCAGAATGGCAAAACCCGGAATGGCCGAGACATACCACTGCACCCGCAGTACATCGCGGCCCAACCCGATCAGATTGCCCCAGGAGGCGACGTTGGGGTCCGACAGGCGCAGGAAGGCCAGCGCCGATTCCAGCAGGATGGCGACGGCCATCACCACGCTCGCATAGACGATGACGGGCGGCAGGGCGTTGGGCAGGATTTCACGGAAGATGATCTGGCGGTCGCGCATGCCCAGCGTGTGGCAGGCCTCGACGAATTCGCGTGAGCGCAGCGAGAGGAACTCCGCCCGCGTCAGCCGCGCGGGGGCTGGCCAGGAGACGACGCCGATTGCGATCACCACCGTCATCAGTTCCGAACCGAAGATGGAGACGAGGAGCAGAAGCAGCAGAAAATTAGGCAGGGTCTGGAAGGCCTCTGTCACGCGCATCAGCACATCATCCACCCAGCCGCCATAATAACCCGCAATGGCGCCGATGAAGATGCCGACCGAGACCGCGATGGAGGTGGCCACCAGGCCGATCAGCAGGGAGATGCGCGCCCCGTGGAAAATTTGCGCCGCGATGTCGCGGCCCGAATTGTCGGTGCCGAACCAGAAGCGCGGATTGGCGCCCGGCCATTGCAGCGGGCGCCCGGCCAGCGAAAGGGGATCGCGTGGGAAGAACCAATCCGCACTGGCGGCCATGAAGAGCACGACCAGCAGCAGCAAAAGCCCGATGACCGCAGGCGGGCTGCGGAGGTAGTTGGCGAGGAATCGCTTCACCGCGCGCCGATCCGCGGATCGAGCCGCGCATAGACCAGATCCACCAGGAAATTCACGAAGATCACCAGCAGTGCCGAGATGAAAACGATGCCGAGAAGCGTGTTCAGATCGCGCTGCACCACGGCCTCATAAGCCAGGCGCCCAAGGCCGGGCAGGGAAAACACGGATTCCACCACGACCGAGCCGCCCAGCATGGTGCCCGCCTGAAGCCCGATCAGCGTCACCATCGGCAGCATGGCGTTACGCAACACATGCCGCACCACGATGCGCGTCTCATCCAGACCTTTCGCCCGCGCCGTGCGCACGAAATCCAGCGTCAGCACCTCCAGCATGGAAGCGCGCATAATGCGCAGATAGATGGCGAGGAAGATGAGCCCGAGGGTCAGCGTCGGCAGCACGAAATGGGTTGCGATGTCCCAGGCGCGGGCGATACCCGTCAGCCCCTCTCCAATGCTCTCATAGCCGCCCGCCGGCAGCCATTGCAGATGAACCGCGAAGAGAACGATGGCCATGAGCCCGAACCAGAAGGAGGGTGTGGCGTAGAACAGCAACCCGATGGTTGAGATCAGCGTATCCGGCCAGCGATTGACCCGCCGCGCCGCGATCACGCCGAACAGCAGCCCGAAGAAGAAGGCGAAGGACAGCGATGCCGTCATCAGCAGCAGCGTGGCGGGCAGGCGCTCGAAGATCACTGTCGCCACGGGCTTGCCGTAGATGGTGGAGAAGCCGAGATCGAGCCGCACCAGCCGCCAGAGGTAATTGGTCAGTTGCGCGGCCACGGACGCGTCCAGCCCGAGTTCCTGGCGCATTGCCGCTGCATCGCCACCGCCGCCCATCTGCGCAATCAGCGCATCAACCGCGTCGCCCGGTGCGAGTTGCAGCAGCAGGAAGACGCCAACCAGGATGATGAGCAGCGAGGGGAGCGAGGCAGCCAGGCGCCGTCCCGCGAGTGTCAGAACGCGCAAAATGGCCTAGCTGGCCAGCCAGAGATCATGCCATGAGGAAGAACCCCAGCGCGGCGTGTTGGAATGGTTGCGGCAGCGGCGGTTGATGGCCGTGAGGAAGATCTGCTCGATAGGCATCCAAAGCATCAGCTCAGTGTTCGCGCGGCGGACGAAATCGGCGTATCGCGCCTTGCGGCGCGAGGGGTCCAGCTCGGTTGCGGCACCATCAATGATGGTATCGAGTTGGGCGTCCACCACGCCGAATTGGTTGGTCCAGGGCGCGCCGCGCGGCGAGCCGGAGCGGTACCAGACCGTCGTCGAAACGGCCGGATCGCTGCGATACTGATGCCAGCCAGTGGCGAGGTCGAAATTGTGATCATTGTACACCGTGCGCAGGAATCCGGCCGCATCGAGACGCACGATTTCCACCCGAACGCCGACCTCCTGCAACGATTGCTGGATGAAGGTGGTGAACAGCGCAATATCCTCGCCCCAAGGGGCGGGGTTGAGGCGGAGGTTGAAGCGCACCCCGCCTGCGCCGCGCCGATGCCCCGCTTCGTCCAACAGCCGGTTCGCGGCTGCGCGGTCGAAGGCATATTGCGGCATGCCTGTGGGGTGGAAATCCGCCGACGTGGAGGGGATCGGGCCGGTGCCGGCTTTGGCGAAGTCGCCCAGGAAGTTCTCGATGAAGAACGGGATATTCAGCGCATGGGCCAAGGCGCGCCGCACGCGCAGATCGGCCAGGATCGGGTTGCGCTGGTTGAATTCCAGCGTGTTGGTGCGCGCATTGCCCTCATTGCCGCGTGTCGTCACCTCAAAGCGCGGATCGCGGCCGAGGCGCGCGAAATCAGCCAGGGGCAGCGAGGAGAAGGGGCTGACAAGCACCTGCCCGGCTTCCATCTGCGCCGTCGCCGCCGAGCGGTCGGTGATCACGCGCCAGACGATACGGTCGAGGTAAGGCAGGTTCTCACGCCAATAATTCGGGTTGCGCTCGGCGATGATGAATTGCCCGCGCTCATACTGCACGAAGCGGAACGGGCCGGTGCCCATGGGCGCGGTATTGGCCGGATTCTGCCGGATATCCGTGCCCTCGTAGATATGCTTGGCCGAGATGTAGCCAAGGTCCGGCAGGGCGCGCAGCAGCAGGTTGAGCGGCATGGGCTGGCTGTATTTGAACACCGCCGTATGCGCGTCCGGCGTCTCGACCGCTTCCAGGAATTGCTGGAGCGACGTGCCGTAGTTGAGGATTTTCTTCCACATCTCCATGGCGGTGAATTGCACATCCGCCGAGGTGAAGGGCCGCCCGTCATGCCAGGTCACGCCCTGGCGCAGGCGGAAGGTGATGGTCTTGCCATCGGGCGTGGCTTCCCACGAGGTCGCGAGGCAGGGCGAAGGCGCACCCTGCGCATCCAGATCCACCAGCGGCTCCTGGATTTTCCCGCCCACAATATACACGCCAGTGGAGGCCTGGAGACTGGGGTTGAGGATGCGCTGCTCAGTGGCAAAATGCACCGTCATGGTACCGCCACGGCGCGGCGTTTCCTGCGCGAGGGCGGCGTCGGGGAAGTTCACGCTGGCGGCAATGGCAGCCGAGGTGGCGAGTGCGGCGCGGCGGGACAGGTCCATGGGGGTGGTCCTTCAAATCTGGTGCAACGCAGCATGGGGGCACGGATTGGGATGCGTCAATCATTCCACCACGAAGCGAAGCAGCAAGCCGGTGACGCGCGCGGCCATCACACCCGCCTCGGGAACCCCCAGAGCGCGCGAGGCCCCGGCGGGGTTGCGCGTGGCCAGGACCAGGGCGGCAGCCCCCTCCTCCGCCAGGCCGGCCAGATCCACCCCCGGATGGCGCCCGGCCAGGATGGCGCGGTCCAGAAACACCAAATCCGCCCGGCCCGGCCCGGTCGGTACCACCCAGGCGCCATCCCAGGATTGCAAGGCGATCTGGTCCAGCAGACCGGCCATCTCCTGTGCCGCCGCCCGGGGCGCGGCGCAGAGCATTTCCACGCGCAGAATGCGGCTGGCCCCATTGGCGTGGTGCTGCAATCCGGGAATCCAGACGGTTTCGCGCGTCAGATGCTGGCAGGCAAAGATGCGCAGACCGCCAGGGCGCAGGCCCACCGGCCAACGCAGCACGTTGAAGCGCGCCTCACCCACGCCGCCGCCGGGCAATTCGACCGCCCGGCCAAAGGCGATGGGGCCAAGGGCCGCGATCCCGCGCGCCTGCAACTCCGCCACACCCGCGGCTGCATCCACGGCGGTGAAGGCCGCGCGCTCAATCCCCTCCTGGGTTTTGAGCCATTCGCGCATGGGGGCATTGTGCTCGGTGGGGGAGATCACCCCCAGCAGCTCCACGTAATCATGGCCAAACATGATGGTGTAATTGCCCGACCCCATATGCGCGCTGTGCGTGCCGCGCGGCGAGACGGTGAAGCCCAGCGCGGCCCAGGCGGCGGCGGCCGCATCCAGATCGCGCACCGAAACGACAACGTGATCCAACCCGATGATATTCTGCAGCGCCATGGCAACCTCCCTGTGATGGGCCAGCTTACGCATGGTCCCGCTTCTGCGATAACAGCCCCCATGCCCATCGCCCCCGGATTCCGTCCTGCCCTGACCCATGCCGATCTCGGCGGGGAGTTTTTCGATGTGGTGGCGGCCGCCCGCTTCCCGCAGCACATCCTGCGCCACCGGGATCAGCGCTGGGCCGCGCGCGTGGGGCTGGATCAGCTCACCGATGCCGAATGGATCGCCCATTTCGGGAGGTTTGAGCCCCTGCCCGGCTCCTTCCCCGAGCCCTTGGCCCTGCGTTACCACGGCCATCAATTCCGCCATTACAACCCGGACCTCGGCGATGGGCGGGGCTTCCTCTTTGCCCAGATGCACGATCTGTCCGATGGCAGGCTGCTGGATTTCGGCACCAAGGGCAGCGGCCAGACGCCCTGGTCGCGCACGGCGGATGGGCGCCTCACGCTCAAGGGCGGCATCCGTGAAATCCTGGCGACCTCCATGCTGGAAGCGCTGGGGGTGAACACCTCCAAAAGCTTCTCGTTGATCGAGACCGGCGAGGATTTGCAGCGCAACGACGAGCCCTCGCCCACGCGTTCCGCGGTGCTGGTGCGGCTGAACCATTCGCATATCCGCATCGGCAGCTTTCAGCGCTTTGCCCATCTGGGCGACCAGGCCTCCATCAGCGCGCTGCTGGCCCATGCGGTGCGCCACTACCTCCCCGAAGCGGCAGCCGAGGCGGAGCCCGAGCGCGCCGCACGCTTCTTCGCCGAGGTCTGTGCCCGTGTGGCGCGGATGGGCGCGCAATGGATGGCGGCCGGCTTCGTGCATGGCGTTCTGAACACGGACAACATCAACATCACCGGCGAGAGCTTCGACTACGGCCCCTGGCGCTTTTTGCCCGCCTATGATCCGAAGTTCACCGCGGCCTATTTCGACTATAACGGGCTCTACGCCTTCGGCCGCCAGCCGGATACGCTGCTTTGGAACCTCGCCAGGCTGGGTGGCTGCCTGCTGCCACTCGCCGGCGAGCTCGACCTGAAGGCCCGGCTGGAGGAAGCCCTGCACGGCTTCGGCGCCCTGGTGCAGGCGGAGTTTGGCCGCTGCGTGCTCTGGCGCCTGGGCCTCCAACCCATCGAGGCCGAGCGCGACGCGGCGCTGTCCGGCACCTTCTTCAACGCGCTGATGGAAAGCGAAGTGCCCTTCGAACGCGCCTTCTTTGACTGGCGCGGCGGGCGTGTGCGCGACTACCCCCACGCGGCCTGGGCCCCCTTCCGCGCGGCGCTGGCCGGCTACGAGCCCATCGCGCCCCTGCACCCTTATTTCGATGGCGCTGCCCCCGCCACGCTTCTCATCGATGAGGTGGAGGCGCTTTGGGAGCCCATCGCGGAGAGCGATGATTGGGGCGCCTATCACGCCAAGCTGGCCGCCATCGAGACCGCCCGGCTGGCGCATGGTTGGCATCCGCCCATTTAGGGGCTCAAGATAG
>JBBRVI010000172.1:0-7890 GCA_038247025.1 Acetobacterales bacterium
AAAGATGTGCCTTCAACTCGGCCATGCCGGGCGCAAGGGCGCGACGAAGCTCATGTGGGATGGGATGGACCAACCGCTGGAAAGCGGTGCCTGGCCCATCATCTCCGCCAGCGCCATACCTTATTACCCGAACAGCGCCACGCCACGCGCCATGGACCGCGCCGATATGGATCGCGTGCGCGCGGAGTTTCTCGCCGCCACACAACGCGGCATTGCCTGCGGGTTTGACATGCTGGAACTGCACTGCGCCCATGGTTATCTGCTTAGCAGCTTTCTCTCGCCACTCACCAACCAGCGTGCGGATGAATATGGCGGCAGCATCGAAAACCGCCTGGGCTTCCCGCTGGAGCTTTTCACCGCCATGCGCGCGCTTTGGCCAAAAGATCGCCCGATGTCGGTCCGCCTCTCGGCCACGGATTGGGCCGATGGCGGCATCACCGACGCAGATTCACTGGCCATCGCCCGCGCCTTCCGCGATGCGGGCTGTGACCTGATTGACGTCTCCACCGGCCAGACCGTCCAGGACGCGGCCCCCATGTATGGCCGCATGTTCCAGGTGCCCTGGGCCGACATGCTGCGCAACGAGGCTGGCATAGCTGTGATGTGCGTGGGCTCCATCACCACGGCGGACCAGGTGAACACCATCATCGCGGCTGGCCGGGCCGATCTGGTGGCACTCGCGCGCCCGCATCTGACGGACCCTTCCTTCACGCTGCACGCGGCGGCAGAATACGGCGCGCGCGGCGTGAACACGCCCGTGCAATATATGTCGGGCAAGGATGCGTTGTTCCGCAACGCGAAACGCACCAGGGAGGATCTGATGGAGTTGCGACGCAAGGCCAAGCCCGCCACCCATGCACCATGAGGCGCCCGCGCAAGCCCGCACCGCCCGCGCCCATCCTCATCGTGGGCGGCGGTGTGGGCGGACTGACGCTCGCGCTCTCGCTGCATGAGCGCGGCATTCCCTGCCTGGTTCTGGAAGCGGCGAAGGACGTCCAGCCAAACGGCGCTGGCATCAACATCCTGCCCGATGCGACCCGCGAACTCGCTGCCCTGGGCCTTCTGTCAGGGCTGGATGTTGTGGCCATCCGCACGCGCGAACTGCGCTGTCTGAACCGCTTCGGCAGCCACATCTGGACCGAGGCGCGCGGCCTTCATGCGGGGCATGATGCCCCGCAATTCTCCATCCATCGCGGGCGCCTGCACGCTCTCCTCTGGCAGGCGGCGCTGCAACGGATGGGGGCGCAGATCATTCGCGCGGCCATGCGTCTGGTGGGTTTCGCGCAGTCCGGGGACAGCGTGACGGCAAATTTAGCCGATGGCACCAGCATCCGTGGCTCGGCGCTCATCGGTGCCGACGGCATCCATTCGGTGGTGCGCAAACCGATGCACCCCGATGATGCCGACACGCGCTGGAACGGCATCCAGACGTGGCGCGGCGTGGCTGACTGGGCCGCCCATGAAGGTGGCGACGTGATGATCCTGGCCGGTGACACGAAGGAGAAGCTCACCCTCTACCCGATCGGCCCAGGCGCCACACCTGCGACGCGACTGACCACCTGGGTCGTTTCCGCGCAGATTGGCGACCCGGCGCGGCAGCCCCCGCGCCCGCAAGATTGGTCGCGCCCCGGTGCTCTGGAGGATGTGCTGCCGCATGTGCAGCGCTTCCGCCTGCCCTGGCTCGATGTGCAGGCGATGATCCGTGCCACGCCGGAAATCTGGGAAGACCCCATCTGCGACCGTGATCCGCTGCCCTTCTGGACGCGGGGGCGCGTGACCCTGCTCGGCGATGCCGCCCACCCCATGATGGGCTGCAACGGGCCATCCGAGGCGATCGTGGATGCGCGCGCCCTCGCCGCCTTGCTGGCACGCCAGCCCATCCCCGAGGCACTTGCTGCCTACGAAGCCAAGCGCTTGCCAGCAACGCGGGAACTCCTTCGCACCGCGCGCCTGGGCGGGCTGCAGCGCCTGATGGATCTGGTCAGCGCGCGCGCGCCAGAAGGCTTCGAACGCCTGGAAGACGTCATTGCCACGGACGAAATGGCCGCCCTTGCCCGCAAACAGCAGGATTCTCCGAATGAAGATCACCATCGCGCGTGATGGCGATATGCGCACCGTTACCATCGCCAACCATGCCAAACTCAACACGCTGAATTCAGCGCTGCTGGAACAACTTGCCGCAGCCTTCGACGTGGAGCCCGACATCCGCGCCGTGGTGCTGACGGGCGAGGGCGAACGCGCCTTCATCGGCGGCGCCGACATCCGCGAAATGGGTGCCGTCACCACGCCCGAGGAAGGCCGCGCCTTCATCCAGCGCGTGCATGGCGCCAGCGCCGCAATTCGGGCCTGCCGCGTTCCAGTCATCGCGCGCATTCAGGGCTGGTGCCTCGGCGCGGGGCTGGAGATCGCCGCCGCCTGCGATCTGCGGATCGCGGCCGATGTGGCGAAGTTTGGCATGCCCGAAGTCCGCGTGGGCATCCCCTCCGTGGTGGAGGCTGCGCTGCTGCCGGGGCTGATCGGCTGGGGCCGCACCCGCCGCCTGCTGCTATTGGCCGAGACGCTGGACGCCGCCACCATGGAATCCTGGGGATTCCTGGAACGCGTCGTCCCGCTATACGCGCTGGACAATGCCGTGGGCGAATGGCTGGCCCTGCTGCGAGAGGCCGGACCCGTCGCCATCGCCAACCAGAAAGCGCTGATCCGCGCCTGGGAGGATCTGCCGCTCAGCCAGGCCATCGCAGTGGGGATTCCGGCCTTCGCGAAATCCTGGGAGACCGGGGAGCCCCGCGCGATGATGGGGCATTTCCTCAACCGCAGGCGCTAACCCCGCAAGGCCGTGATCTGCGCGGGATAGCTGGAAGCGTCCGTGCGCACGTCAATCAGGCGCGGGCCAGGTTGAGACAGCGCTTCGGCCAGTGCCGTATCCAACCAAACCGCATCGGCCGCGTGCCAGGCGCGGCCCCCCATGCCGCGCATGACCTGAGTGAAATCCACCTCGGGCCAGTCCAGCGCGCCTTCGGGCAAATCCCGCGCGCCCTTCTTGATATCAATCAGCGAGAGCGCGGCATCGTTGAACACCACCACCGTCAGGTTCAGCGCCAGGGTGGCGGCGGTGGCGAGTTCACCCAGCGCCATCAGCAGCCCGCCATCGCCGGTGAAGGCCACCGCACCGCGCGCCGGATCATGCCAGGCGGCAGCGATGGCGGCCGGCAGCGCATAGCCCATGCTGGCCAACCCGTTGGAGATCAGCAGGTCGCCGGGCCGCTCCGCCTGCCAGAAGGTGGTGGCGGCGAACATATGCGCCCCTGCATCCACCGTGACGCGCGGATCGGCACCCAGACGCCGGCAGGCATCCTGGGTCACGCGCACGATGTCGGAGGGCGCCATGCCGCGATTGCCGCCGGGCGCGTTCTCCAACGCGCGGAGCCAGGCCGCGCGCAACCCGGCCACAACGCCATCGCCCCAATCCCCATGCTGGCCGCGGCGCGTCGCGTCCTCGGCGAGCGCTGCAACCGCGATCTCCCAGGCGCCGATGATGCGAAGCGCAGGTTCGCGATACTCCATCTCACGCGCGGCACAGGCGAGGTCGAGAATGGGCGCCGTATATCGCCAGGGCTGGCCGATGAATTCCACAGGGTCCGCACCGGCGAGGATGATGAGATCCGCGTCCCGCAGCAGGGGCGCTTCCGCCTCGCCCCCGGTAAAGACGCCGCCGAACAGCGGATGCGCATCCGGCAGCACGCCCTTGGCCTTGTAGGTGACGAGGGCCGGGCACCCCAGCGCCTCCACCAGCCGCCGCGTGGCGGCACAGCGCCCGGGTTGCGTTGCTTCCAGGCCGATGATGATCGCGGGGCGTTGCGCGGCAGCGATCAGGCGGCGCGCCTCAGCGAGCGCGGCGGGGGAGGGCACTTCCAACGGCGCGATATGCAGCGGCGCGCAGGCCAGTGTTGGCGCACGCGCCGCGTCCCCTGCCAGTTCGAGATATCCGGGGCCGCGCGGTGCGGCCATGCTGGCTTCGATCACGCGCGCCGCCTCGCCAGCGCCGATGCCCTGGGCGCGCGTGACGGGCGTCATCATCGCAACCTGGTCGAAAAGCTGGTGGGTGACGTAGCGGCTTTCCCGCGCCGCGAAGCCGTCCGCGATGAGGATCACCGGCGCACGCTCCAGCGCCGCATTGGCCATGCCATTGGCCGCGTTCGACACACCAGGTCCCCGCGTGGTCAGCAGCCCGACCGGCCTGTGGGTCAGTTCCGCGAGCGCCGAGGCCATGATGCCCGCGCCATTCTCGGTGCGAGCCAGCACAAAAGGGATGCCAGCCGCCTTGGCCGCCGCGATGACATCAAGGCTGGAGCCACCACCGGGCACGCCGAAAATCGCGGCCATGCCGGCCTCGGCAAAGCTTTTCACCAAGGCCTCTGCGCCCGTGTTGAGGTGCGGCTGGTCGTTCATTGGGCTCTCCCTGATGGGGTGAGCATAGGCCAAGCCCGGCTTGCGCCAAGACATGCCCGGTTGCCCGGGCTTTGAGCAATCAGCGCGACAAGGATGCGCTTTAAGCGCCGGGCTGACTTGTGCGGAGCGCAAGGCTTTGGCAATCACATGATGAAAGACCAGGACCGGGTTGCATGACGAGTGACGCCTTTGACGAGATGGGTTCAGGGCAATCCCTGCGCCCTGCCTACCGCGCCATTGCCGATTGGCTGCATAACACTCCCCAGGACAGTCTCACCGCCAAGCGCGCGGAGGCCGAGGTTCTGTTCCGCCGCGTCGGCATCACCTTCGCCGTCTATGGCGAAAGTGCGGACCCCGAGCGGCTGATCCCCTTCGACATCATCCCCCGCATTCTGGACCGGATGGAGTGGCAGTCCCTCAGTGCCGGCCTCACCCAGCGGGTGCGCGCGTTGAACGCCTTTCTGGCCGATGTCTATCACAGGCAGGACATCATCCGCGCCGGCCACATCCCCGGCCACCTGATCACCGGCAATGAGCAGTTCCGGCCGGAGATGAAGGATTTCGCGCCGCCAGGGGGCATCTACACCCACATCGCCGGCATTGACCTGGTGCGCACCGGGCCTGAGCAATTCTACGTGCTGGAGGACAATGCGCGCACCCCTTCCGGCGTCTCCTACATGCTGGAAAACCGCGAGGCGATGCTGCGCCTTTTTCCGCGGCTGATGGCCAGGCACCGGATCGCGCCGGTGAACCGCTATCCGGAGGAGTTGCTGGCCACGCTCAAGGCCGCCGCCCCCGAGCGCGCCGGCCCCAACCCGACCGTGGTGATCCTCACCCCCGGCGCCTTCAACAGCGCCTATTACGAGCATTGCTTCCTCGCCGACGAGATGGGCGTGGAAGTGCTGGAGGGACCTGACCTCTTTGTGGAGGAGCAGGTGGTGTACATGCGCACCACAGCCGGCAGCAAACGCGTGGATGTGATCTATCGCCGCATTGATGACGACTATCTCGATCCTCTCGCCTTCAAGCCAGACAGCCTGCTGGGCGTGCCGGGCCTGATGGGAGCTTATCGCGCGGGCAACGTCGCTCTCTGCAACGCGCCGGGCTGCGGTATCGCGGATGACAAGGCGATCTACCCCTATGTGCCGCAGATGATCCGCTTCTACCTCGGCGAGGAGCCCATGCTCGCCAACGTGCCCACCTTGCTGTGTGAGCGCGACGAGGATCGCCGTGAGGTACTCGCCAATCTCGACAAGCTGGTGGTGAAGCTGGCCCAGGGCTCGGGCGGCTATGGCATGATGATCGGCCCGCACGCGACCGATGCGCAGCGCGAGGATTTCGCTGCCCGCATCAAGGCAAGGCCCGCCGACTATATCGCGCAGCCCACACTCGCTCTCTCCACCGTGCCCACGCTGGTCGAGCAGGGGATCGCGCCGCGCCATGTGGATCTGCGGCCCTTCGTCTTGAGCACCAAGGATGCTGTGCGCATCATCCCCGGCGGGCTGACGCGCGTGGCCTTGCGAGAGGGTTCATTGGTGGTCAATTCCTCGCAAGGGGGCGGCACGAAGGACACCTGGGTGCTGGAGAGCGACCCGACCGCGGGTGGCGCACCATGCTGAGCCGCACCGCCGAGAGCCTGTTCTGGCTCGGCCGGTACACGGAACGCGCGGCCAATGTCGCGCGCGGCCTGGCGGTCGCTTCCCGCATGGCGGGCCTGAGCGCGGAGTTGAACGCCGAGGGCGATGAGTGGCGCGCATTGCTGGTGGCTGCGGGCTGCGAGCCGGCCTTCTTCGCCAGGCACGACGAGGTGACGGCCGAGAAGGTGATTGATTTCCTCGTGCGGGACCCCGCCAACCTCTCCGGCATCATCCCCTGCTTCGGGGCCGCGCGGCACAATGGCCGCACCGTGCGCACAGCACTCACCGTGGACATGTGGAGCGCGCTTTCCGACAGCTGGAGCCATCTGCGCCAGATCGAGGAAGCCGATTTCCAGGGCGAGAAACTCCACGGTTTCCTCGACTGGGTGCGTGAGCGCGTGCTGCTGTTCAACGGTGCCGCCATGGACACGATGCTGCGCGGCGAGGCCTGGCTTTTCGTGCAGCTCGGCACCGCGCTCGAGCGTGCCGACAACACCGCGCGCCTCCTGGACGTGCGCCATGAATTGCTGGCCTCCACCGAGGAGAGCACGGTCAACCACGGCCAGTGGCAGGCGGTGCTGCAATCCGTCTCGGCCTTGCGGGCCTATCACTGGGTTTATCGCGACAGGCTGAATGCGGCGCGGGTGGCGGAACTCCTGCTGCTGCGTCCCGAACTGCCCCGCAGCCTGGCGGCCTGCTACAACCGTGTCTGTGAAGTGCTGGAGGCCATTGCCATCGAGCAGGGCGGGCGGCGTGGCGAGTGCCACCGCATGGCCGGCGAAATCCAGGCGAAGCTGCGTTTCGGTCGCATTGACGACATTCTGGCAGCCGGGCTTCACGAATATCTGACCGACATGATCGGCAGCGCCGCCGAACTCGGCAATGCCGTGGAAGCCTTCTACATCCGCGCCTGATCCGGCATGCTGGACCGTGGGACGGAGGGTTTTGCGGCATGACCTATTGCGTGGGGTTATCGGTGAATGAGGGCATTGTCATGCTCTCGGACACACGCACCAATGCGGGCCTCGACAATATCTCCACCTTCTCCAAGATGTTCACCGTCGAGCAGGGTGGCGACCGCGCGCTGGTGGTGATGACGGCGGGCAATCTCGCCATCACCCAGGCCGTGTGGAACCACCTGCAAACGGGCATCCGGCAGAACGGGGCGCTGGTGCGCCTTACCGATGTGCCGGACATGGTGAGCGCGGCGCAGCTGATTGGGGCGGCCGTGCGGCTTGTGGCGCAGCAGGATGCGCCGGCACTCGCGGCGCAGGGGCTGGGCTTTGAGTGCAGTCTGTTGCTGGGCGGCCAGATTCTCGGCGGCGCGCCGCGGCTTTTCCTGATCTATTCAGCCGGCAACTTCATCGAGGCGACCGATGACACCCCCTTCCTGCAAGTTGGCGAGCACAAATACGGCAAGCCCATCCTGGACCGTGTGCTCACCCGCCAGACCTCGCTGATCGAGGGTGTGGCGCTGACACTCATCAGCATGGACAGCACGTTGCGGTCCAACCTTTCGGTGGGCCTCCCGCTCGACCTGGCCGTGATCCGCACCGACGAACTCGGCGTCTGCACGCGCCGGCGCATCACGGACGAGGACCCCTATTACCGCACCATACGCGACGGCTGGTCCCAGGCGCTGCGCGACGCCTATCAGGCATTGCCCAGACCGGATTTCGTGTTGTAGGGCAGATCGCTTTCGCAAGTGCCCCTTGCAGGCAGCGATGGAGCGTTGCGGCTGGGGCGCGGTGTCGCAGCAGCGCCAAGTGGCCCTTGACGTCGTGTTTTGGCGTCCGCGCTGGAG
>JBBRVI010000173.1:0-7848 GCA_038247025.1 Acetobacterales bacterium
CGGTGCAGGGCCTGGCCCAGGCAGCGGCGAAGATCGGCGATGTGGTGCGGCTGATCAGCGACATCGCGGGGCAGACCAACCTGCTCGCGCTCAACGCCACGATCGAGGCAGCGCGTGCCGGTGATGCCGGCAAGGGCTTTGCCGTTGTGGCGAGCGAGGTGAAGAACCTCGCGGCGCAAACCGCCAAGGCCACCGAGGAGATCGCCGCCCAGATCAGCGGCATCCAGGGCACGACGGCGCAGGCGGTGGGCGCGCTGCAATCCATCACCGCCACCATCGAACGGATGAACGAGGTGACGACCGCGATTGCCGCCGCTGTCGAGCAACAGGGTGCGGCCACGCGCGAGATTGCCCGATCTGCCTCGCTGGTGGCCGAGGGCACGGGTGCCGTCACGCGCCGCATCGAGGATGTTCGCTCCGCCTCGGGCGAGACGGGGCGTTCGGCCAGCGAGGTTCTGGAGGCGTCCAACGACATGGCGCGCCAGGCGGATGCGCTGCGTAAGAAGTCGAGCGACTTCCTCCGCCAGGTGCGCGCGAGTTAACCGATGGCGTGGGGTGCGGGCTGTCCGTGGCGCAGCACCGCATCCAGATTGTCCAGCGCGCGATGGCCCATTGCGTCGCGCACTTCGATGGTGGCGCTGCCCAGATGCGGCAGCAGGGTCACATTCTCCAGGCCGAAATAGCCGGGGAACACCGTGGGCTCGTTGTCATAGACATCGAGGCCGGCGGCGCGCGTGTGGCCCGAGGCGAGTGAGGCCACGAGCGCCGCGTCATCCACGCTGCCGCCACGGCCAGAATTCACCACAAGGTGGCCGGGCTTCATCTTTGCCAGCCGCTCGGCATTGAGCCATTTGCGCGTGGCGTCGCCGCCCGGGACATGCATGGAGATCACGTCAATCGTCGCGAGGAACTTGTCGTCATTGTCGTGGTATGTCGCGCCCAGTTCCATCTCCAGCGGCAGGCGGTTGATGTCGCGGTAGTGGATTTCCATCCGCATGCAACGCGCCATTGTCGCCAGCTCGCGGCCGATTCGGCCCATGCCGAGAATGCCGAGCTTCTTGCCCTCCAACGTCACACCCATGAGCTGCGTGGGTGCCCAGCCTTCCCACTTGTGGGCGCGGACCATGCGCTCGCCCTCGCCGGCGCGGCGGGCGGCCATGAGCATGAGGGTCATTGCCGTCTCGGCGGTGGCGAAGCTCAGAACCTCTGGCGTGTTGGTGCAGGTGATGCCGCGCGTTTTCGCCGCCGCGACATCCAGATGGTCATAGCCCACGCTGAAGGTGGCGATGCACTTCACCGAAGCCGGCAGGGCGGCAATGGTGGCGGCGTTCAGCGGGTCCCCCGCGGCGATCAGGATGCCATCCGCCTTCACCTCGGTGGAGCGGCGTGCGATCTCGGCGCCGTCGCGGAACCAGGGCGCGTCATCGGGGTTAGGCCGCGCATCGAAGTCACGCGCTGCGCGCGCCTCGATGGCGTCGGGCAGCTTGCGGGTGATGAGCAGCACGGGCTTGGACATGATGTTTTCCTGGTCGTTTCCATGGGTGGCCGCAACATAACGCGGCCGGGCTGGCTTGCCAGAGGGGGCGGGGCGCGGCAGGTTCCGGTCGGGTTTTCCAAGGGAAATGGACCATGAATCTCGGGCTCAAAGGCAAGCGCGCTTTGGTGATGGGGGCCTCGAAGGGCCTGGGGCGTTCGATCGCGGATGCGCTGGCGGCAGAGGGCGCGGCGCTGGTCATCAGTGGCCGCGATCAGGCCACGCTGGATGTGGCGGCGCGGGAATTGGTGGCGCTGGGTGCGGCTTCCTGCATCGGCATTCCTGCGGATGTCAGCCAGGGCGCGCAAATGGATGCGCTGGCCGATGGTGCCGTGGCCGCGATGGGTGGGGTGGATATCCTGATCCAGAATCATGGCGGCCCGCCGCCCGGCCCTGCGTTGGAGGTGACGGAAGAACTTCTGACCACCTGGTTCCAGAGCATCGTGCTCTCGCCCGTGCGGATCACCAATCGCCTGCTGCCCGCGATGCGCGCGCAGAAATACGGGCGCATCATCAATGTGGGCAGCACGGGCATGTTGCAGCCTTTGCCGAACATGGTGCTGAGCAACACGCTGCGCGCCAGCATCATGGGTTGGATGAAGACGCTCTCATCCGAGGTGGCGCATGAGGGCATCACCTGCAATATCGTCGCACCCGGCGCGATTCGCACGGATCGTTCGCTGGAGACGGCGGGGAGCCTCGCCAAACGCCAGGGCAAGAGCGTGGATGAGGTGATCGCTGAGCGCAGCAAGACCATCCCGGCGGGGCGCTACGGCATGCCTAACGAATACGGCCCGCTGGTCGCGTTTCTGTGCAGCGATCAGGCGGCCTACATCACGGGCAGCATCATGCGCACTGATGGCGGGATGGTCCGGGGGTGGTGAGCAACGCTCGGCTTGCCGTTGATATTGGCGGCACCTTTACTGATGTCGCGATTGAGGCGACCACGGCCGAGGATCAGGTCCAGCGCTGGACGGTGAAGGTCCTCACCACGCCGCATGCGCCGGAGCTTGGCGTGCTGGATGGCGTTCGCGCCGTCCTCGCGCGGGCGGGCATGCAGGCAAGCGACATCACGCTGCTGATCCATGGCACCACGCTCGCCACGAATGCGCTGATCGAGCGCAAGGGCGCGCGCACGGCGCTGATCACAACCGAGGGCTTTCGCGACGTGCTCGCGCTGGGCAATGAGAGCCGTTACGACCAATACGACCTGAACATCGAATTGCCGCAGCCTCTGGTGCCGCGCCGCTGGCGCCTTCCCGTGCCTGAGCGCCTCGACAATGTCGGCAATATCCTGGTGCCCCTGGATGAGGCGGCAGTGGCCGCGCTTATCCCGCTGCTGCGCGCCGAGGGGATTGAGAGCCTGGCCATCGGCTTCATCCATGGCTTCGTGAACCCCACGCATGAGCGGCGCACCGCTGAGATCATCCGCGCCGAATGGCCCGAATTGCCGATCTCGCTGAGCTGCGAGGTCAGCCCTGAAATGCGCGAGTGGGAGCGCTTCAGCACCACCGTCGCCAATGCCTATGTGCAGCCGTTGATGGCCAGCTATCTGGCGCGGCTGGAAGCGGGGCTGCGCGGTGGGGGGATGACCTGCCCGTTGTTCCTGATGCTTTCGGGTGGCGGACTGACCACGATCGAGACGGCCTCGCGCTTCCCCATTCGCTTGGTGGAGAGCGGGCCAGCGGGTGGGGCGATCTTCTCGGCGCATGTGGCCAAGCAGCGCGGCTGGTCCAAGGTGCTGAGCTTCGACATGGGCGGCACCACGGCCAAGGTCTGCCTGATCGATGATTTCGCACCCCAGGCGAGCCGCAGCTTCGAAGTGGCGCGCGTGGGCCGTTTCCGGAAGGGCTCGGGCCTGCCACTGCGTATTCCCGTGATCGAGATGGTGGAGATCGGTGCCGGCGGTGGTTCGCTGGCGCATCTGGACAGCATGGGGCGCATCCAGGTGGGGCCGGAGAGTGCGGGCGCTGATCCCGGGCCGGCCTGCTATGGGCGCGGCGGCACCAAGCCGGCGGTGACGGATGCCAATCTGGCGCTTGGCCGCTATGACGCGGCGGCCTTCGCGGGCGGCTCGATGGCGCTGAACACGGGTGCGGCCGAGGCTGCGCTGGTGGTGCATATCGGCGTAGGCCTGGGCCTGGAAGCTGGCATGGCCGCACTCGGCGTGGTCGAGATGGTGGATGAGAACATGGCCAATGCGGCGCGCGTCCATGCCATCGAATCCGCCAAGGCCTATGAGGGCCGCGCGATCATCGCCTTTGGTGGCGGCGGCCCGGTGCATGGCTATCGCGTGGCCGAGAAGATCGGCGTGCGGAAGATGCTGGTGCCGAGCGGTGCTGGTGTGGGCTCGGCCATCGGGTTTTTGCGCGCGCCGGTGGGGTATGAGGTGGTGAAGAGTCTCTACACCCGCTTCGCGAGCTTCGACGTTCCGGGCGTGAATGCGCTGCTGGCGGAGATGTCAGCGGAGGCCGCGAAGGTGGTGGCGGAGGGCAGTTTTTCCGCGCCCACGGTTGAGCATCGCATTGGCTATATGCGCTATGTGGGGCAGGGGCATGAGATCGCCGTGGCCCTGCCGGTGCGTCCGCTGGTGGAGAGCGATGTCGCGGAAATCCGCGCGGCCTATGATGCCGAATACACGCGCTTCTATGACCGGCCGGTGCCCGGCTCCGATGTGGAGGTGCTGAGCTTCGCCGTCACGGTGGCGACGTTGGTGGATGCGGTGCAGCCCGCGGCCGAGGTTGCGGATGCGCCCGCACCCGCGCCGATCCGTGCGCAGCAGGTGCGCGACACTTCGACGGGCCTGGTCGCGACCTGGCAGGTCTATGACCGCACGCAGATGGCGCTTGGCTGCACGGTGTCTGGCCCCTGCATCATCAGCGAAGATGAGACGAGCACGCTGGTGGGGCCGGGCTGGTCCTGCCGAATGGATGGGCTGGGATATCTCGAACTGACGCGGGGAGATGCGTGATGAACTCGGCCCTAGAAAAAATCCAACGCCAAATCCAATGGAACCGCCTCATCGCGGTGGTCGAGGAACAGGCGCAGACCATGATCCGCACCGCCTTCAGCACCACGGTGCGCGAGGCCGGCGATCTTTCGGCAGGCGTGTTTGACCTGCAAGGACGGATGATGGCGCAGGCCGTCACCGGCACGCCCGGCCATGTGAATTCCATGGCCGAGGCGGTGGGGCATTTCCTCAAGAAATTCCCCGCCCACGCGATGAAGCCCGGCGACCACTACATCACCAATGATCCGTGGCTCGCAACGGGCCACCTTCATGACCTGACGGTGGTGAGCCCCGCTTTTCGCGGTGGAAAAATTATCGGCCTCTTCGCCAACACCGCGCACATCATTGATATCGGCGGCCTCGGCATGGGGCCGGAAGGCCGCAGCGTGTTCGAGGAAGGCCTCTACATCCCCATCGTGAAGTGCTTCGAGGCTGGGGTGCCAAACGAGACCTTCTTTGACTTCATCCGCGTGGGCTCGCGCACGCCGGTGGAGTTGGAGGGAGATGTCTACTCGCTCTGCGCCTGCAATGACGCGGGTGCCAAGCGCCTCATCGAGATGATGGATGAATACCGAATGGAGGCACTGGACGATCTCGCCGCCTTCATCTTCGACAGCAGCATGTCGGCCACCAAAGCCGAGATCGCCAAGCTGCCGCAGGGTGTCATCTGGCGCTCAGAAATCCGCTCGGATGGGTATGAGGCGCCGGTCACGCTGCATGCCGCGCTGCGTGCAGAGCATGGTGAGATCGTGGTGGATTTTGCCGGCACCTCGGGGCTCTCCACGCGTGGCATCAACGTGCCCCCCGCCTATTGCCGGGCCTATGCGTGCTTCGGGCTCATATGCGTGATTGCGCCGGAAATCCCCAACAACTGGGCGAGCCTGCTGCCGTTCCGCATGGAAATCCCCGAAGGCTGCATCCTCAACGCGCCGCGCCCCTATCCGGTCAGCGTGCGCCATGTGATCGGCCAGCTCATTCCCGATTTGATGATGGGCTGCCTGGCGCAGACCATCCCGGACCGCGTGAATGCCGAAGGCTCATCGGCGCTGTGGAATCCGCCCTTGCGCGGCGGCAGCCAAGTGAGCGGGCAGGGGGCTGAGGTGGAGGATTTTGAGATCGTCACCTTCAACTCCGGCGGCACGGGCGCGCGCCCCACGAAGGATGGGCTGGACGGCATCGCCTTCCCCTCGGGCGTGCGGACCATGCCGGTGGAAGCCACGGAAAACGTCGCCCCCGTGATCTTCTGGCGCAAGGAACTGCGCCCGGATTCGGCGGGTGCCGGCAAGACGCGCGGCGGCTTTGGGCAGATCATGGAGATCGGCGCGAAGAAGAACGCGGAATTCGCCGTGAACGCGATTTTCGACCGCGTGGCCAATCCGCCGAAGGGCCGCTTCGGTGGCGGCATGGGTGCCAGCGGCTGGGTCGGTCTGGATGACGCAAATGGCACGATGCTGCGCACCAAGGGCTTCCAGGTGATCCCCAAGGGCCGGCATCTTCTTCTGTTGCTGCCCGGCGGTGGCGGCATGGGTGATCCGAAGGAGCGAGATCCAGCCCTGGTGGCGCGCGATGTGGCGGATGGGCTGATGAGTGCGGCCGAGGCGAAGCGGCTGTATGGTCATGAGTGAAACCGCCCTCATCATCGGCGCCGGCGCCGGCCTCTCCGCCTCGCTCGCGCGCAAGCTCAGCGCCGAGGGCTTCGATGTGGCGCTGGCCGCGCGCAATACGGAGAAGTTGGCACCGCTCGCCGCCAGCACGGGGGCCACGCTGCACGAATGCGAAGCCTCCGACATCGAGGCCGTGGCCAAGCTCTTCGCCGCTCTCGACACGGCAGGGCGCGCGCCTTTGCTCGCGATCTACAATCCCAGCTTCCGCACCCGCGGGCCGATCACCGAGCTGGACCCGGTTCTGGTCCGCCGCAGCCTGGAGGTTTGCGCCTTCGGTGCCTTCCTCGTGGCGCAGCAGGCCGCGCGCCGCATGCTGGCAGCGGGGCGCGGGACCATCTTTCTCACCGGCGCCTCGGCCGGGGTGAAGGGCTTCCCGCAATCCGCGCCCTTCGCCATGGGGAAATTCGCCCTGCGCGGCCTTGCCGAAAGCCTGGCGCGCGAACTCCACCCGAAGAACATCCACATCTGCCATTTCGTGATTGATGGCGGCATCGCCTCGGCCACGCGCGTCGCCGAACCGGGTGGGGATGCGCTCCTCGACCCCGACGCCATCGCCGATGCCTATCTGCATGTGCTGCATCAGCCGCGCTCCGCCTGGAGCAGCGAATTGGCGCTGCGCCCCTGGGTGGAGAAGTTTTGACAAGCTGATCCGGCCAGCGCAGCATGCGCCCATCCAAGGGGAGCCCTTTCCGCAGGGCTGAGATTCCGCGAGCAACGCGGTGACCCTTTGAACCTGATCCGGGTCATGCCGGCGAAGGGATGGGCACTTGGCGCCAGGCGCGACCTCCCTTCGTGAATCACAAATGGGAGTCGCCGAAATGCCCGACGCATTGCCACCCAACACCCCCAGCATCACCACCGGCCCGCTGCCGGCCAGCCGCAAGATCCACGTGGCGGGGCAGATCCATCCCGATATCCGCGTCGCCATGCGGCAGATTTCCTTGTCCGGCAGCGAGCCCGCCTTGCGCGTCTATGACACCTCCGGCCCCTATACCGACGCCGCAATCCAAACCGATATCGGCCGCGGCCTGGCCCCGCATCGCCACAATTGGATCATGGCGCGCGGCGATGTGGAAACGATCCAGGGCCGTGAGCAAAAGCCGGAGGATGATGGCCTGAAGCCCGGCGAAGCGCGCCGCGTTGCGCTGTTTGACCGCGCTGACCGCATGCCGTTGCGTGCCAAGGCCGGCAAAGCCGTCACCCAGCTCGCCTATGCCCGCGCGGGCATCATCACGCCTGAGATGGAATACGTGGCCATCCGTGAGAATCTGGGCCGCGCCGCCGCACTCGGCACCAAGCGCGACGGTGAGAGCTTCGGCGCGGAAATCCCCGATCACGTCACATCGGAATTCGTGCGCAGCGAGATCGCCCGTGGCCGCGCCATCATCCCCGCCAACATCAACCACCCCGAAAGCGAGCCGATGATCATCGGCCGCAACTTCCTGGTGAAGATCAACGCCAATATCGGCAACAGCGCCGTCTCATCCAGCGTTGATGAGGAGGTGGACAAGCTCGTCTGGGCCATTCGCTGGGGCGCGGACAATGTCATGGACCTCAGCACGGGCCGCAACATCCACACCACGCGCGAATGGATCCTGCGCAACTCGCCCGTGCCCATTGGTACGGTGCCTATCTATCAG
>JBBRVI010000174.1:0-7821 GCA_038247025.1 Acetobacterales bacterium
GCATCATGCGCCCAGGCGCAGAGGATTTGCGTGTCGGCGAATTCCTGGCGGAAGCGCGTCTCGTAGAGTTCCTGCACCACGCGCGCATTCACGCTGGCGCGCTTGTGGGCCACGAAGGGTAGCTCGATCACCTCGATGGAGGGGAAGCGGCCCGGCGTGTTGCCCGGCAGCGTCCAGACGATATCCACCACGCCATCCTTGGCCTGGTCGTAAAGCTGCGGGGGCGCTCCGCCGAGCTGCATCGAGGGGAAAATCTGCACGCGCAGCCGGTTCTGGCTTTCGGCGGCGAGTTTGGCGGCCCAGGGCATCAGGAAATGGCGATGCACATTGGAGACGGCCGGCAGGAAATGGTGCAGGCGAAGCGTCATTTCCTGCGCCTGGGCGCGGGGGATATGCAGCAGCGCGGGGGCAGCGATGGCCCCCATCAGCAACGAGCGGCGTTGGGTCATTTCCTGGTATCTTCCCTTTGTTGGCTTGGGCTGTTCTTGCGCAAGTTTTGCCCCGGATCGCAAGCTTCATCAAGGCGCGCTTGCCGCAAAGCCGCATTGGGTTGAAGCTGCAATCATCCCGGAGAGACAACAATCGGGGAAGAAGGAGACAGCCCGTGCAACAGCTTTGGCTCTGGGGCCTTGCCCTTGCCGTCTCGGTTGGTCCCGCTTCGGCGCAACTCGCCCTTTCGGGCAATGACAACAAGGCTGTGCTGGAGAACGGCTGTTGAACCCGCCAGCCGATACGGTTAGCATTCCTGACCTCAGCGCCACCCCGCCGCGCGTGCTGGCAACGGTCGAGGCGCCGCATTCCGTGGCGGGGCCGCCGCTTTTTGTCGCGATCTCGCCGGATAAGCGCCTGGGCCTGGTGGCCTCGGCGCAACGGATTGACCAGGCCAATCTGGCCCGGCCCACCCCCGACAACCGGCTTTCGGTGATGATCCGCGTGGATGGGGGGCCTTCAGGCTTCCGCACGGCGGAGCGTTGAGCACGACGCCAGCCTCCCCCTTGCCACGGCCTGCCTGGCTGGCCGTGGCGCCTTTCGCCTTCGTCTCGCTCTGGTCGGGCGGCTTCACCGCCATCAAGCTTTGCCTTCCCCATGCCGAGCCGCTGACGCTGCAGGTCATGCGCTACGCCGTGGTCGTGGCGCTGCTGCTGCCGCTGTGGCTGGTGCTGCGCCCGGCGCGACCGGATCGCGCGACGATGCTGCACCTGATCCGCATGGGGCTGCTGGTGCAATTCGCCTATTTCGCTGCGATGAATCTGGCCATGGCCAATGGCATGGGGGCGGGGACCATCGCGCTGCTGATCGGGCTTCAGCCGGTGTTGGTGGCACTTCTGGCCCCCGCCGTGGTGGGTGATCCGCCAGTGGGCGCGCGCGGCTGGGTGGGTCTCTCGCTGGGCATGGTGGGTGCTGCGATGGTCATTCTCTCGGGTACGGGTTTCAGCGCCAGCGGCTGGGTTGGGCTGTTTTTTGCCATGGTGGCGCTGTGTGTGATGACCGCAGGCGCGTTGCTGGAGCGCAAATCCGGCCGGCCCACGCATCTGGTCACGGCCAATCTGGTGATGTGTTCGGTGGCGCTGGTCGCGACACTCCCGATCGCCTGGTTCACCGAGACGATGCGCGTGGAATGGGCGCCGGGGCTGTTCATCGGCCTGGCCTACCTGATCTTCGTGAATTCGCTGATCTCGCTCTCCATCCTCTTTGCCATGCTGCGCCATGGCGAGGCGGCGCGGGCGTCCTCGGTGTTCTTCCTGGTGCCGCCGCTGGCCGCCGCCATTGCCTGGCTGGTGCTGGGCGACGAGATGGCCTGGCAGGCCATTGCGGGGACGGCGGTGGCGGTGGCGGGGGTGGCGTTGGTCGTTCGCAAACGTTGACCTGCGAGCGTCGGCGGACCAGCCTGACGGCAACACGGAGGATCTTTCCATGGCCCATGCCGGTCTGAATTTCGGCATCTTCCTCGCCCCCTTTCACCGGGTCGGCGACAACCCGACCCTGGCCCTGGGGCGTGACCTTGATCTGTTGGTGGCACTGGACGCACTTGGCTTCGACGAGGCCTGGATCGGCGAGCACCATTCCGCCGGCTGGGAAACCATCGCGAGCCCGGAGTTGATCATCGCCGCGGCGGCCGAGCGCACCAAGCACATCCGCCTGGGCTCGGGTGTCACAAGCCTGCCCTATCATCACCCCTTCCTCGTTGCGCAGCGCTTCGTGCAGCTCGACCACATGACGCGCGGGCGGACCATGATGGGCTGCGGCCCCGGCGCGCTGGTGAGCGACGCCTACATGATGGGCATCGAGGCGCGCACCCAGCGCCCGCGCATGGAGGAAGCGCTTACCGCCATCATGCAGCTTCTGGCCTGCGAAGGTCCGGTAACCATGAAAACCGACTGGTTCGAACTGCGCGAGGCGCGCCTGCACCTGGCCCCCTACACCCATCCGCGGTTTCCGATTTCGGTGGCGTCCTCCACCACGCCGGCGGGGGCGCTGGCTGCTGCGAAGCATGGGTTGGGGCTGATCTCGCTGGGGGCGGGCCTGCCCGGTGGCCCGCAAAAGCTTGCGGAGCAATGGCGCATGGCTGAGGCCGAAGCTGCGAAGCACGGCCAGACCATGGACCGGAAGGATTGGCGCCTCGTCGTCAACATGCATTGCGCCGAGGATGATGAGCGCGCCATGCGCGATTGCCGCATTGGCGAGCGCCTGGAGACCGAAAGCTATTTCGGTGAGGTACTGGGCCGCCCGCCCACCCGCACTGAGGACCCTCTGGGCGATGGATTGCGCGCCGGCACCACGCTGGTCGGCAGCCCCGAGACGGTGGCGCGCGGCATAGAGCGGTTGATCGGCTTCAGCGAGGGTGGTGCAGGTGGTGTGTTGTTTCGCGCCCATGAATGGGCGGATCGCGAGCAGACGCTGCGCAGCTACGAACTCTTCGCGCGTTGGGTGATGCCCCGCTTCCAGGGCGCGCTGCGCATGCCCACCGAAAGCCGCGACTGGGCCTCGCAAAATCGCGAGGGGATCTTCGCGCCCAACCTCCAGGCGTTGAAGCAGGCCTTTGTGGATGCGGGCCAGGCCGTCCCCGAGATGGAGCGCCTGAAGCTGCGCGAGCGTCAGCCCGGCGAGTGAGGCTTGGCTGACCATTCCCGCGCGTTGGGTGTCAGCGTCTGCTTCTCGATCTGCGCTGAGACCTGGGCGAGCTGCTGCACCGCCGCCTTGATTTCAGCGGCCGCGGATTTTGCAACGCGCGTGGCGAGAATCTCGCTGCGCTGGGTCGCATTTCCCAACCGCGCCTCGCTGTCGGCCACAAGCGCGATCAATTGCTGGCTTTGCGCTGCCACCAGATGCGCCGTCTCCAGCGTGCCGTGATGGGTCTTGATCAGAACGGAACTGCCATCGCGCAGCAAAGTGGCGAAGGCACTGACCGAGCGGCGCATATCCTCCAGTTCAGCGCAAGAAATGCCCTGCATGGGGACGGGCCGCAGGCTGCGCCGATAAGCCAGCGTGGCCAATACGAGCGCTGCCAACATGCCAACGGCCAGCGACACAAGAAGCGCTGTGTGAAGCCAGGCTGGGGCGGCCTCCGTGAGAGCGACCGCCTGCGCCGGACCGGCCAACAATGCGATGGCAAAAGGCGGTCCCCGAAGAAGAGCCGCGCCGAGCGCTGGTCCGTGATGCATGCGCGAAGTTTGCGCGCAGCGCAGTAAACAAATCCTTTTCGCGAACTCTTAACCTGCAGGGGTGATGCTGCCCCACGCATGCAGGGAGTGACCAGGATGGTCGAGTTCGAAAATGCAGCAAGCCCCTTCGAGGTTCTGATCGCCGAGATCACGGCGGCAGCTTGCTGGGACGCGGCTGCGCGGCAGCGCCTGGTTGCGCGGTTGACTGCGCTGGGCCAGCAAATCGAGGCGCTGCACCTCGCCGCCCCGGGCCAGGCGGAGGCCGCCGCCAGAATTGTGATGGACGGGTTCAACGCGCAGATCGCAACGGGCGATCTGGTGGCAGCCGAGCGCCATGCTGCCGCCCTCGCTGCTTACGCGCCGGGAAATCTGGCGGTGTTGCAGGCAGCGCTCGCCTGCAACCGCAACCTCGGACATCAGGCCCGCGCCCGACATTTCGCGCGGCAATTGGTCGCGCTGGAGCCGGGCCATGTTGGTGCCCATCTGGTGTTGCTGGAGGCTGCCGCCGCGGGAGAACTCGCCAGCCGGACCTGTCTTGCGCTGGCCCCCGAAGGGGCGATCCACCCGCTGCGCCGCCTGCATGAGGCGCATCGCGCCATCAGCCTGCATTTGCTGCAACCACTGGATGCCGCGCGGGCCGCTGCGGTGCAGACACTTGTGCTCGCCGCACGCCAGGTGGAGCCTGATGGCCTGCCCGACGGCGAGGCCCGGCACTGGGCGCGGCATTATCGCCACCTGGCTGAAGCAGCGGATCAGGAATTGCTGGGAGGGGTGGCGGAGCCCATCCCGATGACGGCGATCCATCGCGCATCGGGTCGCGTCGTCGGTTGGGCGCAATTGCGTCGTCAAACTGCTTGCCGTGCGGCAAAGCTTGCCTTCGTGGTTGCTGGGGATGCTGCCTACTTGCGCCTTTATGGCCGCGCCTACCTCGCTTCCGTCCTGCGCCACTGCGAAGTGCCTGCGCTGGTTCTGGTGCATGTGATCGGCGGGCGTCGCGAGTTGCCGCAATTGATCCGGCTGATGGATATGGATGATCCGCGTATCCTCTTCACCGCTGATGATTTCGACGCGGGTACGGTCACCACCCAATGCCATGACAGTGACGGACCGCGCCGCCTGCCGGTCGCGCATTTCCAGTCCACGCGCTTTGCCGTGGCGCGACGCGTGATGCAGGAATTGCGGCGGCCGGTCTTCGTCTCCGACATTGACTGTGTGTTGCAGCGTGGCGTAGGCGATTTGCTGGAGCGCTTCGCGGCATCGGATATCGTGCTCAACCGCAATGCAGCGAGCGACAGCTTTGGCAGCCACATCACCGCCAACCTGTTGCTGGCCTTTCCGAGCGATGCGGGCCATGCCTTTCTCGCCGAGTTGCAAGGCTACCTGGAAGGCGCGCTGAGTGGCCCGCATGTGACCCGCTGGATTGACCAGACCGGTTTGCAGCTTTGCTGGAACCACCATGCCGGTGCCACGCGCTTTGGCTGGTTCGACACACAAGCCGACATCAACAATGTGATGTATCCGCGCTGGCAGCCCAATCCCTTCCGCTTTCTCTCCCTCTTCCACGGCTTTGACATGGCGAGCCTGCCCGTGGCGGCCTGATCAGGGCCACAAACGCCCATCGGCTAGCAAGGGCCGCACGGTGTTCCTCTGCGCGAGCCGCGCCCGGTAGAACCCCGCGTAATCGGCCAGCGCCAGCATTTCATCGTGCTCGTGATCGAGGCCGCTGCCGATCTCCAGATAGGCGTCCAGATTGGTGAGGCGCGGCGGCGGGGTCCGCCCGCGCTGGTGCTCCCGCGCGGCCTGGGTGAACAGCGCTTCCAGCCGGGTGACCAGTTTTTCCATGTTGAACAGGTCACAGCGTCCGCGCCTGGCGGCGAGCGTCTTGCGATGGCGCACAAGCTCGGCGGGGCTGTGCGCGAGTTGGATCGCGCGGGCAACGTATTCATCCGGCGTGGCAGATACCAGTTCGGGGAGGCCCGCGGCCCGCACCAGGCTGCCGCAAACGCGCGAGGCGAAGCCGCGGCCTGACAGCGTGAGCACGGGAATGCCCAGCCACAGCGCATCGGAGGCCGTGGTATGCGCGCCGTAGGGAGCGGAATCGAGGAAGAGATCGGCTAGGCGATAGCGCGCCAGGTGTTCGTGATTGGCCTGCTTGGGCGCGAAGATGATGCGCCCGGCAGCCAAGCCATGTTCCACCGCGAAGGCGGTCAGGTTTGTGCGCATCTCCTCGCCCGAATCCAGAAGCCAAAGGACGCTGCCCGGCACGCCGAGCAGGATTTCAATCCAGCGCTCCATGGTAAAGCGCGAGAGCTTCTGCGCCCCGTTGAAGCAACAGAAGACGAAGGCATCCTCTGGCAGTCCGGCCGCAGCGCGCGTGGGTGTGGGCGCGATGGCGCGCTTGCGGTCATTGGGCTGGTAGCAGGGCAGGCGAAGCACCTTCTCGGAATAGTAGATTTCTGACGACGGAGGGATGATCCAGGAATCGGCGATGATGTAGTGATGGTAGGGCGTTCCAAGTGTGCCGGGATAGCCGAGCCAGTTGACTTGGACCGGTGCGGGGCGATGCGCGAAAAGCCCGGTACGTGCGTCGCGTGTGTAGCCGTTCACATCCACCAGGATGTCAATGCCATCGGCGGCGATGCGCGCGGCGGCGGCTTCGTCATTGAGCGAACGGATGTCCGCCCAATGCTCCACTGCGCCTTGAATGCGGTGCTGCAAAGCGCTGCTGGAGGCCGGCCCGCAGTAATAGGCGAAGACCTCCATCTTTACACGGTCATGCAGCTCGAACACCTCGGCCATGAGGGTGCCGATCGCGTGGTCGCGCAGATCGGAGGACACATAGCCGATGCGCAGGCGGCGCGAACGCATGTCAATCGGGGCGTCACGCCGGTCATGCCGGCTGAGATCGGCCGTTTCATCCACCATGCGGCGCGCATAATGGTGGGCAAGGCCCAGATGCAGCAGCGGATCATCCGTGTAGGCCAGCATGGATAGTGGGCTGGTGCCGCGCAGCAGGCGCCGGCGATCCTTCACGTCCCCGCCCGGCAGAATGGGCCAGGCGCATTGCACGAGGCGCAGCGCCATGAACTGCTCGATCACGTCGCGTTGTTCGGGGTTAATGTCCAGGCATTGGCGCAGCATGGTCTCGGCCATGGCGGGCTTGCCGCACTCGCTCAGCACGCGGGCGATCTGGCGCAGCGCGGTGAGCTTATAGGCGATGGCTTGCCCGGTGACGGCGACCAGCCGCTGCGCTACGCCCTGCCAGGCCTCGATCGCCTGGGGCACCGTACCGGAGCGTTCCAGCAGGCCACCGAGATTGATGCTCGCCGGCAGGAAATCTGGATTGAGCGCCAGGCATTGGTGGAGCGCCTCCAATGCGGCCGGGCTGTGCCTCATCTCGCTCAACAGGCAGGCATGGTTGAAATGCGCAATATAGAGTTGGGGGTGGCCCGGATGCCGGGCAATCCATTGTGCGTAGAGAAGCTGCGCGGCCTCGCCATCCCCGCGGGAGGCCAGTTCCTGGGCCTGCTCCACGACATCCGAGAGTGACATTTCGACCGCCTGGGTTATGCTGGACATCCTGTCCTCTCTCCGGTGTTCTCAGCCTCAGAGGCCGAGATAAGACGTGATCTGCTCATCCGTCATGCTGCCCACCTGCGTCGCGTCGAAGCCGGCGAGCTGCGTCTCCGACAGGGTTGCGATGTTGGTGGTGGAGAGCTGATCAATCTGCGTGCTGCTCAACGCGCGAATTTGCGTGGAGGTGAAGGGTTCGAGCGAGGTGCTCGTCAGCGCGCCGATCACGGTAGCGCTGAGCGCCGAGATCTGCGAACCGCTGAGCGAAGAGAGCTGTGTGCTGGAAAGCTCCTCCACATCGCCGCTGCTCAGCCCGGCGACCTGGGTGCTTGTAATCCCGCGCAACTGCAGCGTGCTCAGCCCGCCCACCTGCGTGGCATCCAGCGCCGAGACATTGGTCGCGCTCAGCGCGGCGATCTGGGAGATACCCAAGGCCCCGACCTGTGTGGCCGAAAGCTCGCCCACATCGGCGGCGGTGAGGCCGCGGATCTGGGTGGCGGTGACCCCTGCGATCTGGGTGTTGGAGAGCGACCCGACCTGCGTGGCATCCAGCGCCGAGAAGCCCGTGGCACTCAGGGCTGCGACC
>JBBRVI010000175.1:0-7768 GCA_038247025.1 Acetobacterales bacterium
GAAGCCGACATTCACGTTGCGCTTGAGCATGTCGTCGCTCATTTGCAGCGCCTTCAGCTTGGCGCGCGCCAACTTGAGGAAGGCCATGGCGTCCACTTCCGGCTCGCCCTTCGCCTTGCGGATGGCGTTCAACGCCGTGCGAAGGAAATTTGCGTTGCCGACACCCGGCAGTTCCACCGGGTACTGGAAGGCGAGAAACAGCCCGGAGGCAGCGCGCTCCTCGGGCTCCATAGCCAGGATATCCTGGCCATTGAAGGTCGCGCTGCCGCCCGTGATCTCATAGCCCGCGCGCCCGCTGAGCACGTAGGAGAGCGTGGATTTGCCCGAGCCATTCGGCCCCATGATGGCGTGGATTTCGCCGGTCGGCACCACAAGATCAATCCCGTTGAGGATGGTCTTGCCGTCAATTTCCGCCGTCAGATCCTTGATAACAAGCACTAGCCAACACTCCCTTCGAGTGAAATCGCCAGAAGCTTCTGCGCTTCGACGGCGAACTCCATCGGCAATTCCTTGAGCACTTCCCGGCAGAAGCCGTTCACGATCAGCCCCACCGCCTCCTCTTGAGATAGCCCGCGTGAGCGGCAGTAGAACAATTGGTCCTCTGCGATGCGCGAGGTCGTCGCCTCGTGCTCGATCTTCGCGGTGGAGCAGCGATTCTCAATATAGGGCACGGTATGCGCGCCGCATTGATCGCCGATCAACAGGCTGTCGCACTGCGTGAAGTTGCGCGCCCCGGTCGCCTTGGGGCTGATCTTCACCAGGCCGCGATAGGTGTTCTGCCCATGGCCCGCGCTGATGCCCTTGGAGACGATGGTGGACTTCGTGTTCTTGCCCACATGCCACATCTTCGTGCCGGTATCGGCCTGCTGGTAGTTGTTCGTGATGGCCACGGAGTAGAACTCACCCACGCTGTCATCACCAAGCAGGATGCAGGACGGATACTTCCAGGTGATGGCGGAGCCCGTCTCAACCTGGGTCCAGCTCACCTTGCTGCGTGCACCGCGGCAGGCGGCGCGCTTGGTGACGAAGTTGTAGATGCCGCCCTTGCCCTGCGCATCGCCGGGGTACCAGTTCTGGACGGTGCTGTACTTGATCGTCGCGTCGTCCATCAGCACGAGTTCGACTACGGCCGCATGCATCTGGTTCTCATCGCGCATCGGCGCGGTGCAGCCTTCCAGATACGAGACATGCGATCCCGCTTCCGCGATGATCAGCGTCCGCTCGAACTGGCCCGTGCTCTTTGCATTGATGCGGAAATAGGTGGACAGCTCCATCGGGCAGCGCACCCCCTTGGGGATGAAGACAAAGCTGCCATCGGTGAACACGGCCGAGTTCAGGCAGGCAAAGTAATTGTCGCCCTGAGGAACCACCGAGCCAAGGTATTGCTGAATCAGCTCCGGGTGCTCCTGCACCGCTTCGCTGATCGAGCAGAAGATGATCCCTTCCTTGTGCAGCCGGTCCTTGAAGGTGGTGGCGACACTTACGCTGTCGAACACCATATCCACGGCGATGCCTTGCAGCCGCTCCTGCTCACGCAGCGGAATGCCGAGCTTTTCATAGGTGCGCAGCAGCTCAGGATCGACCTCGTCCAGCGACTTCGGCACAACCTTATTGGTCGGTGCCGCGTAATAATACGCGTCCTGGTAGTCGATCTTGGGGTAGTTCACCGCAGCCCAATCGGGCTCGGGCATTTTGAGCCACATGGCATAAGCCTTGAGGCGCCATTCCAGCAGCCAGGCCGGCTCGTTCTTTTTTGCGCTGATGAAGCGAACGATATCCTCGTTCAGCCCCTTGGGCGCATATTCCATCTCGATATCGGTCTCAAAGCCCCACTTGTAGCCGCCATCGCTGGCGGCCTGGACGGTCTCGAGAGTTTCTGCAACGGCAGGCATATTCGCTCCTACTCGGCGGCGACAAATTGATTGGAGAGAGGCAGGAAGCTGGCACCGCAGCCACCCCCTGCAAGCTCAGCGACGGAAATTCCGGCAAGCGCCTCGCGAATGGCGTGGTTCACCGGGTCCCAGCGGCCACGCACCGGACAAAGATGTTCGCTGTCACACCCGCCAGTGCTGCCATCCACGCATGCGGTCAACGCGATAGGCCCATCAAAGGCCACGATGACTTCGGCGAGGGTGATGTCAGCGAGGGGGCGCGTCAGGCGATACCCGCCGCGCGCGCCGCGCAAGCCCTCGACAATATCGGATTGCGCCAATATCTTCAGGACCTTGGCAACAGTCGGTTCAGCCAACCCAGTGCGCGCAGCAATGCCGGGCGCGCTGAGCATCGGAAGGTCGGGCTGCCCCATGCGGGAGAGCACGACCACGGCGTAATCTGTCAGTCTGGAGAGCTTCAGCACAGGTCTTCTCCTCCGTCCCAATGCAAATAGGACCAATGGCGTCCGGTTTCCAGCCCCCCTTTGTCAATTCAGATGCTTCGGGCGATCACGGCCACCGGCCCGCCGCCATCCGGCCCCTGATGTTCGGCCCCGCCCGAGACGAAAAGGTCAGTTCGGCCAATGGCTGCCGCGATCACGCCGCCCACGATCGCGCGGGCATGGCGCGTGGCGTTGATGTCGCTGTCGTCATTCATGATGTGGCGCAGCCCGCGAATATGGCCGGTGGTGGCGGGCTCGGCCTTGGCCAGAACGGCGACCAACCTTGCCCGCGCTGCGGCATCCAATTGTCCGGGCATACCCAACCCGACCGAGGCCAGCGCCCGCTGCACCGCAGTGAAATCTATCGCGTCCTGCATCACATCATGCCCGATGCGCAGATCGCCCGCCCAGGCGAGGCTGTTGCCCAGCACGATCACCTCGCAACGCTCCAGCTCCACCCCGGCCGAGCAGCTCGCGCGGGAGGAATGCAGCGACCAATCCGCGCCGATCACCGCATCGGACAGGACAGCTTCGGTGATTTCCCCCAGCGCCAGCGCCACGCCCAGCGCGGCCGAACCGCGCGAGAGGCCCATCGAGGGATAGGTCTCATGCGTCGCCACGCTTTGCCCGCGCGCCGCCGCATCCGCAACCTTGGCCGAGGTGATGAGCGGGCATTTCACCTGCACGTAATGCACCTCGGCCGGATCGGTGATGCCAGCATGCGCCATGGCCGCGCGCACCGCCTTTGCCGTGGCGCGCAATTGCGCCATGCGGCCAATCTCCTCGGGCGCGAAATCCGGCGTGAAGCCCACGCCGATGGCCAGCGCGCCACTTGCAGATGCGGCAACCTCGCGCACGGCGAGCACCAGGAAATGCGGCGAAAGCCCGCCCTCCGTCCCGCCCGACATCACAAGCGCCACACGCGCGATCACCGCCTCGGGCGTCACACCCATACGCGCGCCCAGCATGGCGGCGAGCGCGCTGACGGCATAGGCGCGGGTGAAGTCGTTCACGCAGCCATTGCCCTCGGTCTTGCCGAGGATCGCGACCACCTCTTCGGGCCTCACCGCCCCCGCGTCGAACAATGCGGCGACAGCCGAGGCGTCGCCCGGATGGCGCATGGGAACACGAAGTGCGAGGGCTTGGCGGGGCATGGAAACTCTCCTGATCTGGCGGCCACGGTGCTTGCCGCGCGTTCGCGCACGACGCAAGTTACCGCCACGAAGGAAGGAGTTTCCCATGCCCAGCATCCGTACCGAGGATGGCGTTGATCTTCACTATATCGAGGCCGGGCAGGGCACGCCGCTGGTCTTCGCCCATGAATTCGCTGGCGATGCCCGCAGCTGGGAGCCGCAGATGCGCTTCTTTGCCCGGCGCTATCGCTGCATCGCCTTTCACGCGCGCGGGTACCCGCCCAGCCACGTGCCGACGAATCCCGCCGCCTATGGCCAGGATCGCGCGACGGATGACATCGCCGCCGTCATCAAGGCGCTTGACCTCGCACCCGCCCATGTGGTCGGCCTTTCCATGGGCGCTTTCGCCACGCTGCATCTGGGCCTGCGCCATCCGCATCTGGCGCGCAGCCTCACGGCCGCCGGCGTGGGCTATGGCGCCTCGCCCGACAAGCGCGCGCAGTTCCGTGGCGAGATTGACGGCTCCGTCGCCAAGCTGCGCGCGGGAGGGATCGCGAAATTCGCCAACATCTACGCCCATGGCCCAACTCGCCTGATCTTCGAGGAAAAGGACCCGCGCGGCTTTGCGGAATTCGAGGCGCAGATGGCCGAGCATTCCACTGAAGGCTCAGCGCTGACCATGCTCGGTGTGCAGCGCGAAAGGCCGTCACTGTTTGAACTAGAAGAACAATTCCGCAAGCTGAAGCTGCCCACCTTCATCATCGCCGGCGATGAGGATGACCCGACGCTGGAACCCGCCCTCTACCTCAAGCGCACCATCGCAAGCTCCGCCTTGCTGGTCATGCCCAAATGCGGCCACACGATGAATCTGGAAGACCCCGACGCCTTCAACCGCGCCGTTCTGGACTTCATCACGGCGGTAGATTCCGGTGCTTGGCGAGACCGGATTCCCGCCAGCCTCTCGGGCGCCATCATCGCGGCGAAGACGTGATCCGCGCTGCTGACGTGCTGAGCGCTTCATCCAGCAAAGCCAGCGCCGCGAGGCCGAATTCCAGCATATTCTCCCAGCGCTCCGCCCGCCCGGTTTCCAGCGTGCGCACCAGCTCCACCGGGCCGGAAATGGCGAGGCAGGTATGCCCCGCTGCATCGCCATAGCGGTTGCCGGTGGGTCCCGCCGCGCCGGTTTCCGCCAGGCCCCAGGTGGTGCCCAACCGCTCGCGCATGGTTCGCGCCATCAGCTGCGCATAGGGCTCGCTGGAGGAGCGCAGCCCTGCCGTCTGCTCAGCCGTGATGCCGGCCAGCGCGCCGCGTGCCGCCGTGGTGTAGGGCACTGCACCGCCCATGAAATACGAAGAAGCGCCGGGCAGGGCCAATAACGCAGTCGAAATCAGCCCGCCCGAGGATGATTCCGAGACTGCGATTGTCTCGCCGCGCTCGCGCAGTCGCGCGCCGATTCCCGCCGCACGGTCCAGCAAAAACTGCATCACGCTGCCCTTCGGCCGAAGATTTCCGCCATTTGCTCGGCCGGATAGGCGCCGCTGAACATCACCGCGCCATCGAGCGCGAAGCTCGGCACGCCATTGATGCCAATGCGGCGAAAATGTGCGTCTTCGGCCCGGACTTCTGCGTCGTGTTCGTCCGAGGCCAGGAAAGCGGCCGCATCCAGCCCCAGCGTCGCCGTGATGGCGGCAAGCACCGTGTGGTCACCGATATCCTGACCTTCCTGGAAATAGGCGCGGAACAGCGCTTCGGCCATGTCGTTTTGGCGCTCACCGGCCCAGCGGAGCAGGCGGTGCGCGGCGATGGTGCTGGGTGTGCGCAGCATCAGGTCATGGCGAAACTCCAGCCCCACGGCGCGGCCGGCGGTGGCGACATTGGCATCCAGCTCGCGCCCGCGTTCCTCGCTGCCGAATTTCTTCGCGCGATATTCGGCGCGCGCCACGCCTTCCACCGGCATCTCTGGGTTGAGCTGGTAGGGGCGCCAATGCACCTCGAACGGCGTGCCGATGATGGTCAGCGCGTTTTCCATCTGGCGCTTGCCGATCCAGCACCAGGGGCAGATCACATCCGAGATCACGTCAATCCGGCGAGCCTGTTCCATCTTCATCACCCCTGTTGTGGTAGCACCCATTCTGCGCCATTCCGGTCCCCGAGGGTAGCTGGGAGTGAGCGATGCGCACACAGGTCGGGATCATCGGGGCTGGGCCGGCGGGGCTGCTCCTGGCGCATCTGCTGCACCGGGCGGGCGTCGATTCTGTCATCATCGAAGCGAAGTCGCGCCCCTATATCGAAGGCCGCATCCGTGCCGGCCTGCTCGAACAGGGCAGCGTGGACACGCTGACCGAAGCGGGCCTGGGTAAGCGCCTGCACCGCGAAGGCTTGGCGCATGATGGCATGGAGCTGCGCTACGACGGCCAAGCCCACCGCATTGACCTGCACGGCCTCACCGGCAAGCGCGTGACCATTTATGGCCAGCAGGAGGCCGTGAAGGACATGGTCGCCGCCCGTCTGGAAACCGGCCGTCCGCTGCATTTCGAGGTGGAGGACGCTGCCGTCCACGACATCGACACCACCCAGCCGCGCATCACCTGGACAAAGGACGGCACGCCGCACGAAATCACCTGCGACGTGATTGCCGGTTGCGACGGCTTCCACGGCATATCCCGCGCCGCCATGCCAGACGAAGTCCTGCGCGTTTATGAACGCATCTACCCCTTCGCCTGGCTGGGCATCCTTGCCGAGGCCAAGCCGATCAGCCATGAACTCATCTATGCCCGCCATGCCGATGGCTTCGCGCTAGCCACCATGCGCAGCAACACCGTCTCGCGCCTCTATCTGCAATGCGCGCCCGATGAGGACCTCTCGGAATGGTCCGATGCGCGCATATGGGAAAACTTGCACGCGCGCCTCGGCGGGGTGAACGAGGGGCGGATCTTCCAGAAGGGCGTCACCGGCATGCGCAGCTTCGTGGCCGAGCCCTTGCGCCATGGCCGCCTGTTTCTCGCCGGCGACGCCGCACATATCGTGCCGCCCACCGGTGCGAAGGGCATGAACCTCGCCTTGGCAGATGTGCGCATCCTGGCGCGCGCCCTCGCTGGTTTCTTTCGCGGCGAGGGCCAGGCCCTGATGGATCGCTACAGCGAGACCTGCCTGAAGCGCATCTGGAAGGTTCAGCGCTTCTCCTGGTGGATGACGGCCATGCTGCACAAATTCAGCGCCGATGACCCCTTCGAGCACCGCGTGCAGGTCGCGGAACTCGACTACCTGGCGCATTCTGAGGCCGCTCGCACCGCGCTGGCCGAGCAATATGTGGGGCTCCCCTATGACGAATGAACCGCTGCGCCTGGGCATCATTGGCCTGGGCATCATGGGCGAGCGGCTGATGCGCGCCGCCCTCGCCCATGGCGCAACGGACGTCGTCGCCGTCTGGGACCCATCGGCCGACGCGCTCGCGCGCCTCGCGGGCATCAGCCCGACGCTGACCATGGCCGCCAGCGCCGAAGCCGTGATCGCGGCGAGCGAGGCGGTCTATATCGCATCGCCGCCTTCCTCCCACATCGCCCATGGCCAGGCCGTGCTCTCGGCGGGCCGGGCGCTATTTCTGGAGAAGCCGCTTGCCTCCGACGTGGCCGCCGGACGCACCTTCGTCGCCTCGGCCAAAGGGCAGCGCGCGGCCGTGAACTTCCCGATGGCCTCCTCGCCCGCCATCGCCCAACTGCGCGCTTGGCTGCCAGGCATCGGCAACATCCACCGCATTGACATCACCGCCGCTTTCGCCACTTGGCCGCGCGGCTGGCAGGCGGGCGCCGCCTCCTGGCTTTCGCAGCGCGCGGAGGGTGGTTTCACGCGCGAGGTCGTCTCGCACTTCCTGTTCCTCGCCCAGCGCCTCGTCGGCCCGCTGACCCTGCACGAGGCGCACACGACCTACCCGCCCGGCACCGGCAGCGAACTCGCCATCGCCGCGCGGCTGAATGCGGGCCAGGTGCCCGTCACCATCTCGGGCGGCGTGGGCACCACCCTTGCCGAGGATCACAACATCATCCGCATCCAGGGTGCGAAGGCCGCGATCCGCCTGCGCGACTGGTCCTTCGCCGAACGTCTCTCGCCCGACGGCACCTGGCACCCCGCCCATGACGCCCTGCCCAATGAGCGCATACGGCCGATGACACTGGCCCATCAACTCGACAAGCTCGCCACACTCACACGCGGCGGGACAGTGGACTTGGCCACGCTGGAGGAAGCACTCTCCATCCAAGAGATC
>JBBRVI010000176.1:0-7766 GCA_038247025.1 Acetobacterales bacterium
CTGGCACTGACCGCCACCGCCGATGCGCGCACGGTGGACGACATTCGCGCCCAGCTTGGCCTGGAGGATGCGCCGGTGTTTCGCGCCTCGTTTGACCTCGCGAATATTGATCTGGCCGCCAGTCCGCGCGATCAGGAGCGTACGCAAATCCGCGCTTTCCTGCGCGAAGCGGCCGATGGGCGTGGGGCGGGCATCATCTATTGCGGCACCCGTGCCCGCGCCGAGCAGACCGCCGATTGGCTGCGCGCCGACGGGCATGACGCGGCACCCTTCCATGCCGGGATGGCCAGCGAGGACAAGCGTGACCTGCATCGCCGATTCGCACGCGGCGATGCGGTGATCATGTGCGCCACCATCGCCTTCGGGATGGGCATTGACCGGCCGGATGTGCGCTTCGTGGCCCATCTCTCGCTGCCGCAGGGGCCGGAGGGCTGGTATCAGGAGATCGGCCGGGCAGGACGTGACGGGCTGCCGGCCAAGGCCCTGCTGCTTTATGGGGCGGGGGATATCGCGCTGGCGCGGCACCGCATCCAGTCGAGCCCCGCCTCGGATGAGCAGAAGCGAATCGAGCGCATGCGCCTCGATGCCATGGTCGGTATTGCCGAGGCCGGCACCTGCCGCCGCCGCGTGCTGCTGCGCTGCTTCGGCGAGGACCTCGAACGGGATTGCGGCCATTGCGATGTCTGCGCCGCGCCGCCCAGGCTTTCTGATGGCACGGTGGCGGCGCAGAAGCTGCTCTCGGCCGCACTGCGCACCGGCAGCCGCTTTGGGCTTGGGCATCTGGTGGACGTGCTGCACGGCAAGCTGACCGACAAGGTCGCCCAATTCGGGCATGACAAGCTGCCCACCTATGGCGTGGGCAAGGATGTGCCCGAGCCCACCTTGCGCGCCGTTGTGCGGCAGTTGGTGGCACAGGGCGCGCTGGACATCGCCGTGGAAAATCATGGTGAGCTGGTGCCGACCGAGGCCGCGCGCGCCATTCTGCGCGGCGAGACCAAGGTGATGCTGCGGCAGGAAATGCTGCTCCCGCGCAGCCAGCGCATGCGGGCCGATGCGCCACGCACGGCCTCCGATGATCCGCTGTTCGCCGCGCTGCGCGAATGGCGCCGCGCGGAGGCCCGCACCCAGCAGGTGCCGGCCTATGTGATCTTCCACGACGCGACTCTGGCCGAGATCGCGGCGCGCCGGCCCTCCTGCCTTGCCACCCTGCGCGAGGTGCCTGGTGTGGGCGAGAGCAAGCTCACCCGGTATGGCGCCTCGGTGCTGGCAGCGCTGGCGGCGGCGGAGTAGAGGCCTACCAGGCGGCCTCGGGCGGGAGGCTCATCAGGATCGCCTCGACATTCCCGCCCGTCTTGAGGCCAAAGATCGTGCCGCGGTCATGCAGGAGGTTGAACTCCACATAGCGGCCGCGGCGGAACAGCTGGTGCTGGCGCTCCTCGGACGTCCAGGGCTCGTGCATGCGCTTCGCCACGATGGCCGGGTAGGATTCGAGGAAGGCCAGGCCGACATCCTGGGTGAAGGCGAAGTCGAGATCCTGCCCGCGTCCGGGCGTGCGGTCGCCCAGCCAATCGTAGAAAATGCCGCCAAGGCCGCGGGTTTCGCCGCGGTGAGGAAGGAAGAAGTACTCTTCGCACCATTGCTTGAAGCGCGGGTAGTAGGTGGGGTCGTGCTTGTCGCAGGCGCGCTGGTAGGCGGCGTGGAAGAGGGCTGCGTCCTCCAGGCTTTCGGGGCTTTTCACATCCATGGGCGTGATGTCGCCGCCACCGCCGAACCAGGCCTTGGACGTCACGATGAAGCGCGTGTTCATATGCGCCGTTGCCGCGCGGGGTGATCGGGGATGGGCCACCAGCGAGACGCCGGTGGCCAGGAAGCGCGGGTCTTCCTCGGCGCCGGGAATCTGCTTGCGGAATTCGGGGCTGAACTCGCCATGTACGGTCGAGATGTTGACCCCCACCTTCTCGAAGACGCGGCCGCGCATGAGGCCGATGGTGCCCCCGCCGCCTTCGGGCCGCTCCCAGGGCGTGTAGGTGAAGCGGCCGGCCGGCATATCGGCGTGTGGGCCGCTGGAAAGCTGGTCCTCCACCGATTCGAAGGCGGCGCAGATGCGGTCACGCAATTCGGCGAACCAGGCCTGGGCGGGGGAGGTGAGGGGGTGTGTGAGGGTTTCCTTCATACCTACAGCCTATCACCAAGCGGCGCGTGTTCCAGCCGGGGTGAAATTCCGGCTCGATTGCATGTTCTTAAGGCCACGCGCGGTTGCCACTTTCGAGAAGCATCCCTTATACGCAGCGGGCGTTAAGACAGGGTCCGGGCACGTGTTTGGCGGGTGCTTTGGATTGGCCGGTTGCAGCCATGGCGAGGGCTGAGCAGAAAAGGTTATGGGAATGGCTGAAGCGATGGCACCGCAAATCAAGACGACGCCGGTGGAGGCCCAAGGGGCTGATGCTGGCGTCACCAAGCGGGACTTTCTCCAACTCACGACTGCGGCCTTCACCGTTGTGGGCGTGGGCGCGATAGCATGGCCTTTCGTTGGGTCGCTCGCCCCATCCAAGGATGTTCTGGCGCTTGCCAGCACCGAGGTTGATATCGCCCCGATCACCGTGGGCCAGAGCATCACGGTCATGTGGCGCGGCAAGCCGGTTTTCGTGCGTCATCGTACGGCCGAGGAAATCGCCTCGGCCCGGGCCACGCCGACCAGCGAATTGAAGGACCCCGCAACCGATCAGTCGCGCGTGAGCCGCGACCCCTGGCTGGTCGTGGTGGGCGTCTGTACGCATCTGGGCTGCGTGCCGCTTGGCCAAAAACCCACGGATGCCAAGGGCGACTACAATGGCTGGTTCTGCCCCTGCCATGGCAGCCACTACGACAGCTCGGCCCGCATCCGCAAAGGGCCTGCGCCGACGAACCTGCTGGTTCCGGAATATACCTTTACCTCGGACCGGGCGCTTCGCATCGGCTGAGGGAATTCGGGCGCGGGGTATGGTCCCAAGCTGCCTTTGGTTTCACGTTTTTGAGGACGAGCAACATGGCCCTAGGCCTGCACGACTCTCAGGTTTCAAACCCGGTTCTGCGTTGGGTTGACCAGCGCCTGCCGGTCGTCACCATGATCCAGAAAGAATACGGGTCGTTCCCGACGCCCCGGAACTTCAATTATTTCTGGAATTTTGGCGCCCTCGCGATGATCAACCTGATGATCATGATCGCGACCGGCATCTTCCTGGCCATGAATTATGTTCCCCATACGGCTCTGGCCTTCGACAGCGTGGAGCGCATCATGCGCGACGTGCATTTCGGGTGGCTGCTGCGCTATGTGCACATGAACGGCGCCTCGATGTTTTTCATCATCATCTACATCCACATCTGGCGCGGCCTGTATTACGGTTCCTACAAGGCGCCGCGTGAGCTGCTTTGGATGTTGGGCGTGGTGATCCTGCTGCTGCTGATGGCGACAGCCTTCCTGGGTTACGTTCTGCCTTGGGGGCAGATGTCCTTCTGGGGTGCGACCGTCATCACCAACCTGTTCAGTGCGATCCCGGTAATTGGCCCGACCATAGTCACCTATCTCTGGGGCGCGTTCTCGGTGGACAATCCGACGCTGAATCGGTTTTTCTCCTTGCATTACCTCATGCCGTTCATGATCGTCGGCGTGGTGTTTCTCCACGTGGCGGCCCTGCATATCACGGGCTCCAACAATCCGCTGGGCATCGAGCCGAAGGGGCCGCAGGATACCCTGCCGTTCCACCCCTACTACACCATCAAGGATTCGGTCGGTATCGTCGTGTATCTGGCGGTGTTCGCGGGGCTCGTCTTCTTTGCGCCGAACTACCTCGGCCATGCAGACAACTACATACCCGCCAATCCCCTGGTGACCCCTGCCCACATCGTGCCCGAATGGTATTTCCTGCCGTTCTACGCCGTATTGCGAGCAGTGCCGGACAAGCTCGGTGGCGTGGTTTTGATGGGAGCGGCGATCATCGTGCTGTTTTTCCTGCCCTGGCTGGACACGTCGAAGGTGCGCTCGCTGCGCTTTCGGCCGATCACCCGCATCCTCTTCCTGCTCTGGACAGTGAATTTCTTTGTTCTGACGTGGGTGGGCGGTAAGCCTGCTGAGCAGCCCTACGTGCTGATCAGCCAGATCTGCACCATGCTGTACTTCGTTTACTTTCTGGTGGCACTGCCGCTTCTGGGCCGACTGGAACGCCCCTTGCCGCTGCCTGAGAGCATCTCGCGCGCCGTTCTTGGCATGAAGGCGAGTTTGGGTGCCGGACCGATGCCCGGCGCGGTCGCCGCCAAGCCGATGGAAAAGGCCTGAAACCATGCGCATTCTCAAGGCTCTTGCCCTCGGCGTCTCCCTCCTCGCTTCCGGCCCCGTGCTGGCAGCGGGTGAGGCGTTGCAATACCCCAACGCCCGGTTCAGCTTCAGCACGCTGTTCGGCACCATTGATCGCGCCTCGGCCCAGCGCGGCTTTCAGGTCTACAAGGAAGTCTGCTCGGCCTGCCACGCGATGCGCCAACTTTCCTATCGCAACCTGCTGGAACTTGGCCTCACCGAGGCGCAGGTGCGCGAAATCGCGGCCACCTTCCAGGTGACCGACGGACCCAATGACGAAGGGCAGATGTTCGAGCGTCCGGGCCGCGTGCCCGACCGCTTCCGCCGCCCCTTTCCCAACGAGCAGGCGGCTCGCGCGGCGAATAATGGTGCATATCCACCTGATCTTTCGGTCATAACGAAGGCCCGCAACGACGGCGCCAACTACCTGCATGCCTTGCTCACCGGCTATGAGGATCCGCCCCCGGGGATGAACATGATGGACGGGTTGCACTATAATAAGTGGTTCGCTGGCGGTCAGATTGCCATGCCGAACGTGCTCAACGAGGATCAGGTGGAATTCGCCGATGGTACCAAAGCCACGGTGGACCAGATGGCACGCGACGTGACCACGTTCCTCGCCTGGGCGGCGGAGCCCGAGATGGAGGTGCGCCGCGCCATGGGTGTGAAGGTCCTCATCTTCCTCGCGATCCTGGGCGGCCTCGTTTATGCCGTGAAGCGCAAGGTCTGGGCGGATGTGAAGCACTGAGCTTCACTGCCTTTTTTGAGGAAAAGCCGCCCCCCAAACCAATGGTGGGCGGCTTTTTTTGTGGTCAGGCCCGGTTGAAACGCCGTCGGCACGGGAATACGGTCGTACATCTTCGTCAGGACCTGGAAGACCATGCACCTCACCGCTGACCGGCTTGATCGTATCTCGCCCTCGCAGACCATCACCATCACGGGTAAAGCCCGCGCACTCAAGGCCGCCGGCCGCGACGTGATCAGCCTGTCGGTGGGCGAGCCTGATTTCGACACGCCCCAGAACATCAAGGATGCCGCCATCGCGGCCATCCAGCGCGGTGAGACGAAATACACCGATGTCGCGGGCACCCTGGCCCTCCGGCAGGCCGTCGCGGACAAGTTCAAGCGTGACAGCGGCCTCGACTACAAGCCCGAGGAGATCATCGTCACCACCGGTGGCAAGCAGGTGATCTTCAACGCGCTGCTCGCGACGATCAATCCGGGCGATGAGGCCATCATTCCCACCCCCTGCTGGGTCAGCTACCCCGATATCGTGGCTCTGGCCGAGGGCACGAACGTCTTTGTCGCCTGCGGACAGAATTCCGGCTTCAAGATGTCCGCCGAGCAGTTGGAAGCGGCGATCACGCCCAGGACGAAGTGGCTGATCCTCAACAACCCCTCCAACCCCACGGGTGCGGCCTACAACCACGATGAGCTGAAGAAGCTCACCGATGTGCTGCTGCGCCACCCCGAGGTCTGGGTCTTCACCGACGACATTTATGAGAAGCTCGCCTATGACGGGTTCAAACCGGCGACAGTGGTCCAAGTGGAGCCGCGCCTGCGTGACCGCACCATCACCATGAATGGTTGCTCCAAAGGCTACGCCATGACGGGGTGGCGAATCGGCTTCGCAGGCGCGCCGCTCGCGCTCATCAAGGCCATGGACAAGTTGCAGGGGCAGAGCACGTCCAACACCAGCTCCATCAGCCAGGCCGCGGCCATCGAGGCACTGAACGGGCCGCAGGATTCGGTCGCCGCCATGGGCCGCGTGTTTGAGCGCCGCCGCAACCTCGTGGTGGAGATGCTGAACAAGGCGGAGGGCCTGCGCTGCCACAAGCCCGAGGGCGCATTCTACGTGTTCCCCTCGCTCAACGCCTGCCTGGGCAAAACCACGGCTGGCGGCCGCAAGCTGGAAACGGATGCCGATTTCGTGGAGGCCCTGTTGGACGAGGAAGGCGTGGCCGCCGTGCATGGTTCGGCCTTCATGTTCCCCGGCCATTTCCGCATCAGCTACGCGACGGATGACGCGACGCTGGTTGACGCTTGTAGCCGCATCCAACGGTTTTGTGCCGGGCTCACCTGAGCAAGCGGCAGCCCCTCGCCCTTGCAAAATTCCGTGGAAGAGGGCATCTCCCGGTGACTGAATTCCTGATCGCAATACTTAGGGGCAGGCGGCGCCACTTCGGCGCTGTCCTGCCTTGTCGCATGGAGGCCTGACCATGGCTCATTCACCGCTTGAGAAGATTCGCAACATCGGCATCACCGCGCATATTGACGCGGGCAAGACGACGACGACGGAGCGCATCCTCTACTACACCGGCAAGAGCCACCGCATTGGTGAAGTCCATGACGGCAACACCACGACCGACTACATGGAGCAGGAGCGTGAGCGCGGGATCACCATCACCTCCGCCGCAGTGACCGCGATGTGGAACGACAACCGCATCAACATCATTGATACCCCCGGCCATATTGATTTCAACATCGAGGTGAACCGCTCCCTCCGCGTGCTCGACGGCGCGATCTTCATCATCGAAGGTGTCGCCGGCGTGCAGCCACAGAGCGAGACCAACTGGCGCCTGGCGGACCGTTACCGCGTGCCGCGCATCATCTTCGTGAACAAGCTGGATCGCACAGGGGCCGATTTCTACAAGGCCTGCGACACGCTGACCGAGAAGCTCGGCATCAACTGGGTCGCGCTGCAGCTTCCCATCGGCATCGAAGACCAGCTCAAGGGGATCGTGGATCTCGTTGAGATGAAGGCGCTGATCTGGGAAGGCGACGAGCTGGGCGCCAAGTACCATGAAGTGCCCATCCCTGCGGACATGGCCGACAAGGTTGCCGAATTCCGCCAGATCCTGCTCGACACCGCGGTCGGCATTGATGAGACGGCGATGGAAGAATACTTCGCCGACGGCAATGTCTCGGTGGAGACGCTGAAGCGCTGCATCAAGAAGGGCACCATCTCGGGCGAGTTCCGCCCGGTGCTGTGCGGCTCGGCCTTCAAGAACAAGGGCGTGCAGCCTTTGCTGGATGCCGTGATTGACTACCTGCCCAGCCCGCTGGACGTGGAAGGCATCAAGGTCGCCCCTGAGGAAGGCCAGGATGAGACGGCCGAGCGCCGCATCATCAAGGTCAAGACGGATGGCCCCTTCGCCGGCCTCGCCTTCAAGATCATCAACGACAAATACGGCAACCTGACTTTCGTGCGCGTCTATTCGGGCGTGCTGCGCCAGGGCGACATGGTCATGAACACGACCAAGGGCCACAAGGAGCGCATCGGCCGGATGTTCCAGATGCACGCCGACAAGCGTGAGGAAATCAAGGAAGTTGTCGCCGGCGACATCGCGGCCTTCGTGGGCCTGAAGGATACCGGCACGGGCGACACGCTGGCCAGCCAGGAGGACCCCGTGGTGCTGGAGCGCATGGCGTTCCC
>JBBRVI010000177.1:0-7744 GCA_038247025.1 Acetobacterales bacterium
CAGATCGGCCTCGGTCAGCACGCGTGAGAGGCGGATCAGCGGCTCGCTCACGGCCAAATCCGGGTCGCGGGAGAGGCCGAGCACCAGTTCATGCGGCGCGTTCGGCAGGTCGGCCAGTGTCTCCGCGATGACCTGGCGCACTTGGCGCGCGGGATCGGTGGCGAGGCGGCGCAGCGTGTCCCAGCCGGCGCTGTCGGGCCGCAGCGCCGCCATCTCCGCCGCAAGGGTTGCAAGCTTGCGCGCCAGGCTCGCGCGGATTTGCGCCACCGGATCGCGCGCGAGGAGTTGGTCAGCGAAAAGCGGCGCGCACGGATTTTCAGCGACCGCGAGGCGTACCGGTGCGGCCTTGTCCGCAGCGAGCAGGATGAGCAACTCCGCCCGTGCATCCGACTGGGCGGCGAGGGCGAGACGCTCGGGCAGGGGCCCGCGTGAGAGGGCATGGAGGGCGGGGTCGGTGGCCAGCATGCCGCCATTGTGGCGCGCAAACCTTGCCATCGTGTGAACAGGCGCCGGGCCAGTTGCGAGGGCGCGCGGCTCGGGCGTAGGCTCGCAGGATGAACACGCAAGAAACCCCGCCAGCCGTGCATGAACCGGCCCAGCACGACCTGGGCGGCAATCCCCGCTTCCGCTGCACGCCAGTGGAGCCCGAAGCCGATCCGCCGCCCGATGCTTTCGGCAAGCGCGTGGACGCGCTGCGCGTGGTGCTGCGCGAAAGGGGGCTGCTGACCACCGATGAGCAGCGCCTCAACATCGAAAGCCTGCCCGAGGCGGATTATTTCGGCCTGACCTATTACGAGAAATGGCTGCGCGCCATCACCGCCGTCATGCTCGCCAAGGGTGTCGTTACCTGGGAGGACCTCCAGTGAGCACCGCACACTTCTCCCCTGGCCAGCGCGTCCGCGTGAAGGATGCGCGGCCCGAGCGCATCGCGCGGCTGCACCTTCGCACGCCGCATTATGTGCGCGGGCGGATGGGCACGGTCGAGCGCATGCTCGGCACCTTCCCCAACCCCGAGGACATCGCCTTCAACCGCCCGGCCGAACCGCGCGCGCTCTACCATGTGCTGTTCGACCAACCGCCCGTCTGGAATGAGGGACAGGCCGGCGACACCTTGCTGATCGAACTCTTTGAACACTGGCTGGAGGAAGCGTGATGGACCCCCGCCCGGAAAATATCGCCCTCCTCGAAAAGCTCGTCGCGGCGCTCAAGGCGCGCGGCATCGTGACCGAGGAGGAGATCGCGCTGCGCCAGACCATCGCAGAGCGCGCCAATCCCGAAACCGGTGCCCGTATGGTCGCTCGCGCCTGGGTGGACCCCGAATGGCGCGCCCTCCTGCTGCGCGATGGCACGGCGGCGGCGGAGTCCATGGGGGTGTCCATGCGCGGCAACCCACCGCTGGGGGTGCTGGAAGATACCGAGAATGTGCATCACCTCGTCGTCTGCACGCTGTGTTCCTGCTATCCGCGTGCCATCATCGGCTATCCGCCGCATTGGTATAAATCCTCCGCCTATCGCTCTCGCGCCGTGCGTGAACCCCGCGCAGTGCTGGCCGAATTCGGCACCGTCCTGCCCGCCGGCATTCAGGTGCGCGTGGTGGACAGCACGGCGGATTACCGCTGGATGGTGCTGCCGCTGCGCCCCGCCGGCACCGAGGGCTGGAGCGAGGAACAACTGACGGCCCTGGTCAGTCGCGATCATCTGGTGGGTGTTTCGCTGCCCAACGCCTCGCAAAAGGTCTCGCGCGCCGCGTGACGGAAGCCGACGGGCTCCCTGAACCCCGCCGAACACAGGCAGCCGCCTGCATCGCGGCGGGCATCTCGCTCACCGTGCTCGATGCTGCCATGGTCAATATCGCGCTGCCATCGGCCGCGCGTGATCTGGGGCTGACGCCGGCGGATGCCGTCTGGGTGGTGAACGCCTATCAGATCACCGTGGTCGGCACGCTGATCCCCTTTGCGGCGCTGGGCGAGATCGCGGGGTTCAAGCGCGTCTGGAATTGGGGCCTGGCGCTGTTCCTTCTGGCCGCGCTGTGCTCCGCCATGGCGCCCAATTTCGAGACGCTGCTGGCCGCGCGCGTGGCGCAAGGCCTGGGCGGGGCGGCGGTGATGAGCCTGATGTCGGGGCTGGTGCGCCACACCTACCCGACAGCCCAGCTTGGCCGCGCCATCGGCTTCAATGCCATGGTGGTGGCGCTGTGTTCTGCCATGGGGCCTTCGGTGGGTGCGGCGGTTCTGGCGGTGGCGAATTGGCCTGCGGTGTTCCTGGTGCATCTGCCGCTGGGGCTTGCCGCCCTCATCTTCGGTGCGCGGGTGCTGCCCGATGTGGCGCGGCAGCCGCGTGCCTTCGACATCGGCGCTGCGGCGATGAATGTCGCGGCCTTCGCCCTGGTGTTCCTGGGGCTGGACCTGATGCTGCACTGGCCCGTGCTGGGTTTGGCGGCACTGGCTTTGGGCATCTTCATAGGCGCGGCGCTGATCCGGGGCGAGATGGCGCGCTCCGTCCCCATGATTCCGCTGGATCTGCTGCGCATTCGCACGGTGCGCCTGGCCATTGGTGCCTCCATCTGCATGTTCGCGGCCCATATGGTGACGGTGATCTCCATGCCCTTCCACCTCTCGGCGGCGGGCTACACGCCGGTGCAGATCGGGCTGATGATGACGCCCTATCCCATCGCGATTGGGCTGCTGGCACCGATTGCCGGGCGTTTCGCGGACCGAACGGCTTCCGCGCTGCCGGTGGCGGCCGGCGGTGGGTTTCTCGCACTGGCGCTGATCCTGCTGGGCTGGATTCCGGCGAGTCCTTGGGTTTGCTTGGCGCTGCTGCTGGCGGGCGTTGGCTTCGGCTGCTTCCAGGCGCCCAACAACCGCGCCATCCTCGCCACCGCGCCGCGCCACCGGGCTGGCAGCGCGGGCGGGATGCAAGCCACTGCGCGGGTGCTGGGGCAAAGCCTGGGGGCGACCACGGCCGCCGCCTGCTTCACTTTAGCGGGGCCCTGGGCCGGGTTTTACTGCGGGGCGGTGCTGGCCCTGCTGGCCGGGGCGCTGAGCCTGGCGCGGCGATAGGCCCGCGCGCGCGACTGGATTCATCACGCCGAATGTTGCGGACCTTGCTTCAGGATTGAACGCATGCTTGCTTTTCGAAACTGTCTTTTTTCTTGATGGTACTTCTATGGGAGGCAGCGCATATTGCCTCCTGACACCCCGGCCATATCGCCAGGGTATATCGGCAGGGGGTCGGTTCATGAGTGCGGGATCAGCGGCGGCGGCCTTCGACAAGATCGATTATCTGCGTTGGGCGCAGCGGTCGCTCAACCGGATCATGGGGCGATCTGTCCCGGTGGATGGCCGCGAATTCGGCCCCTGGCGGGAGGCGCTGGGCGACTTCAAGCGCGGTTTCGGCATAAAGGACCCCGGCCTCACCGAGTTCGAGATCGGTGCCAAAACACAGAATCAGCTCATCCGGCTCAATCATCTCAGCCCCGATTACGTTGACTGGCTGGCCGCCAAGCTGCCCGGCGGGGTGGCGAAGGGCGCGCCCGGTCAGACGCATTTGGAAAAGGCCATCCGCGCCTTCCAGGCGCAGCACAAACTCAAGCAGGATGGCTGGGTTGGCCACGCAACCGAGGCCGCGCTGGTGTCCCGCTATGGCCAGCCGCCAGGCAATGGCGGTCCGCCGCCCAAGCCCGTGCCGGAATCCCTCCAGATCTGGAACGCCCTGCCTTTCCAGGTGCGCTATGCGCGCTGGATTTCCGACATGGCGGCCCGCGTCAGCTCGGATCAGCACATGGCCGGGAGGCTTCCCAAGGGCGGTTGGGACCCGGTCTACAAGCATTTCCTCGGCATTCTGGCGCGCAACGCCAAAGCCAATCCGAAGCTGGTGCATTTCTTTTACACTGCCATGGATATCGAAAACATCGCGAAGGCTGACATGCCGCTCGTGGTGAATAACCCTCCCAAGAAGGCACCAGGCGGCGGCTGGCTGGTCCATGACGGCGCGCTGCTTCAGGTCGCGAGGCAGATGACAACCACGCTAAGTCTCTATGATCATGTCATGGGCGCGTTGATGACGCCCGCCGCCTATGCTGCCAGCCAGCAGCGCTTCGAGGAGAAAGTCTTCCAGGCCTACAAAGACGTTGGCCGCGGCTTCGGGACGCTGGCCCACAAGGGAAACTGGGCCAGGCACGGAATCTTCGACGCCAAGTATCAATATCTCCTGATCATCATTTCAACCCTCTCGCTGCGGGAGGAGAGCGTCTACAAGGCCTTCCGCCACAATCTGCCCGACCCCAAATCCTGGGAGGCGCCATCTGGGTCGTGGGGGTCTATCCTCGGTCTGCGTTAGCAACAGGGCAGCCGCAACCCCGCCTCGGGCCAGGGCATGCTCACCAGCTTGCCCGTATTGGAGAGCGTGACGTAGGCGGTCTTCATCTGCGGCCCGCCGAAACAAATGTTCGTGGGCATCCGCTCAGGCATCTTCACCACATCGAGGATTTCGCCAGCGGGTGAGACGGTGGTGATCTCGCCGCTGATCAGCGTCGCCACCACGATATTGCCCGCCTCGGTGATGGCGATGCTGTCCAGTCGCCGGAAGCCTGGAAACTGGCAGAGGAGATTTCCGCCATGCGGACTCGGCCAGGGGGATTTGCGCAATTGGCCTGGCCCCATGATGTCGAATACCCAAAGGCGGCCCGTCTCGGTTTCGGCCACGTAGAGCTTTTCGCCATCGGGGCTGATGCCGATGCCGTTCGCACCACCGGGCACGGGGAAGGCGGCCTCGATGATCCGGCTGCCATCGAGCGCCGCCCAATAGACGCCCCCATGGTCACGGTCGCGGGCGCGCACTTTGCCGAGATCGCTGAACCAGAAGCCGCCCTTGCCATCCAGTTGCAGGTCGTTCGGGCCTTTGAGCATCACATCGCCGCAGCGGTCATACAAGGTACGGACGGCGCTGCTGGTCATGTCCACCACCTCGATCCGGCCATGCGTGTAGTCCTGGGCGGCGCCGATGGGGCGGAGGATGTCGGGCTCCTCATGCCAGATGAAGCCGCCATTGTTGCACAGGATCAGCGTGCCATCCGGCCCGGCCGCGAGCCCGTTCGGCCCGCCGCCCGTGCGTGCGATGACCGAGCGCGTGCCATCGGGCGCGATACGCGAGATGATTTGTGCCTCGATCTCCACCAGCGCGATGGAACCATCGTGCAAGGCGACCGGCCCTTCCGGAAAGCGCAGCCCTACGGCCAAGGTTGTCAGGCTCATTTCAACGTCCCCTTGTGTTGCGGGAAGGATGCGCCACGCTGCGCTCATCGCCAAGATGGAAGCTGCACCCATGGACCCCGTGACCCTCGCCGTTCTCGCCGCCCGCTTCACCGCGATCGTGGAGGAAATGGGCGAAGGGCTGCTGCGGACGGCCTATAGCCAGATCCTCAATTCCAGCCGGGACTTCTCCATCGCGGTGACGGATGGGGAGTGCCGGCTTGTGGCCCAGGCGGATCACATCCCCGTGCATGTCGGCGCCATGCCCTTCGCGGCGAAGGCCGTGCGCGACGCTTTCGGCGCCAGCATGAACCCCGGCGACGTGTTTCTGCTGAATGACCCCTGGCATGGCGGTTCTCACCTGCCGGACCTGACCATCGTGCTGCCCGTATTCGAGGGGGGTGTGGTTCGGTTTTATTCTGTGGTCCGCGCCCATCAGAGCGACATCGGCGGCGGCACGCATGGCGGCTACAACCCCAATGCCACGGAAATCTGGCAGGAGGGGCTGCGCATCCCGCCCATCCGCCTCGGTGAGAAGGGCGAGATGCGCGCGGATTTGGTGGCCATGCTGGCCCTCAACACCCGCATCAATCGCGACTTTCGGGGTGATCTCGCGGCGATGCTGGGGGCGGCGAAGTTGGGTGCCAACCGGCTTGAAGCGCTGCTGGCCCAGCATGGCGGCGCGGGGCTGATGGCGGCGGTGGAGGCCATTCTTGGCCTGGCCCATGCCCACACCGCGCGCATCCTGCAATCCTGGCCCGATGGCACCTGGCACGGCGAGGCATTGCTGGATGATGACGGCCATGGCCATGAGAACATCGCCATCCGCGCCACCTGCACGAAGCAGGGCGATACGCTGACCGTGGACCTCAGCGCGAGTGACGACCAGGTGGCGGGCTTCGTGAACTCCTCCTACCCCAACATGGTCTCGGCCGTGTGCATGGCCTTTGCCTATCTGCTCGACCCCGAAGTACAAAAGAATGAGGGCGCCTTCCGCGCGTTGCGGATCGTGGCGCGCGAGGGCAGCGTGGTCTGGGCGCGTGAGGGCGCGGCGGTCACGCTCTGCACCAGCCATTGCAGCAACGAGATTGTGGAGGCGATCATCCGCGCCATGCAGCATTGCTGCCCGGAACGCGCGATGGGTGGCTGGGGGCGGCGCTTTCGCATCGCGATCACGGGGCGCGATGCCAGGCGGCCTGATCGCAACTTCGTCTGGCACCTCTTCCATGCCCGACCTGGCGGCGGCGGGCACGCGCTGGGGGATGGTTGGTCCAGTGCCGGGGAGTGGCACTCGGCCGGTGGGCTTAAATTCGGCAGCGTGGAAATGGCCGAGGCGCGGTTCCCGCTGCATTTCCGTCGCCATGAATTCTGTGCCGGCACGGCGGGCGCGGGTCAGCATCGCGGCGGGCACGGCGCGGCGCTGGAACTCATTGTCGAAAGCGAAGGCCCTGCCCGCGGCAACACCGCCGGCGATGGCGCGCGCCATGGCAGCGCGGGCATGTGCGGCGGCCAGGACAGCGCGCCGCATGGCTACGTGCTGCGCCACGGAGATGGCAGCGAGCGCGTGCTGCGCACCAAGGAAGTCGGCGTGGTAATCCAACCCGGCGAGGTGCTGGAAATCCGCTCGGCCGGGGGCGGCGGCTGGGGCGATCCGGCGCGGCGTGACCCGGTCTTGATCCAGCGCGACCAAGACGAGGGGCTCGCTGCGCCGCCGATTCACGCTCCGGGCGATGCCCTCCGCGATCGGAGGCATACCTGATGCGCTACACCATCGGCGTGGATGTCGGCGGCACCTTCACGGATGTCGTAGGCGTGGATGAGGAGGGGCGGGAGTTCCTCGCCAAGGCGGCCAGCACGCCAGCGGATCAGAGCGAGGGCGTGCTGGATGGCCTGGGCAACCTCGCCGCCGCCGTCGGCCTGACCCTGGCCGAATTGCTGGCGGAGACCACACGCATCGTCCATGGCACCACGGTCGCCACCAACGCCTTGCTGGAACGGCGTGGTGCCAAGGCCGCCATGCTCACCACGCAAGGCCATCGCGATGTGATCGCGATGCGCGAGGGGCTGAAGCCCGAGCGCTACAATCTCCGGCTGCCGCAACCCCCCGCGTTGATCCCCCGCGCGTTGCGCCTGGCTGTGCGCGAAAGGCTGCGCCCGGATGGCAGCGTGGAAATTCCGCTGGACGCCGTGAGCCTCGCCACGGCCATCGAGGCGCTGCGCGCGGCAGAGGTGGAATCGGTCGCCATCTGCTTCCTGCATTCCTGGGCCGCGCCGCGTCACGAGCACGCGGCGGCCGAGGCGGTCCGTGCAGCACTACCGGGCATCTTCGTCACCTGCTCGGCCGATGTGCTGCCGCAGATCAAGGAGTTCGAGCGGTTTTCCACCACGGCGGTGAATGCCTATGTCGGCCCCATCGTCTCGCGTTATCTGACGCGGCTTGAGGCGCGGCTGCGCGCGGCGGGCTACACGCAGCCGGTCTTTGTCATCCTCTC
>JBBRVI010000178.1:0-7726 GCA_038247025.1 Acetobacterales bacterium
CGCGAAGCGCGGCATCAGGCGGGCTCCACGTTCATGGCCGCGTGATTTACGCGTTGCCCGCGGGCGGCGGCGATTGCGTCCATTCGCGCCAATGTTTCGTCCAGGCCGACAATGCCCTTCTCGTCCAGCAGGCGGGCGAAGGCCGCGACGCGCCGTTCGTAGAAGCCAAGGGAGTTGTAAAGCTCCTCGCCCATCGTCTCGAAGGTGCGGCGCAATTCATCGAGCGAGATGTTGCGGTGCTTCTGCTGGATGGCGTTGCGCAGCGCCTCGGACAGCATGGCCCATTCGGCCGGCTGTGGGTCGAGCTTGATCATGGGGCCGGCGGCCTTGCCGCCGATGTCGTGATAACCGGTCATGGAGGCCACTTTAGCCGGGTGTGATCATCCTTGACCACTTCGGCCATTGCGTGAGTCGCCCGCGCCAATTCTGCGTCAGCGCTCCGGCTCCACGCCCATGGCCCGAACCGTGTCGCGGATGGCGATGATCTCTGCCTGAAGGCGCTGATTTGCGGCTTCGGGCGTCTGCTCGGCCAAGGGGAAGACCTCCGTGCCGAAGGAGGCAAAGCGGGCGCGCAGCGCGGGCTCTGCCAGGGCATCGCGCAGAGCGCCGTTCAGCCGGTCAATGATCGGCCGCGGCGTGCCGGCGGGCGCGTAGATTGCGTTCCACAGCAACAGTTCAAAGCCAGGGAAGCCGGCCTCCGCGAAGGCGGGTATGTCGGGCAGGGCTGCCAGGCGGCCGCGCGTGGTGACGGCGAATGCTCGGGCATTGCCGCCCTGCACCTGGGCGAGCGCGGTGGTCGAGAGATCGCAGATCGTGTCCACGCGGCCGGCAGCCATGTCCACCAGGGCGGGCGCGCTGCCGCGATAGCCGATATCGTTGAACTTCACACCAAGCCGGTGCTGGATCATCAGGCTGCACAGGTGCACGGCCGAGCCAATGCCCGAATGGCCCATGTTCAGCGCCTCGCCCCGCGCACGCATCCAGGCGAGCAGCCCTGCCGTATCCGTGGCAGGCAGGTCCCTTCGGCCGATCAGCACAAGCGGACCGTAGTTGATGAGGCCAATCGGCGCGAAGGCCGTCGCCGTGTCATAGGGCAGTGTTGCGTAGAGGGCGGCGCCGCCGGGAAGCGCCAAATGATTCAACAGCAGCGTGTATCCATCCGGCGCGCTGCGCGCCACGCGGGCCGAGCCGATCGTGCTGCCGGCACCCGAAACATTCTCGACCAGGAATCGCTGGTTCAGCCGGGCTCCCAGTGCCTCAGCCACCAGGCGGCCCGTGGTGTCCGACGGGCCGCCTGGCGCGAAGGCCACGATAAGCGTCACGGGGCGCGAGGGGTAGCTCAGCTCGGCCCGGGCGGGCATCGCGAGCAAGGCGAGGCCGGCGGCGATGGTGGCGAGGCGCATGCGGAGTTCCTTGGAGGCTGCAACCCGCAGGTAAGCAAGTTTCGCGCCACGCGTAGAAGCGCTGTTTCGTCTGGAGGGGCGCGCCAAACCTGCCACACCGCTGGGCAACGCGCCTCAGACTGCGGCGCGACCTTCCTCGACCGCATGGCATGCCACCATGGCGTCGCCCGCTGGCTTCATGACCGGCACCTCCGTGGAGCAGCGTGCATTGGCGAGCGCGCAGCGGGGATGGAAGGTGCAGCCGGGCGGCGGTGTGATGGGGCTGGGAACTTCGCCACCCACGGGGATGCGCTTGCGGCCGGTCATTTCCAGATCCGGGATCGCCTCCATCAGCGCGCGCGTGTAGGGGTGGCGGGGCGCTTCAAACAGCGTCTCGGCCGGGGCGAGTTCCACCAGCTTGCCCAGATACATCACGCCGATGCGGTCACTCACCTGGCGCACCACGGCGAGGTTGTGGCTGATGAACAGGTAGGTCAGCCCCAGGCGCGTCTGGAGTTCCTTCATCAGGTTCAGGATTTGCGCCTGCACGCTGACATCGAGCGCGCTGGTCGGCTCGTCGCAAACCAGGAATTCCGGGTTGGAGGAGAGCGCGCGCGCGATGGAAATGCGTTGCCGCTGCCCGCCGGAAAACTCATGGGGGTATTTCTGGCCATCGAGCGGGGATAGCCCCACCTGGGTCAGCAATTCGCCCACGCGCGCCAGGATGGCCTGCTTGTCGTCCAGCAGGCCAAAGGCGCGAATGGGTTCGGCCACGATATCCACCACCCGCCAGCGCGGATTGAGCGAGGCGTAGGGGTCCTGGAAGATCATCTGCATGCGGCTGCGCTGCTTGGAATCAGCGCGCGCCAGCGAGAGATCCTGCCCGTCGAACAGCACCCGCCCGGCGGAGGCGTCGTAAAGCCCGACGACGAGCCGTGCCACGGTGGATTTGCCGCAACCGCTCTCACCCACGAGGCTGAGTGTGGTGCCCTTGGGGATGTCAAAGGAAAGCCCGTCCACCGCGCGCAGCGTGCGCTTGCCCTCGCGGGCGATCAGGCGCTGGAGGAGGGGCTTGGAGACGTCGAAATAGCGCGCAACGCCCTGTGCGCTGAGCATGGGGGTGTCAGACATTGGCAGGACCCTCCGCGTGCAACCAGCAAGCGGCCTGGGTTGTGCCGGCATTCATGAGTTCCGGGCGTTCCTCGCGGCAGCGGTCGAACACCTTCGGGCAGCGCGGATTATACGCGCAGCCCTTGGGGATGGCCGTAAGCCGGGGCATGGCGCCATCAATCTGTTGCAGGCGTTCCACGCGGCGGTCGAGTGGGGGAATGCTGCCCATCAGGCCGATCGAATAGGGGTGGCGGGCGTGGCGCACCACCTCACGCACGGGGCCGATTTCGGTGATGCGCCCGGCATACATCACGGCCACGCGGTCCGCCGTTTCGGCGATTACGCCCATGTCGTGCGTGACCAGCATCATCGCCGTGCCCTTCTCGCGCGCGAGGGTCTTGAGCATGGCGATGACCTGCGCCTGGATGGAAACGTCTAGCGCCGTGGTCGGTTCATCCGCCACGATGAGTTGCGGCTCGGCGCAGAGAGCGAGCGCGATCACCACGCGCTGGCGCATGCCGCCGGAGAATTCATGCGGGTAGCTGTCAATGCGCTCGCGGGCAGCGGGAATGCCCACCAGTTCGAGCCAGCCGATGGCCTTCTCGCGCGCCTCACCCGGGCCGATGGGGAGGTGGGTGGTCATCGTCTCCACCAGTTGGCGGCCGATGGTGTAGAGCGGGTTCAGCGTGGTGAGCGGATCCTGGAAAATGGCGCCGATGCGCCGGCCGCGAATCTGGCGCATCTGCTCGTAGCGCAGGTTATCAATGCGCTGTCCTTCCAGAAGGATTTCGCCGCGCGCAATGCGGCCTGGCGGCTCCAGCAGGCCGATGATGGCTGCGCCAGTCATGGATTTGCCCGCACCCGATTCGCCCACCACACCCAGCACTTCGCCCGGCGCGATGTCGAAGGAGACGTCATCGAGGGCGACCAGCGTGCCGCGCCGCGTGGGGAATTCGACCCGGAGGTTTCTGACGGAGAGGAGGCTCATATCACCGCAGCTTCGGGTTGAGGGCGTCACGCAGCCAATCGCCCAGCAGATTGACGGAGAGCACCATGATGATGAGCGCGATGCCGGGGAAGATCGTGATCCACCATTCGCCGCTGAACAGGAAGTCATTGCCGATGCGAATGAGGGTGCCGAGTGAAGGCTGCGTCGGCGGCACGCCCACACCCAGGAAGGAGAGCGTGGCCTCGGCGAGGATGGCGAAGCCCAGGTTCAGCGTGGCGATGACCAGCACGGGCGACATGACATTGGGCAGCACATGGGTTCGCATGATGCGCAGCGGCGAAAGCCCGATCACGCGCGCGGCCTGCACATATTCCTTGTTGCGCTCCACCAGCGTCGAGCCGCGGACGGTGCGCGCGAATTGCGGCCAGTTGGAAATGCCGATGGCGAAGATCACGACGAACAGCGCCACCTGATCATGCGTCTCGCGGGGCAGGAGGGCGCGCACCACGCCATCAATCAGCAGGGCCACGAGGATGGAGGGGAAGGTGAGCTGGATATCGGCGATGCGCATCAGCAGCGCATCCACCTTGCCGCCGAGATACCCGGCCAGCAGCCCGACCGTGACGCCCACCACGGTGGAGAACACCACCGCGGCGAAACCCACCAATAGCGAGACGCGCGCGCCATACATGATGGCGGAGAGCATGTCGCGCCCCTGATCATCCGTGCCGATGAGGTAGGTGCGGTCACCCTCGGCCTGCCAGCTTGGCGGCTTGAACGCGTCCATGAGTTGCAGCGAAGCGAGGTCAAAAGGGTTGTGCGGCGCGATCAGGGGCGCCAGTACCGCGCCCGCGATGCAGATGAAGGCCACGATGGCCGAGACGACCGTGAGGGGTGAGCGGGTGAAGCTCCACCAAATATCCGAGTCGAAGAAGGCCTTCATGCGACGGGGTCCCCGCAAAATTGCGAAGCGATTTCGTGGGGTGCCATATTAGTGTCCGCTCCCGCGCCCGACGCGCAGCCTGGGGTCCACCGCGTAATAGAGCAGGTCCACGATCAGGTTGATGGTCACGAAAACCAGCGCGATGAGCATGAGGTAGGCCGCCATCACGGGGATATCCGCAGCACCCACGCTCTGGATGAACAGCAAGCCCATGCCCGGCCACTGGAACACCGTCTCGGTGACGATGGCGAAGGCGATGATTGCACCCAGTTGCAACCCGGCGATGGTGATGACCGGCACCAAAGTGTTCTTCAGCGCATGGCCGAAATTGATGGCGCGGTTGGACAGGCCGCGCGCCTTGGCGAATTTGATGTAGTCCGTCCGCAGCACCTCCATCATCTCCGACCGCACCAGGCGCATGATGAGGGTCAGCTGAAACAGCCCCAGCGTGATCGCCGGCAGGATCAGCGCCTTGATACCCCCCCAGGTGAGAAACCCCGTGGACCACCAGCCCAGCCGCACCACATCGCCACGTCCGAAGCTGGGCAGCCAGCCCAGCCAGACCGAGAAGGTGAGAATGAGCAGGATGCCGATCAGGAAGGTCGGCAGGGAGACACCGATCAGGCTGAAGGTGAGGAAGAAGCGCGACAGCCAGGAGTGGCGATACAGCCCGGTATAGACGCCCATCGGCACACCCACGGCCAGCGCCAGGAAGGCCGCGCAAAGGGCCAGTTCCAGCGTGGCGGGCGCACGCTCGGCGATCAACTCCGCCACGGGGCGCGAGAGGCGGTAGGACAGGCCGAACTCCCCCTGCACGGCCTTGCCCAGGAAGGTGAAGAACTGCACGAAAAAGGGCTGATCCAGGCCCAGGTCACGCACCAGGGCCGCGCGCTGCGCCTCGGTGAAATCCTGGCCCAGCATGATCGCCACCGGATCGCCCACATACGCGAACATGGCGAAGCTGATGAGCGAGACCACGAACATCACCGGCAAGGCCTGGAGGATGCGCGAGACGATAAACGAGAACATGCGCGGGGCGTCCGGAAGCGGGGGGCGGGATTGCGTCCCGGGCCAAGCCTCGCCCGATCGCCCGCTATACGGGCGGATGCGCGTCGGGGGAAGCCTCTTCCACCTTGCCGGTGGCCCATTCCTTGATGAGCGTATAGCCGAGTGCCAGCAGCACGGGTCCCAGGAAAAGCCCCAGGAAGCCAAAGGCGAACACGCCGCCCAGCGCACCCAGGATGGTCAGCAGCAGCGGCAAATCCGCCCCACGCGCGATGAACCAGGGCCGGATGATGTTATCCACCGAGGAAATCCCCACGGCCCCATAGACCGCCAGGAAAAGCCCCCAGCCGACGCTGCCTGTGGCCATCAGCCAGATTGAGGCGGGGATCCACACCAGCGGCGCGCCCACCGGCAGGATGGAAATCACCCCCGCGATCACCGCCAGCAGCACCGGCTGCGGTACGCCGGAAATCCACAGGCCGAAGAATGTCATGAACCCCTGCGCCACCGCGGTGCCCAGCATGCCATAGACCACGCCGCGCGTGACATTGCCGGTCAGTCCCCACAGATGCGCCGCCCGCGCGCCGGCCAGGCGCTCCAGCAGGGCATAGGCGTTTTTCGCCAGCGCCGGGCCATCCTTGTAGATGAAAAAGGCCAGCAGAATGGCGATCAGCATCTCCGCCACCCCCGAAAGCAGTCCGAGCAGCAGCGCGAGTGCGGCCTGCGCGATCTGACCCGCATAGGGGCGCAGCGAGGAGACCAAATGGGAGCTATCCCCTGCCAGCGCCTGCCACCAATCGTTCAGGAACGGCCCGGCCATGGGGATCATGAGGAAAAGGCCGGAGAGATCAGGCAGGCCCTCGCTGAAGATGCGCTCGATCCAGTTGCGGATGCCCTCGACATCCTCGCGCCGCACCGGCGTTGCAAAAACCAGCGGCAGGCCGATGAGCAGGAACTCCGCCGACACCATCACCGTCGCCGCCGTGACGGGGCCAAGGCGCAGGCGATCCATCAGGAAACGGTACGCCGGCCAGGTGCAGAAGACGAGGATCACCGCCCAAAGCAGCGCCGAGATGAAGGGCTTGAGCACAAGGAAACAGCCCACGACCAAGGCGGCTGCGGCAAAAAGCCCCACCAGACGGGCCAATTGTTCCTTCGTCTCCATCATCCACCCTTTGCCCTCAGGCCATAGCGGGCTCTATCATGGGGGTGTGAACATTCTTGCACCACCCCGCCCGCGGCTTTCCATCGAGATCGTCTTCGATCTGGTCTGCCCCTGGTGCTATCTGGGCATCCGCCGCCTGCTGCGCGTGCTGGCCGAGCGCCATGACCTCCAGCCCGATTTGCAATGGCGCCCCTTCCTGCTCAACCCCGAGATCGCGCCCGGCGGAATCCCCCGGCAGGATTGGCTCACGCGGAAATTCGGCGGCGAGGAGCGCGCGCGGCGGCTGCACGGCACCATCACCGATCTGGGCCGCGTCGAGGGGATCAGCTTCCGCTTCGACCTGCTGCGCCGCATCCCCGCCAGCCTGGACGCGCATCGCCTGCTGCGCTGGGCCGGGCGGCAAGGCTCGGTGGACGCGCTGGTGGAGCGCCTCTTTGCCGCCTATTTCTGCGAGGGGTTGGATATCGGCCAGCACGCGACGCTGGCCCTTCTGGCCGGCGAGCAAGGCCTGGACCCCGCAGCCGCGCTGCGCTTCCTGGCCGGCGCGGGCGAGACGGAATGGGTGCATCTGGAAAATCTCCGCGCCCATCGCCTGGGCATCAACGGCGTGCCCTGCTTCCTGGTGGATGGCGAGCACGCCATCGCCGGCGCGCAGGAGCCCGAAGTGCTGGAACGACTGATCGAGGTCGCTCTGGCAGCCGGGTGAGTGGGGGCAACCTTTCGCTCAATCGGGGCGTTTTCCTCCGACCAGAGGCCACATGGCCCGCTGAAGGAGAACGCCCCATGACCCATCGAATCCTCGCCCTTCTCGCCCTGACGCTGGCCCTGCCCGCCTCTGTGATGGCCCAGACCTCGCTGACCGCCCCGCCCGGCATAATGGCCATAGAACCCGTGACTGCTCCATCCATGGCAGGCAGCATCCGCGTCAAGCAATTGATTGGCGACGCAGTCTATACCGATGGATTCATCAGGATGGCCCAGGTGCGGGATGTGGTTCTTCTTCCATCGGGGGCTTTGGCAATCCTTGAGATCAGCGGCGCCTATGCCCGCGGTGGGCCCTGGGTCGCCGTACCAGTCGCCGCGCTGAGCTGGAACAGCGAGCGCAAGCGCCTGGTTCTCCCGGGGACCTCCGAGGCGAATCTGTTGCGACTTCGCCCCTTCGACTTCTCGAC
>JBBRVI010000179.1:0-7638 GCA_038247025.1 Acetobacterales bacterium
CCGAAGATGATGCGCACTTCCTCCAGGGCCGGGGGCGGCGTGGTGGGCAGAGGCCCGCCCTGGCGAACGCGGAGGATGGCAGCCAGCGCCAGCGTCACCGGCGCGCCCGGCTCCAGTCGCTGCGCTTCGGCCAGATCGGCCCCCGCACGCGGAAAATCCCCCGCGAGGATCAGCAGCCCCGCCCGCGCCGCGTAAGGCCAGCCCTCGCGCGAGCCGGCGGTGGCCACGGCGGCATCCACATCCGCCCGCGCCTGGGCCTGCTCACCCAGCCGGTGCCAGGTGACGCCGCGATGCGCCAGCGCCCCGGAGTGGCCGGGTGCCAGGCGCAGAGCCGCGTCATACTCAGCAATGGCCGCGCGGAATTCATCCAGTCTGCGCCAGCCATGGCCGCGCTCCAGATGAGTGGCCAGCCCAGCCGGCACCTGGGCCAGCGCGGGCCACGCCAAAGCAGAGAGGAAAAGGCTGCGTCGCCACATGCAGCCTATTTGGTATGCCCACCCCCCCGCGCCAAGCGGCGCACGGCCCACCAGAGCAGCGGAGTTACCACCAGTTCCATCCCAAGCGGCAAAACATCCTGCCAAGTGGAGGGCGCGCCGAACAAACGCGCGACGCCTCCCACGATGACCAAAGGCACGAAAGCGTCGAACAACCACGAGCGTCGCCGCAGATCGAACGCGGCCCAGGCCAGCCCAACACCGATTCCCAATAGCAGGCCCGAGAGGTAGCGAAGATGGCTGCTCGAATCGGGAAGAAGTCCGAGAACACCGCCCAAGCCTGCGCCCAAGGGAACCAGGCAGGCCAGCCAGATGAGAACGCGCAGGATCATGCACTCCATACGCACCAGCTCCACGGATGGATGCAGTCAACCCCGAATTGCGATGGCCGCCCCCAGCACCAACAATCCGGTGAAGAAGACGCGGCGGAACATCGCCTCTGAGAGGCGCCCGCGCAGCCTCATCCCCAACCACTGCCCGGCGAGTGCTGGCAGCAGGGCAAGCGCGGAGGCCATCACTCGCCCCGGATCCAGTTCTCCCGAGCCTCCGAGCAGAACAGCCAGCGCCAGGGTGGAGACCAGGAAGGCCAGGCCCAGCGCGCGGACCAGATCATCGCGCGCGAGGCCGATTGCCTGCAGCCAGGGCACCGCCGGAATGACAAAGACGCCCGTCGCCGCCGTCAGCGCGCCGGTCAAAGCGCCGACCAGCCCCCCCGCACGCTCCGGCAGGCGCGGCCGCCAGGCCAGAAGCCCTAGCGCACCATACGCGGCAAGTGCGAAGCCCAGCACCACAGCACCATACCTTCCGCCAAACCCGCCCCAGAGCCAGCCGCCCAAGGCGGTTCCCAGCACCACGCCGGCGAGCATGGGCCAAAGCCGCCGCGTCAGCCGCCAGGCGTCGCGCGCGGGCGCGATCTGCACAAGGTTGGTGACGAAGGAGGGCAGCAGCAGCAGCGCCGCCGCTTCGGCAGGGCTCGCCAGCAGCGTCAGCAGCGCCATGGCGATGGTGGGCAAGCCGAGACCGATCAGGCCCTTGCTGAAACCGGCGCAGAGGAAGACGAGGCCAATGGCCACAACATCAAACATGGCCCGAAGCTAGTGCTCCGGGCCATGCGAAGCTTCGGAACCTGCCGAAATCACACCTCCGACTTGTAGACCTCGATGATGCTGGCCAACAGCGCCAGCGCTTCGTCGCGCGGACGCTGGAAGGCGTTGCGCCCGACGATGGAGCCATTGCCGCCGCCAGCATGGATGGCACGCGCATCGCTCACCAACGCATCCCCCCCCCGGGACTCGCCGCCCGAGAACACCACAAGGCGGCGTCCACCAAAGCAGGATTGCACCACATGCGCGATGCGCGCTGCGGCATCCTTCACATCCACCGGATTGGCTTCATAGATCTTCTTGGCGGCATCCAGCGAGATCGCCTCAGTCGGCGGCTTCACCTTGATGATGTGTGCGCCAAGCAGCGCCGCCATGTGCGCCGCATAGGCGCAGACGTCGAGCGCCGTCTCACCCACCTTGTCGAGCATCGGGCCGCGGGGATACGACCACACGACCACCGCGAGCCCGGAGGCCTTTGCCTCAGAGGCCAGCTCGCGCAGCTCTTCCATCAATTCGAACTGGTATTCGCTGCCGGGATAGATGGTGAAGCCGATGGCCGAACAGCCCAGGCGCAACGCATCGGCAACCGTTGACGTCACCGCCTGGTCCTTGGTGGTGGACAGGCTGTTGGAGCTGTTGAGCTTGAGGATGGTCGGGATTTCGCCGGCGAAGGTGGCGGCACCCGCCTCGATCATGCCCAGCGGCGCGGCATAGGCATTGAGGCCGGCATCCAGCGCAAGGCGGAAGTGATAATGCGGGTCGTAGGCGGCCGGGTTCGAGGCGAAGCTGCGCGCCCCGCCGTGCTCGAAGCCCTGATCCACTGGAAGGATGACCATGCGGCCCGTGCCGCCAAGGCGGCCCTGCATCAGGATGCGCGAAAGGTTGGTTTTTGTGCCGGGGTTGTCGCTTTCGTACCAGTCGAGGATCTGCCTCACCTTGGGAGTCAGCTGCATCGTACCTTCCTTTTCGTTAATGGCGCCTGCGTGCGGTCCATTACGGCAGATCGAGCCATGTCGCCAGATGGCGAACCCCCTGGGCTTTTCGCAAATCCACCCTGGCGAGATCCAGTGCCGGCGGCGGCGTGGACAGCATCGCTGCCCCCATCCCCGCCGCGAGTTCCCCAAGTGCGGCAAAGGCCCGCAGGTCAGGGCGCAGCACGACTCGCACGAACCCTGCGCGCAACGCGGCCAGCGCGTACCCTGGTGCGTCACCAGCGTCGAGAATGGCCAGGCGCAGCGCGCAATGCGGCTGAAGAAGCGCGGCAAAGCCGGCGATGCCCAGATATTCCGCGACACCTCGTGCCGACAGCAACGCCACGGGGCGCCCCGCCGCGAGCTCCAACACCGCTGCGACATCCGCCGCGCCATGGACGATGACCGCCCTTTCCGCGGCGCGTGGTTGACCCTGGCCCACCTGCATGTCAACGCTTTCACACACGAAGCGCTGACACGTCCAGCGCCGCGGGAGACGGATTTGGACCAGAACGATTTGACGCTGATCGCCATGGACCGGCTGGAAGCAGCGCTTGAGCACCTGGCGCTGGTGCTTCAAGCGCGCCTTGCGGCGTCTCTGCCGCCCGCCGCTGCCACGGTGGGACCGCCTGCCGACATGGTGCCTCGTGCCGAAGTGGAACGCATTTCCGCACGATTGGACGAGGCCCTGGGCCGCCTGCGCATGCTCCTCGGCGAAGATGCCGGGGCCGAGGTTTAAGGAGAGAATCGCCCATGGGCCAGGTCAATGTCCGGGTCAACGGCTACAGCCACACCATCGGCTGCAAGGATGGCGAGGAGCAGCACGTCCAGGATCTTGTGGCCCAGCTGGAGGAGAAGGTTCGTGTGATCCGCTCCATGGGTGGCCAGTTCAGCGAGTCGCGCATGTTGCTGCATGTCGCGCTGCTCTTTGCCGATGAATCGGCTGATCTGCGGATTGATCTCGCGCGACTGCGCAGCCAGGGCGGCAGCGCATCCCAGGCCCCGCCGCCTGCTGGGTCCGACCCGCGCCTTGCCGAACGGCTGTCATACATCGCAGAGCGGATCGAGGGGATCGCCGCGGCCGTTGAACGACCTTGACGCGCCCTGATGCAAAGGCAGACAGGCAACGTTAATCTCGCGCGGTTCCCGGGGGCTTCCTTGTCTTTGCCGCATGGCGCGCCTACCTTTACCTGGCGAGGCTGCCCGGTGCGTCAGGTAAGACATCCCCAGGGCCAATACGCATCTCCCGGGAACTGGCGCTGGTCGGACCGTGGTCCGACTACCTGGTGCCCACCTGCTTAAGCAGGCCTTGGGAGGATGCATATACCAACGGCCAGGGTGGCTTCGCGCTTCGCCCAGGTCAGTGAGCCGCGCTGCTGCCCGCTGACCTGGGCGAAGTCGTGTTTGCGGGTTCAGGCGCCGGGCGCCCATATATCCTGCCCGGACACTTCAAGCGCTGGTGCTCGGCGCTCGCGTTTTGCGCCAACATGATGTCCAGCCGGAGTTGCTCGATGATCTACGCCACCACCTCCTCGCTTCAGGGCCGAGAAATTGATGCCTATCTGGGCATCGCCTTTGGCGACGCCGTCTCGGGCGTGAATCTGGTCAAGGATTTCCTGGCCGGCATCCGTGATCTCGTGGGCGGCCGGTCGGAAACTTATGAACGCGAACTTGGCAATGCACGCGATGCAGCGATGCTCTCCCTGACCGCGCAGGCACAGGCCCTGGGGGCGGATGCCATTATCGGAATTCATTTGGGTTACCAGGTGCTGGGCAGCAACAATGGCATGCTCATGGTGTGCGCCAGTGGCACTGCGGTTCGGCTCAAGCCCCTCGCAGGCGCAGTCGCCTCCAGCCAACCGACTCTCGCTGGCGAATGACGAAAGCGAAGGCGGCCGCGCGCAAGCTCGCGCTCAGTCGCCGCATACCAGTATCGGGCGCCGGCGAGGCTCTGCGCGATGTGATCCTGGCCGAGTCGTCCCCCCCGGCTGGCGCGCTCGTCGGTGGTTTCTGGTCCATGGGGACCGAGATTGACACCCGCCCCCTGCTTGCCGCGCTGCACGCGCGTGGCCATGCCCTGGCTCTGCCGGTTACACCGCCGCGCGGCCAGCCATTGGTCTTCCGCCTCTGGACCCCCGGCACGCCCATGGCGCGCGGCGCGATGGGCACGCAGCACCCGGCTGAGGGCGATCCCGTGACCCCCGATTGGCTCATTGTGCCACTCCTCGCCTTTGACCGGACTGGCGCGCGGCTGGGCTATGGCGGGGGGTATTACGACCGCACGCTGGGCCTGCTAGGCCGCGCCACGGCCATCGGAGTTGCTTACGCCGCGCAGGAGTGCCCAGAAGTGCCCACCGAACCACATGACATCCGCCTCACCGCCATCGCCACCGAGCTTGGGGTAATCCGAGCGTGAAAATCCTCTTTCTCGGTGACATTGTCGGCCGCTCGGGCCGCGACGCCCTCACCGAACGCTTGCCCGGCCTGCGCGCGGAGCTCGACCTCGACCTTGTGGTGGTGAATGGCGAGAACGCGTCTCACGGCTTCGGCCTGGCGCCGGAGATGGCCCGTGCCTTTTTCGCCGCGGGCGCTGACGTCATCACGCTGGGCAACCATGCCTGGGATCGCCGTGAGATCATCCCCTACCTGGAGGAGGAAAAGCGCGTCATTCGCCCCGCCAATTTCCCCCCCGGCACGCCTGGCCACGGCGCCGTGGTGGTGGAGGTGCGAGGCGGGCGGAAAGCGCTGGTGATGAACGTGATGGGCCGCCTGTTCATGGACCCGCTGGATGATCCCTTCCGCGCCGTGCAGGCGGAGTTGCAGCGCCACAGCCTCGGCCGGTCCATCCAGGCCGCGATCATTGACGTGCATGCCGAGGCGAGCAGCGAAAAGCAGGCTTTCGGCCATTCCTTCGACGGCATGGCGAGCCTGATTGTCGGCACCCACACCCATGCCCCCACCGCCGACCACCAAATCCTCCCCGGCGGTACCGCCTATCAAACCGATGCAGGCATGTGCGGCGATTACGACAGCATCATCGGCATGCAGAAGGGCGGGGCCGCGCTGCGTTTCTGGAAGAAGATGCCTGGCGAGAAGCTGGCGCCGGCCGAGGGCGAAGCCACGCTTTGCGGCCTGTATGCAGAGACCGATGACGCGACGGGGCTAGCAACCCGCGTGGCCCCCCTGCGCCAGGGCGGGCGGCTTTCGCAGGTCATGCCGTGAGGTTCATGGTCGGGCTGGTTGGCGGCGCCAACCCAGCCACGCCGGCGGATGCGGGGTGGTCCTTGGGTTATGGGGCGACTAAGCTTGCTCTCCGCCAGGGGAGAAAACAGCGATGACCGCCAATATCAAAGATATGCTTGCCGCCGCCAATGCCGCCGTGCCGCGAATCACGGGTGCCGAGGCCATCGAAATGGCCAAGCGGCCCGATGTGATCATCGTGGATGTCCGCGACGCGGCAGAGGTGCAGGCATCGGGCAAGGCCAAGGGTGCGGTCGCCGTCTCGCGCGGGTTGGTGGAGTTCCGCGCCGACCCTGAGGCTCCCACCTACGATCCCGCCTTCCAGCGCGACAAGACCATCATCATCCATTGCGCATCGGGTGGGCGTGCGGCACTGGCTGGCAAGACGCTGAAGGATATGGGCTACACCAAGGTGCTCAACCTTGGCCGCTATCAGGATTGGCTCGATGCGGGCGGTGAGACGGAGCCTGCTTGAAGGGGCCAGATCATCGGGTGAAGTAGGGCCTGAGGTTCGCGCGCACGCGGTCCAGCACGGGGCCATCGCCCTCGGGCAATGTGAAGCGCTGGCCGGTGATGGTCTTGTAAGCCTCGATGTAGACTGAGGCGGTGCCCAGGATCAGTTCCTCCGGGATTTCGGGGATTGCGTCGTGATAGGGGTCGCAGCGCGCCGCGACCCAGCTGCGGACGAAGTCCTTGTCGAAGCTTTCGGGTTTTTGGCCGGCGGCGAAGCTCTCGGCGCGCCAGTATCGGCTGCTGTCGGGCGTGTGGATTTCATCGGCGAGGATGATCTGGCCTGACGCATCCGTGCCGAATTCGTATTTGGTATCCGCCAGGATCAACCCGCGCTCGGCTGCCATCGCCTGGCCGCGCGCGAAAAGGGCGAGGGCGGTGGCGCTCAGTTCCTCCCACTGCGCCGGTGTGAGGAGTTTGCGTGCGAGGATTTCGTGCGGCGTGAGTGGCGCGTCATGCTCGCCATCGAAGGCCTTGCTGGTGGGCGTGATGATGGGCTGCGGCAGGCGTTCATTGTCGGCCATGCCATCGGGCAGGACATGGCCATACATCTCGCGCTGCCCGGCTTTGTAGAGCGTGAGCACCGAGGTTCCCGTGGTGCCCGCCATATAGCCGCGCACCACGATTTCCACCGGCAGGATCGTGAGCCGCTTGGCCAGCACAACATTGGGGTCGGGGTAGGAGATCACGTGGTTCGGGCAGATATCGGCCGTGGCCTCGAACCAGAAGCGCGCGGTCTGCGTCAGCACCTGGCCCTTGAAGGGGATGGCGCAGAGGATGCGGTCAAAGGCGCTGAGACGGTCGGTCGCGATGAGGAGGCGGCTGCCATCGGGCAGGTCGTAATTCTCGCGCACCTTGCCGCTGTAGTGGTTGGGCAATTCGGGGATGGACGCCGCACGCAGAATGCGATGGGCATGCGGGCGGAGTTCATCGGGGTGCATGGCTTGGCTTTACCGCATGGCGTGGACGCTGTCAGTCTGGGCCTAAACCTCCTCCACGCTCGCCACCCCCGCAAGCAGCTTCATCGCCTGCATCATGCGTGGTGAGACATTCCATCCCCCCGGCAGCGTGATCTCCACCTGCTGCCCCGCCGCCAGGCGTGGAATGAGGCTGACCCGCCCCTTCCCCCGCCCATCGCGCTCCAGCAGCGCGCGGATATCAGGCACGGCGGTCGCGGCATCGAGGAAGATGCGCATCCCCTGCCCCACCCCCTGCGCCGCGCGGTCCAGTTGTTCCACATCCAGCGCGGTCAGGCGCAGCGTCTCGCCCTCCAGCTTGGCATCGGCGGTGATGAGCAGCGCGGCACCTTCCTCCAGCATA
>JBBRVI010000180.1:0-7625 GCA_038247025.1 Acetobacterales bacterium
AATTTCGGGGTTGTGAAACCGACTGGAGCAGCGGTGGGAACCGGATTCCAACCTTCGCTGGCGCAGAACGTCAAACGGTTGCCGCGGAGGCATGTTCCGATGCGCTTCGCACGTAGTTTGATTGGAATGACGTCTGGTCGTCACAATTTTGCCTGGTAAAGGGCAGTTCGGCCGAGCAGCAGATGCGGTGGGCGGAGATGATAACGCAAAGCTGTTGCATCTCGAAAATGCGAGCGCCCGACAGATGTCGCGAGCGCGCCGAGCAGTCGCTGCGTTGGTCACGTGCCGCGCGAAATGGCAGACCTCTCAACCTTCTCTACCTCGTCCGGTGCGAACCATGCGTAGAGCGCCGGCAGCACCAGCAACGTCAGCATCGTGGCCGTCACGAGTCCGCCGATCACCACTGTGGCCAACGGCCTCTGAACCTCGGCCCCGGCGCTGGTCGATATCGCCATGGGCAGGAAGCCCAGGCTGGCCACCAGCGCCGTCATCAGCACTGGCCGAAGCCGCAGCATCGCGCCCTCCCGCGCCGCTTCCCCCGCCGAACGCCCAAGCTTGCGCTGCTCCACGATCGTGCTGACCAGCACCACCCCATTGAGCACCGCGATGCCAAACAACGCGATGAAACCCACCGCCGCCGAGATACTGAAGGGCAGCCCCCGCGCCCACAGCGCCAGTACTCCGCCTGTCGCCGCGAAAGGCACGTTGAGGAAGATCAGTGCCGAGAGCCTGGCACTGCCGAACATGATGTAGAGCAGCCCCAGGATCAGCCCCAGCGCCGCCGGCACCACGATCACCAGTCGCGCCGTCGCCTCTTGCAAGTTCTTGAACTGCCCGCCCCACTCCGCGCTGTAGCCGGGCGGCAGCGGCACCTGCGCGGCCACGGCGGCGCGCGCCTCGCCCACGAAACTCGCGATGTCACGGCCGCGCACATTGGTTTCGACCGTGATACGCCGGCGGCCGCGCTCGCGGCTGATCTGGGCCGGCCCATCCTCGAAGCGGATTTCCGCGAGCTGCGCCAGCGGCACGGAGTGCCCCTGCGAATCGCTGATCCGCAGCTGGCCGATGCGTTCGGCGCTCTCGCGATCTTCCGGCGCAAAGCGCACGCGGATGTCAAAGCGTGCACCGCCCTCCACCAGCGTGCCCACGGTGCGTCCGCCCATCGCCTCGACCACATCGAGTACCTGAGAGGCATTGAAGCCATAGCGCGCCACTGCCTCACGGTTGATGATGATGCGCAGATAGGGCTGGCCCGAGGTCTGCTCGACCCGGGCGTCAGCGGCTCCGCGCACGCGCGAGACCACCGCCAGTGCCGCATCGGCGCGTTCCCGCAGCGTGGCCAAATCCTCGCCATAGATGATCAGCGCGACATCGGATCGCACGCCCTGGAGCATATCCTGCATCCGCATCTCGATGGGCTGCGACCAGGAGAGTTGGAGCCCGGGAACCTCGCGCTCCAGCGCCGTCGAGAAGGCTTCGATCAGCCCCTCACGGTCCTGCACCGTGGTCCAGGTGTCGCGCGGGCGCAGGGTGACGAAGCTGTCGCTTTGCTCCACCCCCATGGTGTCGGTGGGGATTTCCGAACTGCCGGAGAGGCTGACCACCGTCTCCACCTCGGGGAAAGCCAGCAACGTGCGTTCGACCAGCGTCGTGGTCTCCACCGCAGTCGCCAGTGAAATGGAGGGCAGCTTGGTGATGGTGACGGCCAGCGCCCCCTCATCCAGGCGCGGGATGAACTCCGCACCCAGGCGCGATGCTATGACACCACTGCCCAGAAGCAGCATCACGGCCAGCGCGACGGTGGTGACCGGGTGCCGCTCGGTCAGGCCCAGCACCGGCACATAGCCGCGTCGGGCCAGCGCCACGACGCGGCTTTCATGCTCGGCCACACGCCCGCGCAGAAACATCGACGCCAGAACCGGCATCAGGGTCAGCGTCAGCACCAGCGAGGCGAGCAGCGCATAGATCACCGTCAGCGCCATCGGCCGGAACATGCGTCCCTCGACACCCTCCAGGCTGAGCAACGGCAGATAAACCACCGTGATGATCGCCACCGCGAAGACCACCGGCCTGGCCACCTCATGCGCTGCCTCGCGGATCATCTCCGCCGCGGGGCGTTCTGGGTGCTCGGCGCGGCGGCGCATGACGTTTTCGATCATCACCACCGCCCCATCGACGATGAGGCCGAAATCAATCGCGCCCAGGCTCATCAGATTGCCCGATAGGCCGGTGTGGAACATCACCGTCGTCGCCGCCAGCATCGAGAGCGGAATGGCGCAGGCCACGATCAGCCCGGCGCGGATATTGCCGAGCAGCAGCAACAAAACGACCACGACAAGCACCGCGCCCTCGCCCAGGTTGCGCGCCACTGTCGCGATGGTGCGGCCAATGAGGTCGGAGCGGTCGTAAAAGGGTGCGATGGTGATGCCCGGCGGCAGCGAGGGGCCAATGGCGTCCACGGCTTCGCGCACCCGTGTCGCCACCTCGCGTGTGTTCTCACCCAGCAGCATCAGCGCCACACCCACCACCGCCTCACCACGGCCGTCGCGCGTCACCGCACCCAGGCGCGGGCGCGCGGCCTCCACCACGCGGGCCACATCACGGATATAGAGCGGTACGCCGCCCTCGCCGGTGCGCAGCACCACGCGGCCGATATCCTCGGGGTTGGTCAGCAGCCCCTCCCCGCGGATCACCGCCTGCTCACCATTGCGTTCCAGCGTGGCGCCGCCCCGCGCGCCGTTGTTGCGCGCCACCGCCTCGAACACATCGGCCAGTGCGATGCCGTGGCGATTCAGCGCATCGGCTTGGACCTGCACCTCATAGGTCTTCAGTTCCCCGCCATTGGCGTTCATGTCCACGATGCCGGGCACCTGGCGAAGGCGGGGCGCGATGATCCAATCCAGCGTGGTGCGCAGCTCCATCAGGCTGCGGCCTGGTCCGCGGACCTCAAACTGGAAAATTTCGCCCAGGCCCGTGGAGACCGGCCCCATCCCTGGCACGCCGTATTCCGGCGGGATTTGCACCGATGGCAGGCGCGAGAAGACCAGGTTGCGCGCCGCGTAGATGTCCATCGTATCGGCAAAGCGCACGAACACAACGGAAAGCCCGTAGCGCGAGACCGAGCGTATCGCCTGCATCTGCGGCAAGCCCTGCAAGGCAAGCTCAACCGGGAAGGTGATGAAGCGCTCCACCTCCAGCGGCCCCAGCCCCGGCGCCTGGGTAATGACCAGAACCTGGCGCGGCGAGATATCGGGCTGCGCGTCAATGGGCAGGCGTTGCAGGTCGTAGATCCCGATGGCGGCCAGCAAACCGACCAGCATGAGGACGACGGCCTTGTTGGCGAGGCAGGCGTCAATCAGGCGTGCGAGCATCGCCTATTCCTCAGCGGCGCGCAGCAGCACCGATTTCAGGCGGAAGCTGCCATTCACCGCCACCACCTCGCCGGGCTCCAACCCGGCGGTGATCTCGGCCCAGCCGCGCTGACGCTGGCCGAGCGTCACGTCGCGGCGGACGAAGCGGCGTTCCGAGAGGGCGACGAAGACCACCGGGCGGTTCTCGATGCTCTGCACCGCGCCATCGGGAACGACCAGCCCCTCGCGCCCGAGCGGCGCTTCAATCTCGACAGAGGCAAACATGTTCACCCGCAGCAGGCCGTTCGGGTTGGGTAGCTCGCAGCGCACCCGCACGGTGCCGGTGCGTGCATCCAGCTGGTCGGCGATGCGCGACACCCGACCCTCGAAGGTTTGGCCGGGGAAGGCCGGCGCGGTGACCAGCACGCGCGCATCTGCCCGCAGGGCGGCCAACTCCAGCTCCGGCACCTCTGCCTGGACCCACAGCACGGAGAGATCGGCCAGGGTGATGATTTCGCGTCCCGGCTCCACCTGCTCGCCGGGGGTTGCACCGATCGCCATCACCGTGCCCTCGAAGGGGGCCAGAATGGCGCCGAGCGCGTCCAACGGCGTCTCACCGGGCAGGCTGACCGTGTCGGGGCCAGGGCGGGAGACGCCGGTCGGGCTGTAGCGCGCCAGCATCTCGCGCCAATGTTCGGCCTCGACGCTGCGGGTCTGGATGGCGGCCTCGGCGCGGGCGAGGTCGGCGCGGCGGCGTTCCAGCTCGCTTTGCGCCATGGCGCCGCCGCGCACCAAATCCTGGGCGCGGCTGAGCGCGTTGCGGGCGGTGCTGGCCTCGGCCTCGGCCTGGCGCCGTCCGGCCCCGGCCGTGGCGAGGTTGTAGCGCGCCTCGGCCAGTTCCAGCGCGTCGAGCACCATCAGGCGTTGGCCGGCGGTGACGCGGTCTCCGACTGCCACCTCCACCGCCTGCACCCGGCCGCGGGCCAGTGGCGTCATATGCGCCAGGCGCAGCTCGTTGAAGCCGATGGTGCCGGTGGCGCGGATGAAGCGGGTAAGTGGGCGGCGTTCGGCCGCGGCGGTGGTCAGGTCAAAATTGCGTGTGGCTTCGGGCGTCAGCTCCACCTCGTTGCTGGACGGGGTGGGTGCTGCGGGTGGCACGGGCGGCGCATCCACCGCAAAGCCGCCCCCCAGCCAGTAGCCGCCGAGACCCACGGCGCCCAACGCGCCACCCAGCAAAACCATGCGGCGCGTGTTCATGGCATGGCCCCCAACGCCTGGTTCAGCCTGGAACGGGCGCGGTTCTGCGATGCCCTCGCGCGGGCGCGAAACGCATCCGCCTCGAAGGCGCCCACGCGCGCGCGGACGAGTTCCACCAATGGTATTTCGCCAGCGGCATAGGCGCGTTCGATCTGGCCTCGGCGCTCGTCAAGCGCGCGGAAGGCGGCATCGGCCAGGCGGCGCTGCTCGGCGGCCGAAGCCAGGGCCAGCCGGCCCTGACGGATCTCGATGTCCAGTTCGCGCGCCAGCAAAGCGAGCGCCGCCTCGGCGCGGGTCACCTCGGCCTGGGCGGCGGCGATGCGCGGCAGGTTGCGGCCGTCGGTCGCGAAGGGCAGGCGGAAGACGACACCGATGCGGCTGTCATAGCCCTCCCGCGCCGTCTGCTGCTCCTGGCGGGTTTGCAGGCCGATGACGGGGCTTTCGCGCAAGGTATGGCGGGTCAGCACCAGCGCGGCCTGGGCGGCCTCGACGTTGCGCCGTGCGGCCAGGAGCGCCGGGTGGTCGGGCATGGGGGCAGTCGGCGGCGCGCGGTCATTGCCGAGGCCAGGCGACGTTGGCAGGCCCGTCAGGCCGGTGAAGCGGGCCATCGCCTGGGCCATCAGGGCCTGCTGCTCGCGCAGAGCGGCTTCGGCCAGCAGCGCCTCTGAGCGGGCCAGCAAGGCGTCGGCCTGCGGGCTCTCGCCGCGCGCGGTGCGCTGTTCGGTCAGGCCGGCCAATTGCCGGGCGGAGGCGTTGCGCCGTTCCTGCGGCGGGATGGCGAAGGCGGCCTCCTCCACCAGGCCCACCGCCTCGCGCACCAGGCCGGCGATGGTCAGGCGCAGCTCGCCCATGCGCGCATCCACAGCGGCAATGCCAGCACCTGCCTGCCTGCCGGTGGCGCGGCCCTCGCCGGGCAGCCAGAGCGGCGTGCCCAGCTCAGCGCCGAGGGTGATGAACCCGCGGCCTCCGGTGACGCGGTCCGTCTGGACATCGGCCTGGGCGTAGGGCGCGCCTGGAAACAGGCGGGAGGCGGCGTCGCGCCTGGCCTCCTGGGTCAGCCGCTCGGCGGCCAGGGGGGCGGCTTGCGGGGCGCGGGCGATTGCCGCGTCCACTGACTCGGCCAGGGTAACGGCGTGTGCGGCCAAAGGGGCAAGCAGAAGTGCCACGAGGATGACATGCCAGGGGCGTATGGGGAGAAGCGTGAGGTTCAACCCACGCCATCCGGCTTGACGACCGAGGCCTTGGGTGGGGTGAGGAACAACATGAAGCGCGCCAGATTGCGCTTGAAGAGCAGCAGGTAGGCGATGTGCATGCCGACCAGCACCATGAGGAGGTTGGCGAGCACTTCGTGTACGTCGCCAAGTGGTCCATCCGCACCGCTCTCGTGGCGCCCCGCTGCATCGCGGCGGCCATGATCATCCGCCTGTGCCACCGCAATGATCGGATTGCCGGCCAGCCCGATCGAATGCCCACGGTCGAGTGCAACGCCGGTGACGGTTGCGCCGATGAGGCAGGCGGCGATGCCTGCCAACAGGGTCTTGCTGATGGCGGGATGGGTCAAGACAGTGCCGAGCCGCAGCCCCTCGAATTGCGGGTAGAAGCGCGAGAGGCCCAGTGCCGGCAGCCCTGTCAGCGCGGAGGCGAGCCGACCGAGGATGACCACGGCAATCGTATAGCCAAGAAACGCGTGGATCAGGCCAGCCTCGCCGGTGAGGTATGCGGCGACCACGAGCACGCCCAGGGCCGCGTGGTATGCCCGAAGTCGCTGTATGATGGACATGCCGTGCAGCCTCCCTCGTCTTTGATCCGGGGGAGACGGACCAGCCCGGTTTAAGCCGGCGCCTTCTTCCATCAACTGTGCTTGTCGGGTGCGTATTTTGGCTGCTTTGACCAAATCGCTGGCTCGTCGTCCTGATCGGCACTGGCCGCCGCCGCCGTGGCCTGCACTTTGCCAGGCTGGTGATGGGCTGGCGCGTAGATGGCGTAGGCCTGCATCGGCGTTGTGCCGATGTTGGTGATGTTGTGCCACGTCCCTGCCGGAACAAGAACGCACCAGCCGTCTGATACGTTCTTGTCGAAGGACATGTCGTCCTTCGCTGGCCCCATCTGAACGTGGCCATGGCCAGCATCGATGCGCAGGAACTGATCCGTCTCCGGATGCGCTTCAAGGCCGATATCGCCGCCAACGGGGATCGACATCAGCGTCACCTGCAAATAGCGCCCGCTCCAGGCGACGGCACGATAGTTCAGGTTTGCCTTCGTCGCGTTCTCAATGTCGAAGGATTGCGGGCTTGGGCCAATGTCCTTGATCGTCATGGTGTCCTCATCGCGTATGCTCCGGGTGCGAGCATTTGCCCGCCCCGCCAGTGTCGCCATTCCACGGACCAAACATACGCGCGGTCGGTGGCCAACGTCCTTGCTTCAAATCAACGCCCGAGACAGAAAAAAGGATGATCATGGTCAAAACATAATGCGTCCGGCCGTTGGGTGCCTTCGTGCGAGCTATTCAAGATCACCTCTCAGCCGATCAGCCCGGCCGCGCGTTCCAACCGTGCGACCCCGCCCTCCGCTGGTTTGCGGCCACATGGCACTAGGTGCCCGAAAGGACGACCACCATGCTGGATGCACCAATGGCCAAGGCAATTGGCAGCGGCCTGAGCGCAGAGGAGGCCGCTTCGCGCCTCAAAGCGGATGGTCCCAACGAGCTGGCGCGCACCGGCCGGCGAACGCCATTCCGGATCGTGCTGGAGGTCCTGCGCGAGCCCATGCTTGCGCTGCTGCTCGGTGGTGGCGTGCTCTACCTGCTGCTCGGCAGTCCTGAGGAGGCGCTGATCCTCCTCGGTTTCGCGCTGTTCTCCATCGTGATCACCGTTGTCCAGGAAAGCCGGACCGAACGGGTGTTGGAGGCGTTGCGCGACCTGACCAGCCCGCGCGCGCTGGTGATCCGCGGGGGCGAGCGAAAGCGCATTGCCGGTCGCGAGGTCGTGCGCGGCGATCTGGTGGTGCTGGCCGAGGGCG
>JBBRVI010000181.1:0-7606 GCA_038247025.1 Acetobacterales bacterium
CAATGCGTTGTGCAGGTGATGCGAGAGGGAGGCCAGGAACACCTGCCCCGGCTCCGCCCCGCCCTCTTGCGCCAACAACACCGCTGCCACAGCGACGCACAGGCAGTGCTCGGCATGGTTCTCGGTCGGGTCGAACATCACGCGCGCCTGGCCGGGGGCTGTCGCGCCAGCACGGGGCTGATTCGCAAGCCGGGAGACGAAGCCGGGTGCGGGAACGGCCACGCCGGGGTCCGCCTCGTCATCCAGTCGAAGCCCAAGAGCCGCGCCGCGCAACCACGTCAGCGTTCCAGTCTCGCAAGGGGCTGCGGCGGCTTCGAATGCCCTGTCCAGAATTTGGGCGACGGCGGCTTCTTTCAGGCCGGCCGATAGGAGTGTCGCGCCGTCCAGATCGCCAAGGCTTGTCGCTACCAAAGCACGCGCGGTAATGTCGCGCGCGAGCGAACCGATCTCCTCGCCAGCAACCAATCGACGCCACGATTGCTCGAAAAGGCGCTCAGCCAGCGATCCCTTCTGGCCGGCCGACCGCACACGCTTGAGGTCACCCAACTCCCGCAACAACGGCAGCCATCGCGGGGATGGCAAGATCACGCCCCAGCGCCCCCGATCAGCCAGTCATGAAGCATACGTTCCTGGACCGGGAAGGAATGTTCGGGTGCCTGGCCCGCCGCAGTCATCGGAGCTTTGAAAAACAGCGAGAGCTGTTCCTGCGGCCCGGCATCGCCGCGCTGATGTGCCAGGTCCAGCACCCGGGCGATCTCCAGCACCAGGGGGGCTGCCAGAACGCTGTCCTTGCACAGGAAGTTCACCTTCATCTGCATGCGCTGGCCCAGGAATCCGGTGATGTCTATATTGTCCCACGCTTCCTTGTCGTCGCCGCGCGGGCGATAGTATCGGATGTCCACCAAATGGTCTTCGACCGGATAGCCCAGGATGCTGTCGAGCACGTTCCCCTTGGTGCCGAGCTTCGATTTCAGGCTGTCTGGATCTTGCAGCGCCTCGCCATCGCGGTTGCCCAGGATGTTGGTGGAGAACCAGCCATCCACATGCAGGGCACGGGCCTTGAAGGCCGGCGCGAGGACCGTCTTGATCAGGGTCTGCCCCGTCTTGCCGTCCTTGCCGGCGATCGGCACGCCCCGACGCCGCGCGATTTCCACCAGCGCCGGCACTTCTGCCGCTGTGGATGGCGTGAAATTGCCGTAGGGCACCCCCGCGCTGATGGCAGCATACGCGTAGAGCATGGCGGGGCCGATAGCGTGATCGTCATTGTCGAGCCCGCGTTCGAATGCCTCAGGCGTCGCCCACGCTTCGCTGGCAGCGGGCGTTCGCTCGGTGGAGGCGAGATTGATGACCACAAGGCCATCATAACCGCCAACATCGCGGAAGCGGTGAAGGTCCTGCACAATGGCATCTACCGCTGCGCGGTGACCATCGGCGCGATGCATGTTCGCCCCTTCAATCCGTTTGCAAAACGCAGCGCTGGCCACGCCAGGCCATGGTTGGGAAGCGGCGAGAGAGGGCTGAACCTTTTGCATCTGGTCGGTGGTAAGCACCGCGTGCTCCAAAGCAGCGTCCGCCAGGGATTGAGGGTTCAGGTCCCACCCCTGCAAGGCTAGATCCTCGTACTGCACCATTCGAGGGATCGACATGTGCGCGAGTGGCAAACCGTCCATCCGGTTGCTGCCCAGGCGGAGGACCTCCAGACCTGCGGCGGCTGTGGTAGCGACCGCACCGCCCATACCGACGACTGCGACCCCGACTTTTCGTCGTCTCGACACCATGTTCATGAGGTTGGCTCCTGGATTTCAAACATTTTTCGCAACGCAATGCCGATGAGTGCGAACAGCCAGAACCGACATGAATTTGGAACACTGGCGCCGGAGCTGGGTTGCCCAGAAAAATTTGTGGTTTTCGACCATCCATCGTCATGCGCGAAACCGCCGCACCATCGTTCCGCTCGCCCTGGCCAGTAATGCGTAACCGCATGCGACGAGCAGCGCGAGCGGCGCTACTCCCAACCCGGCGACGGCTCCGGCGGCAGCCGACCCCAGCACATCCCCGAGGTTCAGCGCTGCCATATAGAGCGCGAAGCGGCTGGCTGCGGTGGGGCCGGCACTGGCTTGCATGACCGCAGGTGCCAGCGCGACGAAGCACAGCGCCGACGTGACGCCGGAGAGGGATAAGGCCACCGGCCCGGCCCAGCCGCCGCCCAGGGCAAGCACTGCCCCTGCCACCAAATGCGCCACGGCGCTGGCGGCCAACAGCCGGCCCAGCGCCCGCGCCGGCCCCACCTGGTCGGTCCAACGGCCGACCATCCACGCGCCGAGCGTGCCTGCGGCCAGACTGATGGCCCCCTGCGCCGTGGACAGCGATTCCGCCGTCCAATTCGCCTGCTGTATGAGGTGGACACCGAGCGGCAGCCGCAACAGCGCTCCACAGAAATCCTGCACTACGCAGAACAATAAAAGCACGCCGTGAGCGGGCCGCAGCATCTGCGACCGCAACTCCCACAGCACTGCGGCCATGCCAGGTTGCGCCGCTCGCGGTTCGTGCCGCAGGGATAGCCGCGCGTCGCCTGGCGCTTCCCGAACCAGCAGAGGCATAATGGCGGTGAGCAGCCCGAGGCCCAGCAGCAGCAGCCCGGCCTCGCTGATCGTCAGATGAGCCAGCAACCACGCGAACGCCATCGCCCCCACCGCCCCACCCGTGACGAATCCCGCGCGCGTGCAGGCGGTGGCGCGCCCCAATTGATGGGGAGGGGTGTGGTCAATGATCATCGCGTCGGTGGCCGTATCCATCAGCGCGGCGCACAGGCTGTGTACCGTGAAAATGGCGGCGATGGCGGGCAGGTTTCCGAAGCTCCCATCCCCCACCCGGTCCCCCGCCCAGATCAGGCAGGATTGAGCCGCCAGGGAACCGCCCAGTGCCACCACCACCCAAAAGCGCCGCCGACCCATGCGCGAGCCGCCAAAGCGGTCCACCACCGGACCCCAAAGCGGTTGGAAAATCCAGGGCAACCCGATCAGCGCGGCATAGGCGCCGAGCTCCGCCGTGCTGGCCCCGAGTTCGGCGGCGTGATTCGGCAGGGCCGTCAATGCGAAACCCGCTACAATGCCCTGATAGGCGTAGAGGGTGAAAACAAGCGAAAGCCGCCAGCCAGACGACGCCAGGAATGGCGGCGTTGGAATGGCGGGGGCGTTACGGTGCACCTGCCACAGGCCTTACTACGGCGCCGCCGTGCGTCCGTTCAGCAGGCCCTTCCGGCGGACGAGCTCCCGCTGCGCGGAGAAGGTGCCCGGTTCTCGGTAGAGCGGGTAAAGCTCGCCCACCAGACGATCGGCCAGGGCTGAGTCGAACCAGGCCGGGCCGCCGGCCCGCTCCTCGTCCGCAGCGGTGAGGCGAACACGCAACGCACCCTGCCGCGGCGCCGAGAGCACGAGAGGATCGTCGCGCTCTCGCAGTCGGCGCACGCCACGCCAGCCGATGCGGTGGTAGCTCATCGTCTCAGCCTCCAGGCCAGGCACGACCACCTTGACCACGCTCACCTCGCTGCCGGGCGGCGAGCATTCGACCCAGAACACCTCCAGCCCTTCCGCGGCCAGCCGGCGGGTCAGCAGCGCGAGGGTTTCGACCGAGTTCGCGACCTTGGCCGGCGGGGCATCGGGTAAGCGCGAAAGCTGCCGGCTGGAACGGCGGGAAAAGACGGAACTGGCCAGCCGCGTGTGCAAGGTGGTCGCGTCATCGTCCAGCCATTCACTCATTGCGCGCAAAGCGCGCGGCTCCTCGTCGCCCACGTCGAGCAGCTCAAGCTGTGCGGTCGCGTAGTTGGAAGGCAAGCGGTCCCGCAGCCATTCGATCGGTCCATGCATCGCGGCCTTGCGCGCGCGGGAGCCGCAAAACTCAAGAAGTGCCTTGCGCAAGGCCCGGCTGCGGTCCGGGTGGGCGGCCTCGCCGCAAGCCGTCACCTGGATGGGCACTGCCGGGGTGCCGTGGTCGGGGCCAACGACGTAAAGATTCGTGATGCCGAACTCTGTAGAGGCCAGCTTGACCACAACATCAATGCCACAATGCCGAAGACGCTGCAGCAGCTCCCTCACTTCGATCTCATCTACCTCGTCGAGTTCCACCACCTGGCCCTGATCCAGCGCCCTGAAGCCGGTGACGTTTCCGTCGCGCTGCAGCGCCTCCATGATGCCGTGAGAAATGGCATGCTCGACATTCAGCCCGGCGCCCAGGCCGCTGGTGATGGGCATGATCAGCCGGGCTGGGCCATGGACCATCTGGTAGGGGTAGGCCGCAATCCACTCGAGCGGCAGCAGTGTTGGCGCCCCGTCGGGCCAGCGCCGCGCCTGCGTCCACATCAAAGGTGTATCGGGCGTGTAGTCGCTGCCGGCGGATAGCCCCAGCGTAAGAGGGTCTACGGCGCCGCGAGCCGCCATATCCGCGTGGCAGCCGTGAATGGGGGTGAGCCCTTGGATATGCCGGCCCACATGCACCTCCTCACACAGCTCGCCCAGCGCGCCCACCTCCGCCTGGATCGCCGTGAAACCATATCCGAAGCCGGTCGTTGCCGGCGCGCCGGGGGCAATCAGATTGGCCTGCACCACAGGCACACCCGTGCGATCCATCCCATCAATCCGGAAAACCGTCAGCTCCCCCTCATCGCCCAGACTTCGGCGGAAGGCAGCCGCCACTGCGTCCAGGCTCAAGGCGCCGCCCCCGCCATGGCACGCAATGCTTCAACAGTGACGCGGCGAACACCGGGGCGCGCCGCCAGTTGATCATCCAGCAGGGCCACCGCCATGGCTGTGTTGATGCCCGCAGCGTACTCGAACGGGGTGCAGATCGTGTCGAAAGCCAATGGAGCGAGGGTGTCGCGATACCGGCGGACTTCCTGGTGGGACAACGGGATATCCTTGTGGAAAGCCTTGTGGGTGGATACGGCAAGGCTGTTGCCCGCCGCGTCCTGGTCAACCTTGAACGCGTCGCCGCAGAACAGGATGCGCCGAGTGGCATCATGAAGGACGGCCTGGCCCTCGTAATGTCCGCCCACGTGGTGCAACACCTGGCCATTCCGCAACTCGAGCGAGGCATCATATGGCCAGGTGACGCGGAACGCCTTCGTCATCCGCAGGTCGTCCTTCTGGATGGCCAGGATCTCCGGTTCGAAGATGTCTTGCAGTTGCCAAAGCGCGCCGTAGCCGTGGCAATGGGAAGCGGCCAGAAAGCGGATACCGCCCAGGCGCCGGATCTCGGCCAGCATCGGCGGCGTGTAGTAGGGAGCTGCCTCAAACGCGATATTACCTTCGGGGTGGAGCAACAGCCAGCCGGTGCCGTTGAGGCCGAAGGCTGGGGCGGTAGAAAAGCCGACCATGTCATCAGGTAGTTTTCTCCAGCTACCTGTGAGCCGGGCCGCGACCGCAGCCTCGGGCAAAAACTCCCAGCCATCGGCGGGAAGATCATTGCGTGTGTCTTCACACACCGGGCAGGAAGATGGCGCGAAATGCTTCTGCCAAAAGCCGCAATGAGCGCAAGCCCAAGGTGTCAGCGGCATGTGCGATCGGGGCGGCGCAGATGGAGCATGGTTGCAATCCAAATTGGTTGGAAGTTGCGATATAAAGCTCGAAAGAGGCGTATAGTTGCACATGCAGCGTAGAGCCGCTTGCCGAAAGCCGGCCAGGGAGGCACTGAAAAAAAACCGGCGTCCGGTCACAATTCGCATGTCGCGACCGATGAGGGTGCCGGGTGGATCTGTGGTGGCGGGATCGTCACCCGAAATCTCCATGACCAGGTAAATCGGCGCCGGTGCTCCAGACTGATCCGGGCCAAACCTACAGCGTCATCGCATTCGCAGGCACGTAGCCCGAGGAGGTGATCCGTTGCCGACGCGCGATCCCGATCGGGACCGCATTTTTGGGCAGCAAGCATTCTCTCCCAACCCGAGGGTTGAACGGTAACTCTCTCGCGGCGTTGACGTACGAAGGGCCCTGCTGCGCGTTACTCGATCACCCGACAGGATAACGAACGATGCGCTTGAACCTCCGCCTCCTCGATACCGGCAGCCCACCCATTCCGAAAATTCAGGCTTGGGGCGCCAGTTATGAGGGCCGAGGAGGATTGCTCAATATGTGCCAGGCCGTGCCGTCGCACCCGCCGGCGCCAGGCATGCTTGAGCGCCTGGCGCGTGCAGCGGGGGATCCAACCTGCGCCACCTATGGACCGATCTTGGGCGATGCAGCGCTGCGGGAGGCCTATGCCGAAGATCTCGCCACTCTGTATGGGGGGCGGCCTGACCCCTCGGAGGTGGCCATCACCGCCGGCTGCAACCAGGCTTATTTCGTGGCGATGGTCGCCCTGGCCCAATGCGGCGACGCGGTACTGCTGCCCACTCCGTCGTATTTCAACCATCGAATGACGCTCGACATGTTGGGGGTGGAGGCGCGTCCGCTGCCCTGCCGTGCGGAGCAAGGTTTCGTGCCCGACCCTGCGGAGGCGGAGACGCTGATCGACGACCGGGTGCGGGCTATTGTTCTTGTAACGCCGAATAACCCGACCGGCGCAATCTACCCGCCCGAGGTGATCACTCGTTTCCACGCCCTGTGCCAGGCGCGGGGAATCTGGCTGGTGCTCGACGAGACCTACCGAGACTTCCTGCCGCCTGGCCGGGAGCGGCCGCACGCGCTTCTCTCCGGTGCTGGTTGGCCAGAGAACCTTATCCAACTTTACAGTTTCTCGAAGTCCTTCGCGATCCCTGGTCACCGATTGGGCGCCTTGGGTGCTCCTGCTTCGCTGCTCCCCGAACTCGGCAAGGTGATGGACTGCGTGCAGATCTGCGCTGGACGGGCAGGACAGGCCGCACTGACCTGGGGGCTTGGGGCGCTTTCAGCGTGGCGGATGGCAAACCGCGTCGAGATGGACGGCAGGGCAGCAACGATACGCGCAGCGTTTGCCCGCCTGCCGGGCTGGGAGGTGCAATCAAGCGGGGCCTACTTCGCCTATGTACGACACCCCTTCGGCCAGACTTCGGCTTGGCAGGTGGCGGAGCAGCTGGCATCCGAACAGGGGCTGATGTGCCTGCCTGGTCCGGCCTTTGACGGGGAAGAAGCCCATCTGCGCATCTCCTTCGCAAATGTGGATGCAGTGGGTATCCGGTTGATGGAAGAGCGGCTGCGGGCGGCTTCTTCCTGAACGGGGCCGGGTATCGGTCCGATCTCGCTGACCGCAGTCTGCTCAAGGTAGCCAGCCCAAAGCGCGTAGGCGCTCCTGCTCGCCCTTCAGGAAGCGATCGCCAATATCGGCGCGCCAGCGTAACTCCGGGGCGACGACGTTGCGCGCCCGCGTCAACGCATCCTGCTGGGCCGCCTGCACGGTAGGGCCGGTGCCGGTGACGATCATCAGGTGACCAGAGCGGCGGCGGCCGAGCAGTTGGCCATCCTGCATCCGCATGTCCACCAGATGGTAGCGGTCAAGCTCCGGGCCTTCAGGAGGGGAGAGGAAGAAGACGGGCGGGTCCTCCTCGGGCAGGCTGGTTTCGTCACTGGCGGGAAAGGGTGGCACGGTCAGCACGATGGCGACGGACCAGCCCCGCCGTGTGGCAAAGCGCGCCTGG
>JBBRVI010000182.1:0-7556 GCA_038247025.1 Acetobacterales bacterium
GGCGACATGCTCGGCGAGGAATTTGGCGATTTCGACCACATCGTCGCCATGGACAGCCTCATCCATTACGACGCTGCGGATATCGTGGCGGCACTCGCTCGTGCCGCCCCGCGTTGCCGGCGCTCCATGGTCTTTACCGTGGCGCCGAACTCCCCGATGCTTTCGGTGATGATTGTGGTGGGCAGGCTGTTTCCGCGCGGTGATCGCGCGCCTTTCATTGAACCGCTGGCGGAGGCAAAGCTGCGCAAGTTGATCGCGGCAGAGCCGAAGCTGGCCGATTTCACGCCAGGACGGACCCACAAGGTTGAGCGCGGCTTCTACAAGTCCCAGGCCTATGAGTGGGTGCGTCGGTGAAGAAGTTCAGCATCTCAAAGCAGTGGATGAAGCTCTCGCCTTCGATGCTGCCCTTTGCCGATGCTGCGACGGATGAACTGCCGCTCTCGCGGTTGCTGCGACTATCGCTCTTCCAGGTGTCCGTGGGCATGGCGGCGGTTCTGCTGATCGGCACGCTGAACCGCGTGATGATCGTGGAATTGCAGATGCCCGCCTCTCTGGTGGCGATCATGGTGGCATTGCCGCTGATTTTCGCCCCGCTGCGGGCACTGATCGGGTTCAAGTCCGACAATTACGCCTCGGCGCTGGGCTGGCGGCGGGTGCCCTATATCTGGTTCGGCACCATTTTCCAGTTCAGCGGCTTTGCGATGATGCCCTTCGCGCTGATCCTGCTTTCGGGTGATACATCGGGTCCGGAATGGGCGGGCCAGGTGGCCGCCGCCATCTCCTTCCTGCTGGTCGGCGCGGGGATGCACATGGTGCAGACCGCGGGCCTGGCCCTTGCCACTGATATCGCTCCGCCCAAGGTGCAGGCCAAGGTCGTGGCGCTGCTTTCGGTGATGTTTCTCATCGGCATGCTGATCAGTTCGCTGGTGTTTGGCGCGCTTCTCACGCCCTTCAGCCAGCTGGCGTTGATCCAGGTGATCCAGGGCGCGGGGGCCATCACGCTCGTGCTGAACCTCATCGCCGTCTGGAAACAGGAGCCCCGCGTTCCGAACCGCAACATGGACCGCGTGGCCGAGCCGAGCTTCATGGCGGCCTGGCGCGAATTGCGGGCAACCGGGCCCTGGGGGCGGCGGCTTGCGGCCACAGGCCTGGGCACCTTTGCATTCAGCATGCAGGATATTCTGTTGGAACCCTATGGCGGCCAAATTTTGGGCCTTTCCGTAGGAACAACCACGCTACTGACGGCACTTTTTGCATCGGGCGGCATTCTCGGCTTTTGGCTGGCCGCGAAGCATATCGGCGACGGCGCCGATGCCAACCGGATCGCCGGTTTTGGCGCCATGTGGGGCACGCTCGGCTTTGCGGGAGTGTTGCTGGCCGCCCCGGTGGACAGCCCCGCTTTCTTTGCCTGCGGGATCGCGATCATTGGCTTTGGCGCCGGGCTTTTCGGCCACGGCACACTCACCAGCTGCATGCAGGCCGCGCCCGCCGATAAAATCGGGCTCGCACTCGGCACCTGGGGTGCAGTGCAGGCGACTTCTGCGGGAATCGCCATTGCCTCTGGCGGCATCCTGCGTGACACCATTGCGGAGTTGGCCGCCCGTGACATGTTGGGTCCAGTGCTGAAAGGGCCCGCCATCGGCTATTGCGCGGTGTACCTGGTCGAGATCGCGTTGCTTTTCGCGACCCTTGTGGTGATCGGACCCCTTGTCCGCGCGCCTTCCCGCGTTCACTCTCCGCTCGGGCGTTCCGAGCCGCAAACTGCAACCTGAAGCCAAGAGGAGGCCCTCCATGCAGGCTGTAACCTATCTGACGAGTATCGATTACGCGACGGTCTCGATCTACGCGTTCTGGATTTTCTTTGCTGGCCTGGTGCTTTATCTGATCCAGGAAGGCAAGCGCGAGGGCTATCCGCTCATCACGCCAGGCAGACCCGATCTGAGACCCGTGATTGGTTTTCCCGGACTGCCCGCGCCCAAGGTCTTCCTGCTGGCCAATGGCACCAAGGTGCTGGCGCCCAAGCCGGAGATGGAGCGTGAGATCGCCATGGTGCCCATGGATCGTTCGCCCGGTTCGCCGATGATCCCGACGGGTGACCCCATGGTGGATGGCGTGGGCCCCGCCGCCTATGTCATGCGCGCCATGCACCCCGCGTTGCTCCATGATGACGGCACGCCCTCGATCGTGCCGCTGCGTATAGCGCCTGACTACAGCTTGGATGGGAAGGACCCCGATCCGCGAGGCTATGACGTGCTGGATGCTGATGGCGTTGTCGCCGGCACCTGCGTGGATGTCTGGCTCGACAAGTCGGAAATGATCTTCCGCTACATCGAGGTCGCTGTTCCCACGGATATGGGCGCGCGGCACATGATGGTGCCCGTGCCACTGATCCGCGTGGATGGCGAACGCCGCGTGGTGAAGGTGCGCACATTGCTCGCGCATCACTTTGCCAGGGCGCCGACCCTCAGCTACCGGGACTCGATCACGTTGCGCGAAGAGGATATGGTCTCTGCCTATTGCGCCGGCGGCCAGCTTTACGCGAAGCCCGAGCGCTCGGAGCCGCTGCTGTGAGAGAACACGAGATCGAGCCGGTGCCTGGTCTGCCGGAGGCTCTTCCGAATGGGGAGGGCATCCTCTGGCAGGGCAGCCCGCGCTGGTGGTCGCTTGCGCAGCGTGCGCTTCACATCCGCACGCTGAGCATCTACTTCGCGCTGATGGTCACCTGGAGCGTTGTCTCCGCCTTCACGGGCGGAGGCACCCTTGAGGATGCCGCCATCGCGTCGGGCACCTCGCTCGGTCTTGCGTTTCTTTGCCTGGGTGTGCTGCTGATGATCGGCAGAGCCTTGGCCTCGGCCACGCTCTATACGGTCACCAACAGGCGCATTGTGTTCAAGGTGGGCGTGGCCCTGCCAATGACCATCAATATCCCCTTCAGCGCGATTGATACTGCTTCGGTGAAGCAGCATGCGGATGGCACGGAGGATATCGTGCTGACGCTCCTGCCGCACCACAAGATCGCGTGGCTCGCGCTTTGGCCGCATACGCGCCCCCGGTACGTCACGCGGGCACAACCGATGTTGCGCGCGGTTCCCGTGACGTCGGGCGCTGCGGCCATCATCTCGCGCGCATTGGCGGCGAGTGCGGATATGCCGGTGATGGCGGTCGAGCTCGGGCAGCGTGCCGCTTCGGCGGATCAGCGCAGCGCGGCGGCCGCCTGAGATGTTCACCATCCAGGATCGCGGAAATTTTCTTCCCATTCTGGTGGGGCTTGCTGTCATTGGCGCGACGCTCCTCTGGGTTGGCGCACCGCAGCCTGCGGCCGTTGAGGCGCGCGGATCGGAACGCCCACAGAACGAACGCTCGGTTCATTTTGAGGACGGGACGGATGGCTCTGTCATCATTCGCGATGCGGAAAATAACGTCGTGCTTGCCCGGTTTCCTGTAGCAGAGGGTGGCTTTGTCCGTGGTACCCTTCGCGCATTGACACGTGAGCGGCGACAGGAAGGTCAGGGTCGGGAGGCGCCGTTTCGCCTTGCCGCCTGGGCGAATGGCCAGCTGACTCTTGACGATCTCGCCACCGGACGCCGGATAGACCTGACCGCCTTTGGCGCCACGAATGCCGAGGTTTTCTCGCGGTTGCTGACCGCGCAAGGAGAGAAATAATGCGCAAGTTCCTTGGCGATGTGTGGGAGGATTTCACGTCTCCTCGCGTCATCACGGTTCCCTGCACGGTGGAAATCGAGCAGACATTCGACAGTTTTCATGCGCATGCCGTGCCTGAGGGCATCATGCTGCGCCCTGGTGACCGGGTGGTGGTGAATGACGCACCCGAAGGTGTTGCCTATGGTGAGTCCACAAGCTTCGAAACAACGGCCACGGTGTATCGCGCCGGCCCCTTCACACGGCTCTGGACGGAACTATCTGCGTTCCTGGAACTGACAGAACTTTATCACTGCGGGTTTGAGCCCAAGGAGCACACGGCATGAATCAGATGACCCCGCCAGTTCCCAGGAAGCTGAACGAAACGACCCGGATGGCGACCAGCGACACGGTCCTGTCGCCGCGCTTCTACACCACCGATTTTGCCGCCATGGATGCGCTTGATGTCAGCAGCGTCCGGCGCGAATGGGATGAGTTGATGGCGGAATTCCGAGCCGACCCGAACCGGGGCCATTTCGTCCGCACCGCCGTTTTTGACGAGTTCAAGCTGGCCGATCTGCCGGAGGGCCTCCAGAAGGAAGTCCTCGACTTCCTCGTGAGTTCGGTGACAGCGGAATTCTCCGGCTGCGTCCTCTATGCCGAAATCAAGAAGCGGGTGAAGAACCCCGACATCAAGGAGTTGTTCGCGGTGATGAGCCGTGATGAGGCCAGGCATGCCGGGTTCATCAATGACAGCTTGCAGGATTTGGGGGTCGGCGTTGATCTTGGCTTCCTGACCAAGGCGAAGAAGTATAATTACTTCAAGCCGAAGTTCATCTTCTATGCGACCTATTTGAGCGAGAAGATCGGCTATGCCCGCTACATCACGATCTTCCGCCAGTTCGAGAAGCACCCCGAACGTCGCTTCCACCCGATTTTCCTGTGGTTCGACAATTGGTGCAATGACGAGTTCCGCCACGGCGAGGCTTTCGCCCTGCTGATGCGCGCGAACCCCAAGCTCGTCTCGGGCCTCAACGTCTATTGGTGCAAGTTCTTCCAACTCGCGGTCTATGCGACGATGTATGTTCGCGACCATGCCCGCCCCGAATTCCACAAGGCGCTGGGCATGACGCCGACGGAATACGACATGGAGGTGTTCCGCATCACCTCCGAAATCAGCCGCCAGGTTTTCCCCGTCACGCTGGAGACCGATACGCCGGTCTTCCGCCGCAACCTCGACCGCATGCTGGCGATTTCGACGGCGATGGGTGCGACGCGCAAGAAGCCGGGCGTCGTCTCGGCGATCAAGCGCACGGGGCTGAGCCTTGCCGCGGCTGCCGTCTTCGCGCGGCTCTACTTTCTGCCCGGCCGCAAGGCGGAACTGCCCAAGCAGATCCGCCTCAGCCCAGCCTGGTAAGGAGCACTCGTCTTGCTGCAGCACATCCTGCCCGTGATTTTTGCGGTCTTCGTGTGGTGGTTCGGCACGGCTCTGGTTTTTCTGTTGGACCAGCTTCCGCGCCGCAGCTTCCGGTGGACCATGGCAGGGGCAAGCGCGGTCTTGGTCGGCGCCTTGTATGGCGCCGTTTCGCTCGCCAATGATCAAAGCATTTCCGCGGCTTATCTCGGCTTTGCTTGCGGCGTTCTGGTGTGGGCCTGGGGTGAGATCGGCTTCCTGACAGGTATGGTCACCGGACCGAACCGCAAACCCTGCCCACCGGGTGCGGAAGGCTGGCAGCGCTTCATCGCCGCACTTCGCACCATCATTCATCACGAGATCGCCATTCTCACCCTGGGTCTCGTTCTGCTTTACCTGCTCTGGGGAGCAGCCAATCAGGTCGCCTTGCACACCTATCTGGTGCTTTGGATCATGCGGCAGAGTGCCAAGTTGAACATCTACCTCGGTGCGCGCAATCTGGGTGAGAGCATGCTTCCGCCGCATCTCCAGCATCTGGCCAGTTATTTCCGCAAGGCCTCGATGAACGCGCTTTTTCCACTCTCCATCACCGGTGGTACCATCGCTGTGGTGGTGCTGGTCCAGCAGGGGCTGGGGGCTGACCCTTTCACGGCCACCGCCAGCACGCTGCTCGGGGCGTTGATGGCGCTCGCCGTGATCGAGCATTGGTTCCTGATGTTGCCGCTTCCCCTTGATGGCCTATGGACCTGGAGCCGGCCCATGGCGGGGCAACCCCAGCCCACTCCAGTCACAGGCCCGCAGCATTCGGAAACGGCGCGACTGCGACCCTGACCAAAGAAGAAGGCCAATACCCATGAACTACGACAACCTCTTCCGTCAGCAACTCGACGGTCTGCGCAGTGAGGGACGCTATCGCGTTTTTGCCGACCTTGAACGCCAGGCCGGGAAGTTCCCGCGCGCCAAGCATCACGGTGCCTCGGGCGTCGGCGAGGTCACCGTCTGGTGCTCGAATGACTATCTTTGCATGGGCCAGAATCCCAAAGTTCTCTCCGCAATGCATGAGGCGCTGGACCGCAGTGGTGCAGGCGCCGGCGGGACACGGAATATCGGCGGCACCAACCACGAGCACATCCTGCTGGAGCAGGAACTCGCAGATCTGCATGGCAAGGAAGCCGCGCTGCTGTTCAATTCTGGCTACATGTCCAATTGGGCGACGTTGAGCACGCTGGCCTCGCGCCTGCCAGGCTGCATCGTTCTCTCCGATGAGTTGAACCACGCCTCCATGATCGAGGGCATTCGCCACAGCCGCGCCATATGCGTGGTCTGGAAACACAATGACCTTGATGATCTGCGGGCCAAGCTCGCCGAAATCCCGGCCGAGACGCCCAAGCTCATCGCCTTCGAGAGCGTCTATTCAATGGATGGCGACGTGGCCCCCATCGCCGCGATTTGCGATCTGGCCGATGAATTCGGCGCGATGACCTATCTGGATGAGGTGCACGCAGTCGGCCTGTATGGCGCGCGCGGCGGCGGCATCTCCGAGCGTGATGGCGTGCAGCAGCGCCTGACGGTGATCGAAGGCACGCTGGCCAAGGCTTATGGCGTAATCGGCGGGTATATCGCGGGCTCCGCCGATATGGTGGATTTCGTGCGCAGCTTCGCCTCGGGCTTCATCTTCTCCACCTCGCTTCCACCCGCCATTGCGGCGGGGGCAGCGGCGAGCATCCGCCATCTCAAGGAAAGCTCGGTCGAGCGTGAGCGTATGCATGAGCGGGTCGCCAAGGTTCGTGCCCAGCTGGATGCAATGCAAATCCCGCATCTCGACAATCCGAGCCATATCGTCCCGGTGATGGTGTATGACGCGGTACTCTGCAAAAAGATCAGCGATATTTTGTTGGAGGAGCACGGCATTTACGTGCAGCCAATCAACTTCCCGACGGTGCCGCGCGGCACGGAACGGCTTCGCTTCACCCCGTCGCCTGCCCATACGGATGCTGATATTGAGCATCTGATGTCCGCGCTTCAGAAAGTCTGGGCGCGTTTCCAGCCACAGAGAGCTGCCTGAGCATGGATGGTTCGATGATTGCCCCAAAGGTTGCGGGGCCAGGTTCTGCTAAATTTAAGCGTCCGCGCGCCCCAGCCCCCAAGCTCAGGCTCGTGTTTCCGTTCTCGGCCATTGTCGGCCAGGAGGAGCTGAAGCTCTCGCTGAGCCTTTGTGCCGTGGATCCCGCGATTGGCGGCGTGCTGGCGCTGGGGGATCGCGGCACGGGCAAATCCACCGCGATCCGGGCCCTCGCCGCGCTGCTGCCGCCGATGCAGGCGATCCAGGGCTGCCGCTACAATTGCGAGCCGGGCAGACCGACCGTCGGCTGTGAGATCTGCGCTCGCCGCCGCACGGAGAGTGTCTCCGTCAGCGTGCCCGTGGTGGACCTGCCCCTTGGCGCTTCCGAAGATCGCGTCGTGGGCGCGCTCGATCTGGAAAAGGCGCTGACCCAGGGCCAGA
>JBBRVI010000183.1:0-7546 GCA_038247025.1 Acetobacterales bacterium
GATTTCCTTTATGAGCCGCTGATCGAGGACCGCGTTCGCCTCATCCAGCAATCTGACGACCCCGCGCAAGGCCGGCGCGTGGCACATGCCGTGCATGAGGGGCTGAAGCGCACGGGTGGTGTCAAGATCCCGCGTGAATTCCCCCTGATGGACCGCGCGGCGATTGGCCTGGGCAGCGCCTTCTTCCGCCTCAAGGCCGAGCGCAACTGGCACCGGATGTTCAACGAGCTCATCGCCGATTTCAACGAGGAGGAGTTGGCGCAGCGCCAGGCGGCGGCACTGGTGGAGGCGCGGGTTCCGGCTCCGCTCAACCCCTAGCCCCCGCCGCACCCCTCGCGCCGCAACCCACGCGGCGCCGAAATGGGCGGGGCCTGCACCAGCGTGATCACGCAGCCCCCGTAATCCCGCGTGAAGCGCCAGTCCGAAACGCCCGAATGTCCGCGCGCCGGCCCAGTGGCCCAGAGTGCGAGGGTCGGCGCGCTTCGCCGCTGCGCGAGGGCTGCCACGATCTGTCCGCGCTCCTCCGCGCCGGGGTCGAACTCGTCACGGTCGAATAGCATCACCAGAAGGCGGGGACGGCGTTCGTCCAAACCGGAGAGCGCGCGGCGGAAATCTTCCAGCGCGAGTGGACGTTGTTCCGGCCGCTCGCCGTGCGCGGCAGGCGCGGCGGCGAGGACCACATCCACCAGGTCGGGCCGTTCGGATGCCGCAAGGATCGCCTGCCAGGCCCCGCGCGACTGGCCGCCCAGGATGATGCGCCGGTAGCCGGCCTCGCGCAGCAAGGGCAGGGCACGCACCAGACGCGGCAGGGTGACGAAGATGTTGTCATCGCCGGGGTGGCGGTCAAAGCGAAAGACGTCGAACCCGGCCTCGTTCAGCGGGGAGACCATGCCCGGCAGGGCGTGGCCGCGTTGATCTTCCTCGGCCCCCCCATAGCCATGCGCCCAGATCACCGCGCCTTCGGAGGCACGTGGGCCGCGATGCAGATGGAAGGGGCTGCGGGTGAAGGGGCCGATCCCGCCACGCTCCGGGGCGATTCTCGGCAGGCCAGGTTCGCCGCGCAGCTCGCCATCCACGGCCAGGATGCGGCAGGTGGTGTTCGCCGTCGCACTTTGCAGGCGCGCCACCTGGCGGTTGCAATTGGCGAGGGCGGTGCGCTCCGCTTCCTCAGGGCTGGTATGGCCCGAAGTCATGGACCAGGCGGCCCGCCCATCACTGCCTTGCGTGAAGGCGAAGGCGGAATGGGGCACGGTGCCGCGGTAGTGCTGGGTGAAACTGATCGAAAGCCCGGTGGAGGGCAGCGGGACGGGGATACTGCGCGCCGAGAAAAACCGCGCATGCGCCGCTTCATCGGCGGCGGGGGAGGCCAGGGGCAGAAGCAGCAAGGGGAGGAGGAGCCAGCGCATGGGCGCAGTTTGGCACAAAACAGCCGCAGGCGAGCCAGGGAGATGCACATGCTGCCTTGAGGTGCAGGCTTGCCGGCTCTATTCAGGCAGGATCATGCCCGACACGCCCCATTCTGCAGATCACCGCCAGACCGACGCCCGTTACGATTTCGCCGCCGCCGAGCCGCGTTGGCAGGAGGCGTGGAATGCCGCGCGCTGCTTCTCGGTGCCCGATGTGCCGCCGGCGGGCTCGAAGAAATACTACGTGCTGGAGATGTTCCCCTACCCCTCGGGCAAGATCCACATGGGGCATGTGCGCAACTATACGCTGGGCGATGTGGTGGCCCGCTACAAGCGCGCGACCGGCCATCTGGTGATGCACCCCATGGGCTGGGACGCCTTTGGCCTGCCGGCGGAAAACGCAGCGCGCGAGCGCGGCACTCATCCGGCGAAATGGACCTACGCCAATATCGCCGCCATGCGCACCGAGTTGAAGCGCATGGGCCTCTCGCTGGAATGGGAGCGCGAATTCGCCACCTGCGACCCTGAGTATTACGGCCAGCAGCAAAAGCTGTTCCTGGATTGCCTGGCGGCGGGCCTGGTGGAGCGCAAGGAAAGCTGGGTGAATTGGGACCCGGTGGATGGCACGGTCCTCGCCAATGAGCAGGTGATTGACGGCAAGGGCTGGCGCTCGGGCGCGCCGGTTGAGAAGAAGAAGCTCAGCCAGTGGTTCTTCGCGATCACGAAATTCGCCCCTGATCTGCTGGAAGCGCTGTCCACGCTGGACCGCTGGCCCGAGCGCGTGCGCCTGATGCAGGCCAACTGGATCGGCCGTAGCGAGGGCGCGCGGTTGCGCTTCCAGCTTTCGGCCGAGATTGACGGCAATCACGATGTCGAGGTCTTCACGACGCGGCCGGACACGCTGTTCGGCATGTCCTTCCTGGCCGTTGCCGCCGAGCATCCGTTGGCTGCCGCCGCCGCTGCGCGCAGCCCTGCCGCCGCCGCCTTCATCGCCGAATGCCGCAGCCAGGGCACGAGTGAAGTCGCCATCGAGCAGGGCGAGAAGAAGGGCTTCGACACCGGCTTCACCGTGAAGCACCCTTTCACGGGTGCGGAATACCCCGTCTGGATCGCCAATTTCGTGCTGATGGAATACGGCACGGGCGCCATTTTCGGCTGCCCCGCCCATGACCAGCGAGACCTGGATTTCGCGCGCAAATACGGGCTCTCGGTGTTGCCCGTGGTCCTGCCACCCGGAACGGATGAAGCGAGTTTCAGCGTGGCCGATCAAGCCTTCACGGAGGACGGCATCAGCATCAATTCCGGCTTCCTCAATGGCCTGGATGTGCCCGCTGCCAAGCGCGCCGCGATCGCCCGGGTGGAGGAACTGGGCCAGGGGCAGGGTGTCACGAACTGGCGCCTGCGTGACTGGGGCGTCAGCCGCCAGCGCTACTGGGGCTGCCCCATCCCGATCATCCATTGCGATGATTGCGGCGTGGTTGCCGTCCCGGCCGACCAACTCCCCGTCGTGCTGCCTGAGGATGTGGATTTTTCCCGACCCGGCAATCCGCTGGACCACCACCCCACCTGGCGCCACGTGGACTGCCCAAGCTGCGGCAAGCCCGCCCGGCGCGAGACCGATACCTTCGATACCTTCGTGGATTCATCCTGGTATTTCGCGCGCTTCTGCTCGCCCCGCGCGGCAGAACCTGTGACATCGGCGGCGGTGGATGCCTGGCTGCCGGTGGACCAGTATATCGGCGGCATCGAGCACGCGATCCTGCACCTCCTCTACAGCCGCTTCTTCACCCGCGCGATGAAGGCCACCGGCCACGTGAATCTGGACGAGCCCTTCGCCGGCCTCTTCACGCAGGGCATGGTCACGCATGAGAGCTACAAGGGTGCCGATGGCCGCTGGCTCTACCCCGAGGAGGTGGAAAAACAGGGCGATGGCACCGCCCTCGTGAAGGGCACGAATGAGCCGGTGAGGGTAGGCCGCATCGAAAGCATGTCCAAATCCAAGCGCAACACGGTGGACCCCGGCGCCATCATTGACCGCTACGGTGCGGACACCGCGCGCTGGTTCATCCTGAGCGACAACCCGCCCGAACGCGACATGGAATGGAGCGAGAGCGGTGTGGCCGGGGCGTCGCGCTTCATCGGCCGCATCTGGCGGCTGGCGCAGAATCTGCGCGAGGCTGATGCCCCTGATGAAGCCGTGGGCAAGAGGCTGCGCCAGGCCACGCATCGCACCATCGCAGCCGTGACTGACGCGTTGGAGGCCTTTACCTTCAACGTGGCCGTGGCGCGCATACATGAACTCGCGAACCACATCGCCGAGAGCCCGGCGGCACCGCTGGCCGCGCGGCGTGAGGCGCTGGAGGCGCTCATTCGCCTCGCCTCGCCCATGATGCCGCATCTGGCGGAGGAAATCTGGGCCACCGTGAATCCTGGTGCCGGGTTGGTCGCGCAACTGCCCTGGCTTGTCGCCGATCCCTCACTGCTGCACGCCCAGACCGTGACCCTCGCCGTCCAGGTGCTGGGCAAGCTGCGCGGCACCATCGAGGTTGCGGCGGATGCGACGGATGAGGAGGTCTTCGCATTGGCGGAGGCCGAGCCCAATGTGGTGCGTGCGCTCGACGGAAAATCCGTGAAGAAGCGCATCCATGTGAAAGGCCGGGTGATCAATCTTGTCATCTAGACGCGTCTTCCTCGGGCTTCCGCTCGGGTTGCTTGCGGGCTGTGGCTTCCAGCCCGTCTATGGCCCTGGCGGCGTGCCGGCCACGGGCGCCCTGCCAGGGCAGAACGACCCCAGCTTGCGGCAGGCGATGGCCGCTGTACGGGTTGCGCCCATGTTTGAGCGCAGCGGCCAGGTCATGCGGCGCACGCTTCAACGCAACATGGAAGGCCGTGATCCAGGGGTCCAGGGCCGCTACGACCTCCAGGTCAATCTGGTCTTCGCGACCGAGGTGCTGGGCTTCACAAGCCAGGGATTTCCCTCACGCGTGCGCACCACCGGAACGGCCGACTGGGCGCTTTCGACACTGACCGCACCGCCGCAACTGCTGGAACGCGGCGCTGCCCGCACGCTGGACGCCTTCAACATCCCTGACCTGCAATTCTTTGCCTCCGACGCCTCGCGCGAAGATATGGAGCGCCGCCTGATCGTCGAGCTCAGCGACCGCGTGACCGTCGGCGTGGCGATCGCGCTGCGGCGCCATTTGGCCGCGCCCGCGGCGGCCTGAGGTTTGGTCGCCAAGCTCGAACCGCGCCGGCTGGCGGGGTTCCTCGCTGACCCGCCGGCCGATTGCCGCGTGGTGCTGCTGATCGGCGATGATGCCGGCCTGGTCAATGAACGGGCCGGGCAACTTGTACGCGCGGTGGCCGGTGAGGACCGCCTTTGCATGATGGAACCCGCGCGCGAGGCGGCGAAGGATGCGGGATCTCTGGCGGGTGAGGCCGCTTCCGCGCCACTGATGGGCGGACGCATGGCCATCCGGCTGCGAGATGCACGCGACGCCTGGGCCGAGGCGGTGCGCGGTGCACTGGCGGGGCCGGGACCGGGGCTGGTCATCATCGAGGGCGCGGGGCTGACCGGCAAATCGAAGCTGCGCCTGCTGGTGGCCAATGACCCGCACGGCCAAGTCATTGAATGCTACGCTGAACGCGGGCGGGACCTCTCGGCATCAATGGCGCGCATCCTCGGCGAACTGGGCGCGCAGGCCGATCCAGCCGCGCTGGATTGGCTGACCGAACGCGCCGGCGAGGATCGTCTCGCCATGCGCCGAGCCCTGGAGGTGTTGGCGCTGCACGCAAACCAGGGAAGCCGAATCACCGTCGAGGATGCGATGGAGGTGCTGGGCGATGGCAGCATGCTCGACCTGGATGAGGCGCTGATGGCCGCGTCACTGGGGCAGGTGGCCCAGGCGGATCGTGCCATCGCGAGGGCTTTTGGCGAGGGGGTGAATGCGGTGCAGGTGCTGCGCGCCGCGCTGCGCCACACCCAGCGGCTGCATATCGCGGCAATCGCCGTGGCAGGGGGTTCTTCGCCGGCGGATGCGATCAGCGCGTTGCGCCCGCCGGTCTTCTGGAAGGCCAAGCCGGCCATGGAGCGCGCATTGGGCCGCTGGTCCATCGCGCGCTTGGAGGCGCTGGGGGCTGCGCTGCTGCGCGCCGAACGCCAGGTGAAAACCACGGGCCTGCCCGATGAGACGGTGGCGCGGCAGGTGATTCTGGGCCTCGCGCGGAGTGCCGCTCGGTAGCAGCTTATTGCTCTTCGATCAGCTTGCCATTGATATGGGCCAGGGCCTCGTGCAGTGCTGCGATTTGAGCTGGGGCCAGCCCTGCCAACAACTCCTCCTCCAGCGCCTGCGCGATGGGCAGGATCGCTGCGTGCATGCGCGCGCCGGCTGGCGTCAGCACCACCCATTGCAGCCGTGCATCCGCGCGATCCGCCCTCCGGCGCACCAGCTTGCGGGCCAGCAGCAGGCCGGCCGCGCGACTGACCTTCACCTTGTCCATTGCCGTCTGCTGCGCGATTTCGCGTGCGGGCAGCGCGCCGAAGCGCCCCAGCACCGCCATCACCCGCCATTCCGGAATGGAGAGGCCGAACTCTGCCCCATAGCGGCTGGCGAAAAGCCGCGAGACGCGGTTGGCCGTTACCGAAAGCCGGTAGGGGAGGAATTCCTCCAGCAGGAAATCGGGCGGCGCGCTTGACATTGGTTTCAATTGAAACCACTTTCCTTACGTCTGCAAGACCGGAGGCGAGCCATGTCCAGCAAGCAATATATTTCTTTCCCACGCACCGAGGGGCTGTCCTCGCGGCAGGCCCATGCTGATCTTCCAGCGGGAAGTTTCGAGCGGGAGCTGGGCAAGGAAGGCTTCTTTGGCCCCGCTACCCACATGTATCACGCGAATCCGCCGACCGGCTGGACGAATTGGGAAGGCCCGTTGCGCCCGCGCGCTTTTGATCTCGCGAAGATCAACGCCGAACAGGCCAGCCCCTGGGATGCCGCGGAAATCCTGTTCAACGCAAATTGCCGCATGCGCTTCTGGCGCGCGCCGCGGGCGATGGATCACCTGGCGCGCAATGCCGATGGCGATGAGCTGATCTTCATCCACACCGGCCATGGCCGCCTGTTTTGCGACTATGGCCACATGACCTTCCGCGCCGGCGATTATCTGCTGCTGCCGCGCAGCACCATGTGGCGGATCGAATGCGATGAACCCGTCACCGCCCTGCTGATCGAGGCGACGGGCAGCAGCTACCAGCTTCCCGATCGCGGCATCCTGGGCAAGCACGCGCAATTCGATCAGGCCGTGCTGGAAACCCCGCGCATCGATGACGCCTTCCGCGCGCAACAGGGCGCGCGCGAGACGCAGGTGCGCATCAAGCGCCGCAACGCGCTCTCCACCGTGACCTATCCCTACAACCCGCTGGATGCAGTGGGCTGGCATGGCGACCTTTCGCCGGTGCGCCTCAATGTCGAGGATATTCGCCCGCTGATGAGCCACCGCTATCATCTGCCACCCAGCGCGCACACGACCTTCGTGGCCAACCGCTTCGTCGTCTGCACCTTCACACCCCGCCCCTTCGAGACGGATCCCGGTGCGCTGAAAGTGCCCTTCTTCCACAACAATGACGACTACGATGAGGTGCTGTTCTATCACGCGGGCGATTTCTTCAGCCGAGACAACATCCACGCCGGGATGATGACGCTGCATCCCTGCGGTTTTACCCACGGCCCGCACCCCAAGGCGCTGAACAACGCCTTCACGCCCAAGAAGCCCGCGACGGATGAATACGCGGTCATGCTCGACACGCGCGACGCTCTGGAAATGGGCGATTGGGCGCAGAAGGTCGAGTGGGAGGATTATGCCTATTCCTGGAAGGTCAAGCCGTGAAGTTGGCTTCCCTCAGGGCCGGGCGCGATGGTCGCCTGGTCCTGGTTTCACGCGATCTGACGCGCTGCATCCCCGCCACTTCCGCCACCACGCTGCAACGCGCGGTGGATGATTGGGGCCGCCTTTCCCCCTCGCTCCAGGCCGAGTTCGAGGCGCTGGAGCGCGGCAGTGCCCCCGGTGCGCGCTCGGTCCGGGAGACGGATTGCGCTAGCCCCCGGCCACGCGCGTATCAATGGGCCGCTGGCTCGGCCTATGTA
>JBBRVI010000184.1:0-7536 GCA_038247025.1 Acetobacterales bacterium
GCCGGTGGATGCTGTTTGGCTGGCCGGGCTTTCGGTGCGGCGCGGCTTGATGGCGGCCAGTGCCGGGCTGCTGTCCGATGCAGCCGCCAAGGCTGCGCTGCATCGCTCAAGCGGCGCCCTCGCCGTGGATATGGAAAGTGGTGCGGCCGCGCGCTTTGCCCGTGTGCGCGGCCTGCCCTTTGGAGTGCTGCGCGCCGTGGCCGATGGGCCTCAGGATGTGCTGCCCGAGGCTGCGGCGGTCGGCCTCAACCCCAATGGCTCGCCCGCGCCGGGGCGGGTTCTGGCCGCGCTGCTGCGCCGGCCAGGTGACTTGCCCGCACTGCTGCGATTGGCGAGCGCCAGCGCGAAGGCGCATGCCGCTTTGCGCAAGGTGCTTGCCGGCAATCGGTCCCTCGACTAATTGCGCTGCAATCGGAGGAACAACTCATGCAACGCCGCCATCTTCTCGCCGCCGCCGCCACAGGCCTGGCTTTTCCCGCCGCCGCCCAGGAATGGCCGAGCGGCCCGGTGCGCGGCATCGTTCCCTTTGCCGCCGGAAGTGCCACGGATATCGTGGCCCGCCTCTTCGCCGAGCGCATGCGCGAAAGCCTGGGCCAACCCGTGGTGGTCGAGAACCGCGCCGGCGCCTCGGGGCTCATCGGTGCGGAGGCCGTGGCGCGCGCGCCGGCCGACGGGAACACGTTGTTGTTTGGCACCAACTCCACCAATGCCGCCGCCAATGCGCTGTTCCGCCGCGTGCCCTTCGACATGGAGCGTGATTTCGCGCCAGTGTCCTTGATTGCTTCCGTGCCGCTGCTGGTGGCGGTGCCAACGGCCAGCCCGCACCGCACGCTGAATGACCTTCTGGCCGCCGCCCGCGCCCGGCCTGACGCAGTGACCTTCGCTTCCGCTTCCGCCTCGCAGCGCGTGGCCGCCGAGATGCTGGGCTCCATGGCAGGCGTGCGGATGCTGCACGTGCCCTACCGCGCCTCACCTGCGGCGATCCAGGATATCATCGCCGGGCGGGTGGATGTGTTCATCGCCGACCAGGCGGTGATCCTGCCCGCGGTCCAGGGCGGGCAATTGCGCGTGTTGGGAGTGACAACGCGCGAACGCTCGCCGCAACTGCCCGATCTGCCGACCGTGGCCGAGGCGGGAAACCTGCCGAATTACGAACTTTTCGCCTGGTTCGTGCTGGTGGCACCAACCGGCACGCCGGCCGCCCATATCGCACGCCTCAACGCGGCGGTGCGGCAGGCGAGCGCCAACCCCGAGTTGCGCCAGCGGCTGGAACAGGTGCTGGGCATGACCGTCACCCCCTCCACGCCCGAGGAGGCCGCGGCCTTCATGCGCAGCGAGACGGTCAAATGGACCAACGCCATCCGCGCGGCGGGGATCGAGCCGGAATAAGGGCGCTCAGACGCCGTCTGCGCCCGCATAGCGCTGCAACGTGGCGCTGGCAGCGAGGTGCGGATAGGCCTTGGCCCCCTTTGGCCACATCCGGGCGAAGGCCATCACTTCGGCCTGGTCCATCTGGCGGATGGTCCGAACCAGGAATTTGGCCGCCTTGGCCGGGCGCAAGCGTTGCTTGTGGAGAAGATGAAGGTGCCACTCGCGGGCGCGCAGGGGGCACCAGTCCACCAGCGATTCCTGGAGCGCGAGGCGCACCTCGGTGGGCAATTCCTCAAGCGCGCGGTAGCGATCGCCCTTGAGCGGGCTGAGCGGCCGGGTGGCGGTGCTGTTCTCCATCCGCGCCTCTTACGCGAGAGAGGGGCTGGTGCGAAGCTTCCGGCAGGCGCACGCCGCCTGATCGGCCCCTTTACGGGCAACGAGAAAAATCCGGGCATCCTTGTGGCCTGAGCCGTGGCGCCCCCGCTCCAGGATCGTGAAGCCGGAATCCACCATCTCGTCCTCCAGCGCAACAGCGTCGAAAAACGCGACATGCGGCGCCTTGCCCAGCCACTGCGCGACCGGCACGGCGAGGCGGATGAGCGGGTTCATCTCCGTGAGGCAAGGCGTCTTCGAAATGAACAGGCCGCCCGGTTTCAGCGCTTGGTGAACCTGCCGCAGGAGCGCGGCCCGATCATGGACCAGATGCAGAAGGTTGAAGGCCAGAACCGCATCGAAGCCCGCCTCATCCAAGCCCGCCTCATCCAAGCCCGCCTTGGGGCCTGCCGGCATCTCGGCCGTGGCGGCCATGAATTGCGCGTTGGTGCATTGCTGCGCGGCGGCTTTCTCATGCGCGATGGCGATCATCCCGCCTGACAGATCGGTCGCCAACAGGTGCTGCACGTGACGCGCGAGGCGCAGCGCGGTGGTGCCGGTGCCGCAGCCCAGTTCGAGAACCGTGTCGGCAGCACCCAGCCATCGGCGCGTCTCAATGAGCGTGCGTTCATAGCCGGCCATATCCTTGATGGTGTCGGTGGCATATTTGGGCGCGATCCGGTCCCAGAAACCGGCATCGTCGTTGCTGCTCAACATCTTGCATCTCCTGTGCTGCTGGGCTGATAGCACGCGGCTTGATATGCAAAATTGCCGATGATTGCACATCCGATATACATTGACGCATGAACTCCATGGACTGGAACCTTGCCCGCGCCTTCGCGGCCACCGCCAAGGCCGGCTCGCTGTCCGCCGCCTCACGCGCGCTCTCGCTCACGCAGCCCACCTTGTCACGGCAGATCGCGGCACTTGAGACGCAACTGGGCGTCAACCTTTTCGCGAGGATCGGCAAGCGGCTCGTCCTGACCGAAGCTGGGCTTGGCCTGCTGGACCACGCGCAAGCCATGGCGGCCGCCGCGGATGCCATGGCGCTGGCGGCTGCGGGAAAATCGGTGGAGATGGCCGGCCGCATCAGTATCTCCGCCACGGATGCGGTCTCGGCCTACCTCCTGCCGGAGATGGTCGAGCGCATCCGCCGGGAGGCGCCGGGGGTCACCATCGTGATCGTTTCGTCCAACTCGATCAGCGACCTTCGTCGGCGTGAGGCGGACATCGCCATCCGCCACATCCGCCCCACCGAACCAGAGTTGATCGGGCAATTGCTGTGCGAGATGAGTGCCGATTTCTACGCGGCGGAGACCTGGATCGCGCGGCACGGCATGCCGCAGACGCTGGCGCAACTCATCGCGGCCGATTTTCTGGGGATCGAGCCGGTCGAGCAATTCGCAGCGCATCTTGCCGGAATTGGCCTGCCGATCACCTTGAACCGGATGCCGATCGTCTCGGAGAACAGCGTGGTGCTGTGGGAGATGCTGCGCCGTGGCCTTGGCATCGGCGTGATGCTGCGCGAAATCGCGCAGCGCACGCCCGGCGTGATCCGCCTCCTGCCAGGCTTGCCACGGATTGCGGTGCCGGTCTGGCTGGTCAGTCACGGCGATCTGCGCAATAGCCCAAGAGTTAGGCTGGTGTTTGACATTCTGGCGGAAGAATTTCGCCGCTGCGCGATCCCCGAGGGGTGCTTGGACGCTGCATCGTGAAGCCAGCCCTTGTGAGGGTGTTTGGCGCGCCCTGGTGGATTCGAACCACCGGCCTGAAGCTTAGAAGGCTCCTGCTCTATCCAACTGAGCTAAGGGCGCGAAGTGGATTCAAATTCTCAATGCGTCCAGTTTTCGTTGCGGTCGGTCCGAAAGTTATCGGCATAGACCTTCGGCTTGATGGGCCGCGCGCGAGCCGGCTCCTCCACCCCATAGACGATGCCCTGCTCCTCGGCATAGGCGACCGCCGACTCACGCGTCGGGAAGTGCAGCCGCACCTGGTTGCGCGTCTCGCCCGAGCCAATCCAGCCGGTGAGCGGATCCAGGCGCGTGCGCTCGCTGGGGGCGAATTCCAGCACCCATTCCCCGGTGTTGGCGCGGCCGGCCTGCATCGCGCTGCGCGCTGGCCGATGAATTCGCGCGCGCGGCGGAGGAAGGGTGGTTTTCACAAGCGACATGAGGTGATGTCCTGAAACAGGATGCCAGTATTGCCCAAGCGGTGACGAGTTTCCAGCGTCTGGCCGCAATTGCTCCGTGTGAGTGCTTCCGCCTCAGCGCCGCATGCTGATTCGGGCTGGGTTTGGTCAGCGTTTTCTCCGGGCTAGCGGCCTGGCCCGCCCGTCGCCCGCTGCCAACCTCCAGGAGTGGCGTCATGCAGCAGGATCCGCGGCAAATGGCAGCGGCGAAAAACTGGGCTTTCCGAGCCAAGCGGCCGGATGCCGGTGCCCCGAGATTAAGTACGAAAAGCATAAATCAATGGCCAAGCTGGTCTCACTGGCAACGAGGCGGGAAGCCTCGGGGTTCGCGCCTTGCCAGTGGTGTTTCGCCCACCGGCAACAGTGGCAATGACGCCGGTAGGGCTGCTCGCTCAGCGTGAAGCGCCGCCCGTCCGGCGTCGCGTCCATACGGGCTCAGCGGAGCCGGCAGTCCGCACCCATCACCAACGAGCGCGTTTCCGCCGGCAGCGCGCCGCCCCTCAGCAGGGTGACCTCGGCATAGGCTGGACGCAGGTAGATCGCGCGGCGCGCCACCCAATCCAGGCTGCTCGGCGCCAAGACGATGGCAAGCGGCCCACTTCTCTCCGCCAGCGCTGCATCCAGCGAGGGAAGGAAGGCAGCCTGGCACACCCCGCCGCGGTATATCCGCCATTGGATCAGCGCGTGGTTGGCAAGCATCAGACCGGGTCCCGCCGCCAGCGCGGCCAGGGCGAGGCGCGCGCGGCGGCGCCACGCCTCGCGCCACAGCGCGGCCAACAGCACCGCCAACGGCAGGGCCGAGGCGTAGAGGTAGTGCGCCCCGGGCTCGGGCAGAGGCAGCACGGGCAGCAGGAACACGAAGTAGGCGGCGACGTAGAGCGCGCCGATTCGCCAGCCGAACCACCGCCCCACCAGTGCTACGAGAACTGCGTGCAGCAGACCCGCGCCCAGGAAGGCCGGCAGGCCGAGCCTCCCCTGGCGCGGGAAGTCCGTCAGGTGCGGCAGGAAGGGGAAGCCCCAGTAGCCCGACAGCGACCGGCCGAGGAACCTCCCGGTCGGAGCGTAATAGCCCGCGCCCGTCCGCCCCGTGAGCGTCGCCTCGATGGCGGGCAGCCGCACGAGGAGGTAGGCCATCACCGGCAGCGATCCCAGCGCCAGCACCATTGCCACCCGCCGCCAGGGCCAGGGCCCGCCCGGGTGCAGCGCCCGGTGCGCCCCCACGACCACCAGCAGCGCGAGGGGCAGCGCGGCCGCCGCCTCCTTCGAGAGCGCGGCCCCCGCGGCCGCGGCGGCCAGCGCCAGGGCGCGTCCCGGCGTCGTCCCGCCGGACAGGATGCCCCACGCCGCCCCCGCTGCGAGCAGCACGAACAGCCCGAGCCAGCGGTCGAAGGAAGCCGCAACCCAGCCGGTGGACGCGGCGGTGAGCGGCGACGCGGCCAAGAGGAGGCCCGCCAGCAGCGCGAGGCTCGGGGGCGCACCGCGCCGATGCAGCACCAGCGTCAGCAGAGAGGCGACGGCCCCGTGCATCAACACGTCCAGCAGATGCGCGAGGAAGGGCGAGGGCTCCATCAGCAGCGCGCTCAGCCCCTGCTGGACAAAACCGATGGGTCGTACCGGGTGGCCGAATTCGGGCCCTGCGTGCGGGATGCTGTAGGCGCGCAGGAAGTCCCACAGCCCGTGGCGGCGGATGTGGTCCAGCCGCTCCCACTCGTCGTGGCTGAAGAAGCCAGGGTTTGCCAGCACCAACGGATGCAGCAGCAGTGCGGCGCCCAGCGGCACCAGCAGCCACGCCGCTCGGGCGCGGCGCGGCCGATCATGGTTCGCGGGGAGCATGCGGTCTCCGAGGTAGGTGAAGTTTATTGTTTGAGTGTGTGCGTCAAGTTGCGTTTGTTGCAATCATGAGAGGTCGCATCGCGAGAGTAACTCTGTCTGCCAAATCGGATGGCGGGGGAAAAGATGGCATTGACTGCGGCGAACCGGCGCAGCCCACGTCATACCTGTTTCCTGCCGGCTGGATTTTTCGCTGCGAGACCTCTGGGGGAGATATCACACCCCATGGTGGCGCCGATCACGCCAACGGTGCGGAACACCGGTCACAAGCTTATCATTCGTGAAGCAGGATTTGGAAAAGGGTTGGAATTCTCACCCATCGGCACCTGAGACAAGGGTGTGAGCCCTTGAAAAGTAATGGTGCCGACTCGGGGAATTGAACCCCGGACCTACTGATTACGAATTATCGCGCGCCGTTTTTTCGACCTGTCCATGACCGTTTCCTAGCGTCCCGCAGTGTCTCGCATATCCCGCCTTTTACCTTGCATTTTTCGCCAATGACCTGATAACTTCCGTCCCAAGGCGTCCCTGTTGCATCCCCTGGTGTTGAAGCCCCGGTGAAGCCCCAGTGAAGCCCCGCGCAGATGCCGGAATCGTTCCGGCGGCAATTGGAGCCGGAACCCATGCCTATCCGACTGACTGAAACGGCAATCAACCGGGCGATGCGCGAGGCCGCCGAGGCTGGCGGGCGGCGTGACCTGGCAGACGCGGGGCAGGACGGCTTGCGGCTGCGCATCACGCCCAAGGGTGGCGCGTCATGGGTGCTGGCCTGCCGCGACCCGCAAGGCGCCATGCGGCGTTTCCCGTTGGGCGGCTGGCCTGCGGTGGCCGTCTCGGATGCGCGCCTCAAGGCCCGCACCATGCGGGAGAAGGTGCGGGGCGGTGCGGACCCCATCGCGGACGCCAAGCGGCTGCGCGCCATCAGCCGGGACGCGAAGGAAGGCATCGGCACCCTGCCGGCGCTGCTCGACCTCTACGGCGGCCCCCTGCCGGCCAAGAAGGGCGAGGCGGTGGCGGATGCGCCGAAGGTGCGCGTGATCGGGCCGGGGAAGGATATGAAATCCTGGCCGGAGGTCAGGCGCCGGGTGGAAGGCGTCTTCGCCACGCTGCTGCGCCGCCCGCTGGCCACGCTCAAGGCTGCCGACTTCCAGATGATGGCCGATGCCCACCCCTCCGCAACCAGCGCATCGGCGGCCGTGCGCTACGTCCGGCCGATCCTGAAATGGGCAGCGCAGCGAGGCTATGTGGCGCGTGACGTGGCGCTGGTGGACCCGCCAGCAGCCGTGAAGCGGCGTGACCGGGTGCTGGCGCGCGACGAATTGGCGGCGCTTCTACCGGCGCTGACCGCAGCCGACGCAAGCGCCTACGCCCGCGCCCTACGGTTCATGCTGTTGACGATCTGCCGCCGGGACGAAGCCTGTTCCGCGACCTGGGGCGAGGTGGACCTTGAGGCGGCGGAGTGGCGCATCGCGGAGACGAAGAACGGCCAGCCCCACCGGGTGCCCCTGTCCCGGCAGGCGGTGGACCTGCTGCGCGGCATCGGCGCAGGGAAGCCCGCGGTGCTGATCTTCGCGGCCCGCGGCGGGAAGAAGCTGGCGAACTGGGATCGCACGACGAAGGCGATCATGGAGGCAACGGGAACCGAAGGGTGGACCCGCCACGACTTGCGGCGCACCGGCGCCACCATGCTCGGCGAGATGGGCGTGGAGCCGCATGTGATCGAAGCGGCGCTGAACCATGCCGCCATCCATTCGCAGCTTGCCGCCACCTACAAC
>JBBRVI010000185.1:0-7522 GCA_038247025.1 Acetobacterales bacterium
CAACTCGCCCAAGCACCGCCACGCCATTTCGGCCGCCCGGTTGGCCCAAGGCGTGGATGCGATATCCGCTGCCAGCGAACTCAAGTGCGGGAAATTCCTCGGTCTTGCACTTCAGTTCCTGGAGGAACACCAGGTCAGGCTGGTGCCGCTCCAGGAAGCGCAGCAGGTGCGGGACCCGGCGACGGATGGAATTCACATTGAAGCTGGCGAGGCGCATGCACCCTTTTGGCGGGCCGCCGCACGCCAAGCAAGCCGGCGCTCAAACGCTTCAGGCGACCGCGAAGCTGGTCCCGCAACCGCAGCCACTCACGGCTTTTGGGTTTCGCACCACGAAATGCGCGCCAATCAGCGCCTCATGCCAGTCCAGTTGTGAGCCGGCGAGGAAATCGAGCGAGACTGAGTCCACGAAAACCCGCGTGGTTGCGACCATCACGGTCAGGTCATCCTCACCAGCGGTGCTCTCCAGCGCGAAGCCGTATTGCAACCCCGAACACCCGCCGGCCGAGACGGTGACGCGCAGGCCATCGCCTGGACGGCCTTCGCGCGCTGCGATAGCGGCCACCTCTTGCGCGGCGCGCGGGGTGACGTGAAAGGCGTGGGCGAGGGGACCATCGGGCATACGAATTCTCCTGATCCTTCATGTAGAGTGTTGGCAGCAGGATTTCCAGCACTGCCGTAGCCTGATACGCCTTGCGGAATGCAACGCCCACTCGCACCCTGGGCCGTAACCTCCTCGCGCGGGCGCCTGCACGCCGAGCCGGAGGACCCGACCCGCAGCCCGTGGCAGCGTGACCGCGACCGGATCATCCATTCGCGCGCCTTCCGCCGGCTGCAATACAAGACACAGGTCTTCGTCTTTCACGAGGGCGACCATTTCCGCACCCGGTTGACCCACAGCATCGAAGTGTCGCAGATCGCGCGCAGCCTGGCCCGCCGCCTGGACCTGGACGAAGACCTGGCCGAGGCACTGTCACTCGCCCATGACTTGGGCCACCCGCCCTTTGGCCATGCGGGGGAAGAAGCGCTGGACACCGCCATGCGCCCCTATGGCGGCTTCGACCACAACGCCCAGAGCCTCAAGCATGTGACATTTTTGGAGCGACGCTACGCTGGCTTCGACGGATTGAACCTGTCATGGGAAACGCTGGAGGGCCTGGCCAAGCATAATGGCCCGGTGCGTCGGCCTGCCACATATTTGCGCGAATACAACGCCTTGCATGATCTCGAACTCTCAAGCCACGCGAGTGCCGAGGCGCAGGTGGCGGCGCTCGCTGATGACATCGCCTACAACAATCATGATCTGGAGGACGGCATCCGCGCCGGGCTTTTCGCGCTTGAGGAGGTGGCCGTCCTGCCCATGCCCTGCAACGCTTTGACCGCGGCGCGCGCTGCCCATCCCGACATGCCGCCAGGCCGCGCCGCGCCCGAGATGGTGCGCCGGGTGATCGCGGCGATGATCCATGATGTGGTGGAGGAGACTTCGCGTCGGATACAGACGCTCGCGCCCAGATCGGCCGGCGATATCCGGGCCGCGCCGGCGCCTGTGGTGGCCTTCAGCGAAGCAATGGCGCGCGCCAATGCCGATGTCCGAGCGTTTCTGTTCGACCGGATGTACCGGCACTTCCGCGTCAACCGCGCGACCCAGAAGTCCAAACGAGCGCTGCAGCTGCTGTTCCAATTGCTGCATGGGGGGCCGCAAATGCTTCCCGATGAGTGGCGTCTGCGCGCCGGTGAAGCCGCCACGCCAGCCTCGGCGGAAGTGGTTTGCGACTACATCGCCGGCATGACCGACCGCTTCGCCCTGGAGGAGCATCGCCGCCTGACGGACCCTCACGTGGGGGGCTGATTTACGCTTTGCCCCGCATGTAGCGGCGCTCGGGGCGATAACCGATCCAGCGGCGTAATTTGTGGATCAGGGAAACGAACATGGCACCAAATCCCGTCTGATGGTGCCTTTCTGGCAGGGGGTTGCGGCGGCTCTTGGCCGGCTCCAGGGCGATTTTGTGGCAGGCGAGGGTAAAAGGATCGTGACTCATCCCCCATAATTCCTCTCGTCTCGGCGTTTGTGATGGGGCATCCTCACTTTCAAGCAATGGAGGAAGCAAAACATGACCACCCGCCGCAGCATTCTGGCCGCAGGGCTTTCCGCCCCGGCGATCTTCCCCGCCCTCTCGCCCGCGCGGGCGCAACCAGCCTGGCCTGAGCGTCCCGTGCGCGTCATTGTCCCCTGGCCCCCGGGAGGCAGCACGGACGTGCTTTGCCGCATCGTTTGCGAGCGCCTTCAGGCCGTGACCGGCCAGCCCTTCATCATCGAGAATCGGCCCGGCGCGGGCGGCAATATCGGCGCGGATGCCGTCGCCAAGGCCACGCCCGATGGCTACACCATGGGGCCACTCACGCTGACGGTCTGGGCGATCAGCCAGTTCCTCTACGCCCGCATGCCGTTCGATACGGACCGGGACCTGCAGCCGCTCTCGCTGCATTGGGAATTGCCCAATGTGTTCGTGGTCTCTGCCGCGCACACGCCCGCGCGGACGGTGCGGGAGTTCATCGAATTCGCCAAGGCGCGCCCGAACGGTGTCTCCTACGGCTCTCCCGGTGTGGGCACCACGGCGCATCTGGGCGGTTCTCTCTTTGCCAATCGCGGCGGAATTGACGCGGTCCATGTGCCCTTCCGTGGCGCGGCGCAGACCATCCCGGCAATGCTTTCGGGCGATGTCACCTACGCGATTGATAATCTCGCGAGCTATGTGCCCGTCATCCAGGAGGGGCGGATGCGCGCGCTGGCCGTCACCAGCGCCGAGCGTCACCCGGCATTGCCCGATGTGCCGACGATGGCCGAGGCGGGGGTGCCAAATTTCGTGGTCACATCCTGGTGTGCCTTCGGCATGCCGGCCGCCTCTCCGGCCGGGATCGTGCAGCGCGCCAGCCAACTCATCCAGCAGGTTTCGGCCGAGCCCGCGATGCAGGAGCGCTTTTTGCGCACTGGCGCTCGCGCGCTCGGCTCGGCGCCGGAGGCGGTGTGGGCGCGTGCACGCCTCGAACGGCCGCTCTGGCAGGAGATGGTGCGGATTTCCGGCGCCCGGCTGGAGTAGCCGCACGCCTCTGGTGCGGACGCCGAACCCCGGGCAAACTCCTGCGCAGCCAAAGCCACGTTGATCAGCCGAGGCGCGCCGATCCATCGGGCGGAACGCATGCCAGGGACACAAAGCATGAAAGCACGAGCCGCCATTGCCTGGGCCGCGGGCCAGCCCCTCTCCATCGGCGAGGTCGAGATCGGCGGGCCCAAGCCTGGTGAAGTCCTTGTCGAGGTGATGGCCACCGGTATCTGCCACACGGATGCCTACACGCTGTCCGGGGCCGACCCTGAAGGTCTGTTCCCCGCGATCCTCGGCCATGAGGGTGCCGGGATCGTGCGCGAGATCGGCGCGGGCGTGACATCGCTTGAGGTCGGTGACCATGTGATCCCGCTCTACACGCCAGAATGCCGCCAGTGCAAAACCTGCCTCTCCCAGCGCAGCAATCTTTGCACGGCGATCCGCGCAACACAGGGCAAGGGCGTCATGCCGGACGGTACCTCTCGCTTCCGCTGCGAGGGCGCCGAGGTCATGCATTACATGGGCTGCTCCACCTTCGCGAATTTCACGGTGCTGCCGGAGATTGCCCTGGCGAAAGTGCGGCCCGACGCGCCTTTCGAGAAGATTTGCTACATCGGTTGCGGCGTGACCACGGGCATCGGTGCCGTGATCAACACCGCCAAGGTGTGGCCGGGGGCCAATATCGCGGTGTTCGGTCTGGGCGGCATCGGACTCAATGTCATCCAGGGGGCCCGTATGGTGGGCGCCGACAAGATCATCGGCGTGGACATCAATCCTGGCCGACAAGACATGGCGCGGCGGTTCGGCATGACGCATTTCGTGAATCCCGACGAGGTCGGCCGCGACAAGGTGGTGCAGGCCATCCAGGACCTGACCGATGGCGGCGCCGATTTCAGCTTCGAATGCGTGGGCAATACCACCCTCATGCGGCAGGCTCTGGAATGCACGCATCGCGGCTGGGGCACCTCCATCATCATCGGCGTCGCGGCTTCGGGGCAGGAGATATCCACGCGACCCTTCCAGCTTGTCACCGGGCGCAATTGGCGCGGCACGGCCTTTGGCGGCGCCCGTGGGCGGACTGATGTGCCCAAGATCGTGGACTGGTACATGGAGGGGAAGATCCAGATTGATCCGCTCATCACCCATGTCATGCCGCTCAGCGAGATCAATACGGGCTTTGACCTGATGCATAAGGGCGAGAGCATCCGCAGCGTTGTTGTCTTCTGACGCCATTCCGGCGCAAAAGCGGTCCATGGCCTGGATCAACTCGCTTTTTGTGGACCACGCGCTGCTGCGCATCACCTGGCGCAATTGGGGGGTGGTGGAGAGCGGGCGGCTGTATCGCTCCAACCACCCGCTGCCCTGGCAGATGGCGGAGGCGGCGAAGCGGCATGGTATTCGCAGCATTCTCAATCTGCGCGGCCATCGCGTGACCTGCGGCTCGGATGCGCTGGGCCGGGAGGCTGCACGTGCGCTTGGCCTGGTTCACGCTGATCAGCCGCTGGAGAGCCGCGGCGCGCCGCACAAGGACAGGCTGATCCGGCTGATCGGGCTGTTTAGAACCCTTCCGGAGCCTATTCTGATCCACTGCAAATCCGGAGCGGATCGCACGGGTCTCGCGGCCGGCGTGTGGCATCTCCTGCAAGGGCGCGGCGTCGCGGCGGCCCAGGCGGAGCTCTCTCTGCGCTACGGCCACATTGCGGCAGCCCGTACCGGGATACTCGACGCGTTCTTCTCAAGCTACGCCGCCGCGGAGGAGCGTGGCGTCGGCTTTGAGGCCTGGCTGGCCGACATGTATGACGAGGCGGCGTTGCGCGCAGCCTTCAAGCCGCAACCAGTGGCCGCGTGGTTCACGGATTCGGTGCTGCGCCGGGAGTAGGCCGGCCTCTCGCTATCGGTCCTGCCGCGCGCCCGGCGATGACTTTCGAACACCCGATACGTTCGCCGGCAGCGCCCATCACCGGCTGCCTCGGTCGCCAGTTGAATGCGGGCGCTCGCCCAAAGCGCCATCAACACGCGCTGCCACGGCGAATCCTTTGGCCGGCGGCCAACCGAGGGCGACCTGACGCGTTAAACCCTCGAAATCCGACTTTCCAAGATCAACCGTCGGATAAGGCCCAACATCCTGGTTTGCTGAAAAGCACGTTGGCGGAGGAGTCCCCATGCAAGTCCAAGTGAACACCGACGAAAATATCGAAGGCCGTGAGGCGATGACAGCCGGCGTGGAGGCCGTGGTGGCAGCAACGCTCGCACAGTTCAGTGAGCACCTGACCCGCATCGAAGTGCACATCAGCGACGAAAACGCCGGGAAGGGCGGCCAGCGTGACAAGCGCTGCATGATCGAAGCGCGACCTTCGCACCAAAATCCTGTCTCCGTTACGGATGAAGCGCCCACCGTCGAGGAAGCTTGCATCGGTGCGGCGAAGAAGATGCGCAGTCTGCTGGATAGCCACTTCGGCAAAATACACGACGTCAAGGGCGCGGCATCCATCCGCGACAATGAGCACCGCTGAGGCGGAAAGCGCCTGAAGCGATCCCGTTTCAAGACCCTGGAGGCAAGCCATGTTCACACGATCCGATTTGACCATGCTGATGGATGCCACGCCGTCACCCGGTATCTCCTTTTATCTGCCAACACATACGCGCGGTATCGAAACCCGACAGGATCCGATCCGCCTGAAGAACCTCATCGCAGAGGCGCGCCAAAATCTCGAATCATCCGGCCTCAGCCGGGCCGAGATTGATCCGATTCTGGATCCAGCCGTGGCTCTCGTGGAGGATTACGGATTCTGGCAGCATCAGGACCTTGGGCTGGCGCTGTTTCTGGGTGCTGGTCAGGCACACAGCTACAAGACACCTATTGCCTTCGACGCGAAGGTCGCCATTGGCCCCGCCTTCCATTTCACTCCGCTATTGCCGCTCCTGGCCGCTGACGGTGCGTTTCTCGTCCTCACCATCACAGCGCAGAATGTCAGGCTGTTCCAGGCCTCACGCTTTTCCATGGTTGAGGAAGACTCTGCCGGCCTCCCTGCTGGTGTGGACGAAGTGAGCGGGGAGTCCGACTACGAAAACCCGCTCCAGGCGAGCCCGATGGGAAGACCAAATACGGGCAGCTTCAACATCGGAAAATCACAGGTCTTTGGTGACAGCCCGGAGGAATGGCGAAAGGCCAATACGGTGGAATTCGTCCGCCTTGTCGCAGCGTCAATGGAGAAGCACCTGGCCACCAACCGACTGCCGGTTGTGCTGATTGCCGATGCCGAAATTCAAGGCCATTTTCAAAAGCTTGGCGACCTCGGTTCGCTGCTGGCAGGTGTTGTGGAGACCAATCCGGAAGCAATGGATGTCGGTTCGCTGCACGCCGCCGCCTATAACCTCGTCAGGCCTCTATTGGATGCGGATCGCAGGCAGGCGGTCGAAAAGCTTGCAGCGCTGCTCGGCAGCGGTGACAGCCGTGCCACAGTCAACGCGGGGGAGATCGTCAAGGCTGCCCATCACGGGCGGATCGAGAGTCTGATGCTGGCCGAGGGCGCGGAGCTGTGGGGCAGGTTCGACGAAGCCACAGGCAAAGTGACCATGGGCGCTGGGACGACGGCTGCCGGGCACGATCTGCTCGATGATGTCGCAACGCAGGTGCTCCGCCATGGTGGAACGATCTCCATTCTTGCGCTCGACGAAATGCCTGACGCCGCCCCTGCCGCCGCCGTGCTGAGGTTTTGATCCGGACCGGAGGAAAATTGCCATGAACACGATCCAGGATCCGCGGCCGCGGCATTTCAAACCAGGCGAAGCAGCCCCGTTTTCCGGCCAGTACGAACTGGTTCGCCATTCCGGCCAGAAAACGGCTGAGGAGCGTACCGTCGTGCGCGGAGAACCTTTTCCGCCAACTCCCGAGGCCGGGATGAAGTACGTCCTGTCCGACCCATCGAATAACGGCGCAGGTAGTCAATAACGAAAGTTGCCTGATTCCAATCAGCACAATGACCCTGAGGAGGTAACAATGCTTTGGGAATCATCAGCTGTCGCGAGTTTTGGAATGGAGGCCAGTGATGGCGCGACCGGCAGCATCAGCGACCTCCTCTTTGACGATACGAATTGGGCCTTGAGATGGTGCGTCGTGGACACCGGCTCCTGGTTGTCAGGCAGGAAGGTCCTGCTACCGCCATCCCCGATGGGGGAGGCGAACTCAATTCGCCGGGCATTCTAGGTAAGCTAACCCGCCAACATGGAGAGGAAAGCCCGGTCATTGATGCGGATGCACCTGTGTTGCGGCAGTTCAAAGCCAGCGTCTATGGTCACTACGGCTGGCCGCGTTACTGGAATCCTGGGTTTGGCTTGGGAATGACGGGCGCATTGCCGTTCGCGCAAACCCAAGCCCCCTTTCAACGGCCATCATTGGGGTATCGCGCTGATGGCACTGACCC
>JBBRVI010000186.1:0-7484 GCA_038247025.1 Acetobacterales bacterium
ACCACGGGCTGGCCCAGCGCCTCGCTCATGCGTTGGGCGATGGGCCGCGCGACCAGGTCAGAACCACCCCCGGCGGGAAAGCCCACCACGAGGCGGATGGGGCGTTGGGGGAAACCCTGCGCGAAAGCGGGTGCAGCCAGGACTGGGGTGGCGAGCAGCGCGCGGCGAAACAGATTCATGTGATCCTCCCGAATGATTTTCGGTGAGGTTGGCATGAAACGCCGGGCCTTGGGAATCAGCTTTTGCGCAGCACCGCGCGCACCACTTCCGCCAATCCTTGATGGCGCGGCCCTTCATCCAGGCGCACCGCACCCTCGGTGAGTTCCAGCACCTCAAGTGCTGCGAATTCCCGCTCGATGATCGCGCGCGTCCACAACAGCGCGGGGAGTTTCGGCCCGCCGCTGCGCCGGCCTTGTTGCGCGGGAGAAAAGCATTCCAGCACCAGAACCCCGCCCGGCTTCAGCGCCCGCACACAGCCCGCGGCAGCGATGGCGCGATCCTCCGGCGGCAGATGCAGGTAGATCCAAGCGATGAGGTCAAAGCGCGTCTTGGGCCATTCCCACTGCGTCACATCGGCTTGCTGCGCGTCCAGCGCCACGCCCTCGGCCACCGCGAACTCCCTCGCCTTGGCCACACCGATCGCCGACCAGTCGAGCGAGGTCACAGCCAAGCCCTGGCGCGCCAGCCATACGCCGTTGCGCCCCTCGCCATCGCCCACGGCCAGCGTTGCCATGCCCGATGTGAGGCGCCAGGATTGCGCGCGCAGATATTCGTTCGGCGCGCGGCCGAACTGGAATTCACCGCCGGTATAGCGCTCATCCCAGGCCAATGACGTGCTCATGCTGGCTCCCATCCTGGCGGTGCCATCTCGAAGCCCGCGAAGGTGAAGGCGGGGGCGACGGTGCAGCCGCAAAGCACCCAGCCGTCCAGCGGTGCCGCCGCCTGCCACCAGCCGCACGGCACCATGGCGAAAGGCCGCTGCCCGGCGGCAAGATCAGGGCCGAGATGCAGCGTCTCAGCCCCCTGCCCATGCTCGGAAAGCCGCAGCGCCAGCGCGCCGCCGCCATACCAGTGCCAGGCCTCGTCCGCATGATTTACGCGGTGCCAATGGCTGTGCTCGCCCGGGCCGAGGAGGTAATAAATCGCCGTGCTTGCCTCGGTGCGGAAAATTTCGCGGTAATGTCCACCCTCCGGATGCGGTTGCAGGCCCAGCGCCCCGATCAGCGCGCGCAGGTCGAGTGTTGGGTCGGTCAGCTTCATCCTTGCGGCGCCGTCTCGGCAAAGAGCGCATCACGCATTTCGAATTCCTGGAATTCGCCAAGACGCGGATGATCAGCGCGCCAATTCTCCGCAGCGAAGCGGAAATCGAGATAGCCCAGCGCGCACACGAGGCCGATGGTGCCGATATCGAGCACATCGGCGATGCCCTCAGCCTCCAGCAGGTCCAGCGTGCGCCAGATCGCGGCCTTCTGGCGCTCCATCACCGAATTGCGCGCGGCTTCCACCGGCAGCAGGGATTGGCCGCGCCACAGCACGGCCGCGGTCATCATCCCATCGGCCAGGGCAGCAAGGCGCAGCGTCTTCCAGCGCGAGCCGCCCGCCTCGGGAAAGAGCTTATCCGCAGTGCCGATATGATCCAGATATTCGCAGATCAGCGGGCTGTCGGGCAGGTTCAGGTCATCATCCGTGACCAGTGCCGGGATCTTGGAGAGCGGGTTGTCCTCCAGCAAATCGGCCGGGTTCACATGCGGATTGGTGGGCACCAGATCGAGCGCGATGGAATGATGCCGCGCCACGATGACCACCTTGCGGACGAAGGGGCTGGCGGGGGAGTAATAGAGCTTCATCAGAAGGAATCTTTCGCCGCGCGCCGCGCTGCCAGTTGGGCTACGTCCTGCGCACGCATGAAGGGATTCACCGCGCGCTCCAGGCCGAGGGTTGTGGGGATGGTGGGCTGGCCTGCATCACGCTGGGCTTTCGCGCGGGCGGCATAGGCGATGAGCGCGGCGTTCTCCGGCTCCACGCTCAGCGCGAAGCGGATGTTGGACAGGGTGTATTCATGCCCGCAGTAGACGCGCGTGGCATCGGGCAGGTCCGCGAAGGCGGCCAGCGAAGAAAACATCTCGGCCGCATTACCCTCCAGCAGGCGCCCGCAGCCTGCGGCGAAAAGCGTGTCGCCGCTGAACAGCACGTCGCTCTCGGCAAAGCTCCAGGCGATATGGCCGCGCGTGTGGCCGGGGCTGTCGATGATGCGCGCCAGGCTTTCGCCCAGGGAGAAGCTGTCACCCGGCTTCAGCGCCGCATCCAGTTTCGGCAGCCGCGCGGCGTCGGTGGCGTTGCCGGCGATCTTTGCGCCATACCGCTTCGCCAGTTCCGGGATGCCGGCGATATGGTCCCCATGATGGTGGGTGATGAGCAGCCAATCGAGCCGCCCACCTTCGGCGGCAATGAAATCCGCGATGGGCTCCACCACGGCGGCATCCATCACGGCGGTCATGCCCGTGGCTTCGTCACGCAGGAACCAGGCGTAGTTGTCGTCCAGGATGGGGATGGGTTTGACGATGAGGGTCATGGCTTTCTCCTTGGCGGCGCGCACCCTATATCCCCCGCATGAGCGGAGAGGTCCACGGCCTGCCGGAATTCTACCGCGCGCCCCCTGGTCAGGTGGCGGCGCGGCTGATCGGCGCGCGCATCAAATCACTCTGGCCCGAGGCAAAGGGCCTGGATGTGCTGGGGCTGGGCTGGGCCGCGCCTTACTTGCCACTGTGGCCAGATCAGCCAGGGCGGCGCATCGGCCTGACACCCCCCGACCTTGGCGTCATGCCCGGCTCGGCCCAGGCGCTGGGCCATCACCTGCCGCTGCCCGATTCCAGCATGGACCGCATCCTGCTCATCCACGGGCTGGAAGCGAGCGAGGGCGCGCAGGCCTTGTTGCGCGAATGCTGGCGGGTGCTGCGCGATGACGGGCGACTGCTGATCGTGGTGCCCAACCGCCTGGGCTGCTGGTCCCTGTTCGACCACACGCCCTTCGGCCAGGGCCGCCCCTATTCGCAGGGCCAGCTTGCCCGCCTGCTGGAGCAGCAAATGTTCCGCGTGACCCGGCGCGACATAGCGCTCTTTGTGCTCCCCTTCCCCTGGCGCTTCGCCTTGCGGGGGGCAGCCATCTGGGACCGGTTCGGGCGGCTCCTCGCGCCACGCCTCGGCGGGGTCATGCTGATCGAGGCTGAGAAGGATCTCTTCGCCGCCATACCGACGGGCGCGGTGGCACTGCGGCGGCGCGTGGTGGCGGAGCTGCCGGCGGGCTATGCCAAGGTCAAAGAAACCGCCCCGGATCGGTGATCCACTCCGCCTTGTCCCAGAAAAGAAAGGCGCGCCCGACACGCAGGGCGCAGTAAAGCCACGTCATCGCCAGCAACGGCTCCAGCAATCCCATGGGGGAACCGGCGACGGCACCCGCCATGCCCATCACGCCGATCCAGAAGCTCCGCACCGCGTAAGCATGGTGCGAGGCCCAGAGTGTGCCCCGCGCCGGACCCCAGAGATGCGCGAGCAGGCCGCCGGCCAGCCACGGCAGCCCCAGCGCCAGCCCTGCCGCAAATAGGATGTTCATCCAAAGCACCCGCCGTGCCGGGTTCATGGACCGCCCGCCAACTCCAGCGCGCGCGCATAGACGCGCTTGCGCGGCAGGCCGGTCGCTTCGGCCACCGTCGCCGCCGCATCGCGCAGCGAGAGCTTGGCCATCGCTGCCCGCAGCGCCGCATCCAGCGCATCGCCCGTGGGCTCGGCCGGCGGCGGCGCGGGGCCGACACAAAGCACCACCTCGCCGCGCGCCTCATGTGCCGCGTAATGCGCGGCGAGTTCAGCGAGGCTGCCTCGCCGCACCTCCTCGAAGCGCTTGGTGAGTTCCCGCGCCATGGCCGCGGGGCGATCCGCACCCAGGCCTTCGGCGAGTGCGGCCAGCGCCTCAGCCACGCGGTGCGGGGCTTCATAGAAGATTAGCGTGGCAGCGAGACCGGCCGCCTCCATGCCCGCGATGCGCGCAATCTCGGCCGCGCGGGCCGCCTGCTTTGGCGGCAGGAATCCGTGAAACAGGAAAGGATGCGGCGGCAAGCCCGAGAGCGTGAGCGCCATGATCGCCGCATTCGGCCCCGGAATTGCTGAGACCGGCACGCCCGCCGCAATCGCTGCGCGCACCAGGCGAAAGCCGGGGTCGGAGACCAGCGGCGTGCCCGCATCGCTTACCAGCGCCAGGTTTTCTCCGGCCAGAAGGCGGGCCACAATCCCGGGGGCCTCGCTTTCCTCATTGTGGTCGTGCAAAGCAAGCATTGTCGCACAAATGCTATGCCGTGCCAGCAGCCTGGAGGTTACTCTCGTATCCTCGCACAAAATCGCCTTGGCGTCGGTCAAGGCCTTTTGTGCGCGGGGGGAGAAATCCGCCAGATTGCCGATCGGCGTGGCCACCAGCGTGAGACCAGCGGGAGAAGGGTTAGGGGATGAATCGTCGCTTTCCATGGAGCCTCGCCCTGACCATGGCGTGTCTTGTGCTCATCGGCTGTGCCCCGCAACCCCCAGCGCGCGAGTTCCGCCGCCTCCAGACAGGCATCCAGCCCTGGACCGCCGCCCCTGCCGCGCAAGGTCCGACACTTCGGGTCGGTCTTTTGCTACCGCTGACCGGCGCCAACGCGCCGCTCGGCCAGGCCATGCTCAACGCCGCCCAGCTCGCCCTATTCGACCAGGGCGACCGACGGGTCGAGATGCTACCGCGCGACACACGCGGGACGCCCGCCGGCGCAGCCCAGGCTGCCCAGGGCCTGCTCTCCGAGGGCGTGGTTGCCATTGCCGGCCCGCTGACGTTGGCCGAGACAGCCTCGGCGGTCAGCGTCACCGGCGGCCGAGCACCCGTCTATGCCTTCACCTCGGATGAGGCTCAGGCTGGTGGGACGGTCTGGGTGCTGGGCATCACTCCCTCGCAGCAAGTGCGGCGCATCATCGCGGCCGCCAGTGAAGGCGGGGCGCGACGCTTCGCCCTGCTTGCACCCGATGACGCCTTCGGCCAGCGCCTTGCCGTAGCGCTGCGCACTGCCGCTTCGGATATGGGGGCGCCGCCTCCGCAGATCCTCCTCTCCAATGCACGCGGAGACCTGACAGTGACCGTGCAGCCGCTCGCGGCCAATCCGCCCGAGGCGGTGCTGATCGGCCATGGAGGACAGGGGGCGCGTGCCGCCGCCGCGGCCATCGCAGCCACTTTCCCGGGTGGCATGCCACGCTTGCTGGGCACCGCGCTCTGGGCAGTGGACGGCAGCCTTGGGAATGAACCGGCGTTAGTAGGCGCCTGGTTTCCGGCCCCGGACCCTGCGGGCCGCGCGCGCTTTGACTCCCAGTATGACGCTGCCTTCAACGAACGCGCGCCCCGCTTGGCCGGCGCTGCCTATGATGCCTTCGCACTCGCCACCCGAACCGCACGCGAGGGTGCGCCGCCAATCGGTGCGGCATTTATGGGCGCCGATGGGCCGGTGCGACTGCTGGGCGGAGGCGGCATCGCCCGAGGCTTGGCGGTCTTCGCCATCCGGCCAGGCGGCGAGTCGAGCTTGGTGCTGCCCGCGCCCTTGCCTGGAGGCGCTGGCAGCTGACCCCCGCAGGCCTGTTCACCACCACCGCGCTGATTGGTGGACCGCCTGCGCTTGTGCTGGTGGCGCTCATGTTGCGCGGCGATTTGGCCGCAGGGCCAGGCCTGCTGGCAGTTCTGCTATGTCTGGCAGCCGCCTTGGGCCTGGGCGCCTATTGGCTGGCGGGCGTCATGCGGCTGAACGCGGCGCTGCGCCGCGCGGCTGAGGAGGAAGGTCCCTACAGCGCCCCAGTCCCGACTCCGCGCCTGCCTGCCATCGGCGAAATCGAGGAGGGGCTGGCGCGGCTCACTCGCTCGCTCCAAGCGCGCGCTGCGCTGGTCATACAGTTGCGCGCCGCAGACGAAGCCATTGTTGAAGCTCTGCCTGACCCACTGCTGGTCCTCGCCGCCGATCGTTCGCCCCTGCGCGCCAATCGCGCGGCGCGACGACTTTTCGGGCTTTCTGGTGAAGGGCTGGCACGCGGCGATGTCGCGTCCCTGTTGCGCCACCCTGCCATGGCCGCAGCGCTGGACCGAGTATTGGCCGAGGGCACTCCGCAGCCGGTGGAATTGGTGCTGCCAGGCACCGTCACCCGCGATCTCTCCGGCCAAGTATTGGCGATGCAGCCGCCACTGGCCGATGGCGGAAAGCTCGTCATCATGCTGACCGACCGTACGGCGGCACGCGCAGTGGAGCGTATGCGCGTAGATTTTGTTACCAACGCGAGCCACGAACTGCGCACTCCGCTCGCCAGTGTCATCGGGTTCATCGAGACCCTGCGCGGCCCCGCGCGCGACGACCCCGCGGCGCAGGAGCGCTTCCTCGGCATCATGGCAGAACAGTCCGAGCGGATGCGACGGCTGATTGACGACCTTCTCGGCCTCTCGCGCGTGGAGACGACGGAGCATCAGCCGCCGGTGGGCGAGGTGGACCTGCTCAAATTACTGCGCGCGGAGGCAGCCGCCATGGAGCCCATCTTCGCCGCGCGCGGCAGGCGGCTGGAGCTGGCGCTCCCCGATACGTTTCTGACCGCAGCACCTGCCGATGCGGATCAATTGGCCCAGGTGGCGCGCAACCTGCTGGATAATGCCCTGCGCCACGCCGCAAATGAGGTGCGGCTCACGGCCGAGGCCGTGCGCCAGGGCAATCGCGGCGGCGTAGCCTTTGTTGTCGTGGATGATGGCCAGGGGATTGCGCGCGAGCACATCCCACGCCTGACCGAGCGCTTCTACCGCGTGGACAAGGGGCGCGGGCGCGGCGAAGGCAATACGGGACTTGGGTTGGCCATCGTGAAGCACATCCTCACCCGCCATCGCGGGCAACTCACCATCGAAAGCGAGGTGGGCGAAGGCGCGCAGTTTAGAGTTTGGGTGCCCGGCCGGTCAGGGCCATCTGCCGATCCGTGAGTCATACGCCGGGTCCGGCGCCCCCGGCCCCGGCGGGTGCAGGGCAGCACCCTGACCCGGCATCTCCAACCAACCGCCTTTCTCTGCGTAATCACTCCGCCACCACGCCCTCCAGCGTCCGGCCTCCATTCCTTTAGCGATGCGTAGAGGCGCCGAAAGCCACCCGCCACGCGTGGAAAAGTTATTACGCCTTGCACTGACCAGCTTGACTTACGCGATCAGTTGGTCCCCCAGCCTGCCTCGGCCGATGAATCGGGTTTCGAGATTCAGGATCGCTGCGTGGCGCTTGCGCCCAGGTTTGGTACGGGGTCGCGCCGCCAAAGCGTTGGCTTGGTCCAGTCGCGCGAGCATAGCGCCGCCATGCAATTTGCCGGAACGAGTGGCGTGCTGCGCCCCCGCCGGGGCAAACCAGCCGAACCAGACGCTCCTCCCAATGCAGTAGCTCGACACCGAGAAGCCCATGGAAGGATGA
>JBBRVI010000187.1:0-7481 GCA_038247025.1 Acetobacterales bacterium
CCATGCACCAGCGCCTCACGCAGTGCGGCCAGCAGCAGGCGGGCCTCCTGCGCGCTCGCGGGGCGAAGATCCTCCTCATCCACGCGCACCACCTGCTGCCGCTCGGCGATGACGCGCAGCTTGGTGGAGGTGGCGCGGTCAGGCGAGCGGATCAACCGAGCGCTTGGCCCCAGCAGCACCTCGACCTCATCGGCGGCGGCATCGGTCCCGATCAGGCCGATCAGGCTCGCCGTGCCGCCGAGCGCCAGCAGGTTGCGCGCCACATTGCCCGCGCCCCCGGCCATATTGTCGCGACGGCCCAGCCGCACGACGGGGACCGGCGCTTCGGGCGAGATGCGCTTGGCATCGCCATAGAGGAAGCGGTCGAGCATCACATCGCCCAGGACGATGACATGCGCGTTGAGGGCGGGGAGCATGGCTAGAGCATCATCCGTTCAAGCGGTATCGTTTGAACGGATAAAGATGATGGAAAAACAACAGGCTGGAGCGTGTGGAGTGAGCCCGTGCGAAAGGAACATGCTCTAGACCCCCAGCGCCGCCAGCGGAACCACTTCCACGGCATCGCCCCGCGCCAGGGCGGGCGCGAAGGGCGCACGCAGGATCAGCCCATCGGCTGAGGCGAGGACGGCCAGCATCGAACTGTCCTGCCGGCTGGCGGGCGTGGCGACCAACTGGCCCTGCGCATCCTGAAGCAGCTTCGCGCGCAAATGGTCGGCGCGGATGTCGTTCTCGGGCAAATCCACGCCGGCCAAGGCGCGGATGGTGCGCGGTGCGCAATCCGCCAGCCCCTGCATCCGCGCCAGCGCTGGCAGCAGAAACACCACGGCGCAGACCAACGCCGAGACCGGATTGCCCGGCAGGCCCAGCACCGGCATGGCCCCAAGCTGGCCCCAGATCAGCGGCTTGCCGGGCCGCATGGCGATCTTCCAGAAATCCAGCGCGAAGCCTTGCTGGCCAAGGGCCTTCTGCACCAGGTCATGCTCGCCCACGCTGGCGCCCCCCGTTGTCACCAGCAGGTCATAGCCGCCTGAACTGGCGAGAGCCGCAATCTCATTCGCATCATCGGAGGCGATGGGCAGGATGATCCCCTCCGCACCCGCCGATGCCACCACGGCCGCCAGCGCATGCGCGTTGGAACTGACGATGCCGCCCGCCGGTAGCGCCTCGCCCGGCAGCGCGATTTCATCGCCGGTGGCGAGGATGCCGATGCGCGGGCGGCGATGGACCGTCAGCCAGGGATGGTTGCCCGCGGCGGCGAGGCCGATATCGCGCGCCGTCAGCCGCCGCCCTGCCTGAAGCAGCGCCTCGCCTTCGGCAAAATCAAGGCCACGCCGGCGAATCCAGCGCCCCGGCGCCACGCCTTCCAGCACTTGCAGACTGGTGCCCTCGGCGCGCGCATTTTCCTGGATGAGGATGGCGTCCGCGCCTGCGGGCACGAAACCGCCGGTGAAGATGCGCACCGCCTCGCCTGCGCCGACATCGCCGGCGAAGGGGCGCCCGGCAGGGGCCGCGCCGGTCACGTTGAGGGTCGCACCCGTCAGCGCATCCGCCGCGCGCACGGCATAGCCATCCATGGCCGAGACATCGGCAGGCGGCTGGGTCAGCCGTGCCAGAACCTGCCGTGCGAGGACGCGGTTCCAGCCGGCAGCCAACGCCACAGTCTCAGGCCCCGTGGGCCGAATTTGCGCCAGGATGCGCGTGCGCGCTTCCTCCAGAGCGATCAAGCTTCCGACTCGAAGCGGCCAGATTTGCCGCCCTCTTTCAAGGCGAGATGCACACCCTCGATCCGCATGCCGCGATCCACCGCCTTGACCATGTCATAGATGGTCAGTGCCGCGATGGTCACGGCGGTCAGTGCCTCCATCTCCACGCCGGTGCGGCCGGTGACGCGAACAGCGGCCTCGATCTCCACCGTGTCGGGCATGGTGAGACTGAGGTCGAGGCTCACCTTGGTCAGCATCAGCGGGTGGCAGAGGGGGATCAGGTCGGAGGTCTTCTTGGCCGCCATGATGCCCGCGATCCGTGCGATACCCAGCACATCGCCCTTGCCGGCCCGGCCCTCGGCGATCAGCGCGAGCGTTGCGGGCGCCATCACCACGCGGCCACGCGCAATGGCGAGGCGTTCCGTCTCGGGCTTGCCGGCGACATCCACCATGGTGGCGCGGCCGGCTTCGTCGAAGTGGGTGAGGCTACTCACGTGCCGAGCAACGCCCGCGTGGCGGCCGTCACATCGGGCTGGCGCATCAGATGCTCGCCCACCAGCACGCAATAGGCGCCGGCCGCGGCCATGCGGCGAATATCCTCCGGCGTGCGCAATCCGCTTTCCGCCACGGGAATGCGGTCGGCCGGGACCATGGGGATGAGCTGCTCGCTGGTGGCAAGGTCAGTCACCAACGTCTTGAGATTGCGGTTGTTCACGCCGATCAGCCGCGTCTGGAGACCAAGCGCGCGCTCCATCTCGCGCGCATCATGCACCTCGGCCAGCACGGCCATGTCCAGGCTGCGCGCAAGGTCCTCCAGCTCATTGGCCTGCTCGTCGTTCAAGGCGGCCATGATGAGGAGGATGGCATCCGCGCCCATCGCCCGGGCCTCGAAGACCTGCCAGGGATGGATCATGAAATCCTTGCGCAGGACGGGAAGCTGACAGGCCTTGCGCGCTGCGACCAGATCGGCCGGGCGGCCCTGGAACCATTTCTCATCCGTCAGCACGGAGAGACAGACCGCGCCAGCGCTCTCATAGGCGGCCGCCAGTTCCGCCGGTTCGAAGGGCTCGCGGATTACGCCGCCGGAGGGCGAGGCGCGCTTGATCTCGGCGATCAGCCCCGTCCGGCCCTCGCCAATGGCGGCGCAGAGCGCAGCGGTGAAATCGCGCGGCGTCGCCTGGTCCAGCGCGCGCTTTTCCATCGTCGCCAGGGGGGTGGCGGCCATGCCGGCCGCAACCTCCACCTCCTTGTCCCGCAGGATGCGGGCCAGCGTGTCGGAGAGAGCTTCGATGTTCATTCGGGTCCAGCCTCAGCAGGTCGCACGGCGCAAGCGGATGAGAACATCCAGAGCGCGCCCGCTGTCAATGCTGCTGGCAGCCAAAGTCGCGCCGTCCTTCAGATTGGCCACCCGTCCGGCGACAATCAACGAGGCGGCGGCATTGAACAGCACCATGTCGCGATAGGCGCCGGGCGTGCCTTCCAGCAATGCGACCAGGGCGGCTGCATTCTCGGCTGGCTCGCCGCCGCGGATCGCCTCGATGGGCCAAAGGGGAAGCCCTGCATCCTCCGGCGAGACGGTGAAGCGGCGCGTGCGGCCGGCAGCCAATTCCACCACCTCCGACGGGCCGGAGATCGCCAGCTCATCCATGCCCTGCCCATGCACCACCCAGGCGGCCTCGGTGCCCAGCCGGCCCAGCGCCTCGGCCATGGGTTGCAGCCAGTCGGGCGAGAAGGCGCCCGTCATCTGCCGCTTCACCCGGCCAGGATTGGCGAGCGGGCCCAGCAGGTTGAAGATGGTGCGCGTGCCCAGTTCCACCCGCGCCCCACCCGCATGGCGCAGCGCAGAATGGTGACGGGGTGCGAGCAGGAACACCATGCCGGCCTGAAGAATCACCTCGGGCAGGCGCTCGATCGGTACATCCAGATTGACGCCGAGAGCTGCCAGCGCATCCGCCGCGCCGGACTTGGACGATAGCGCGCGGTTGCCATGCTTGGCCACGGGCACGCCCGCCCCGGCCACCACCATGGCCGTGGTGGTGGAGATGTTCAGGCTGCCGGAATTGTCCCCGCCCGTGCCCACGATATCCATCGCATCCGCCGGCACTTCCACGGCGAGCATGCGCGCACGCATGGCCCGCACCGCGCCGGTCATCTCGGCCACGGTCTCCCCGCGCACGCGCATGGCCATGAGCATGCCCGCGATCTGCGCGGGGGTCGCATCGCCCGCCATGATGATGCCAAAGGCGGCCTCGGCCTCACTTTCGGCCAGGCGTTCCCCCGCGGCGAGGCGGGCCAAAATGGGCTTGAGGCCGTTCATGAGCGCTGGTCTGACCTTTTGCTGCGGGCGGTGGGCGGGTTTGCCACTGTGCACTATAGAGAGCTTGGCGGTTCCGCCAAAAACAGGCCGAAGGGGCGGAAATGGCGGTTGTTCTGGTCACTGGGGCGGCAGGCTTCATCGGCGCGCATCTCACGGCCGCGCTGCTGGCCCGGGGTGATGAGGTGATCGGCCTTGACAACCTCAACGCCTATTATGACCCAGCCCTGAAGCATGCGCGGCTGGACCGGCTGATCGGCCCGTTGCCGGGCTTCCATTTTCACCGCCTGGATCTGGCCGATCACGCGGCCGTGGCTGCCCTTGTGGCCTCTCGCCCTGATATCACGCAGATTGCGCATCTGGGTGCGCAGGCCGGTGTGCGTTGGTCACTCGAAGCCCCCTTCGCCTATACTTCCGCCAATGTAACAGGGCACCTCTCCGTGCTGGAGGCCGCGCGGCGCCATGCGCCCGCGCTGCGCCATATGGTCTATGCCTCCACCAGCTCGGTCTATGGCAGCCGCACCGATGGCCCTTTCCGCGAGACCGATCGCACCGAGCGCCCCGCCTCGCTTTACGCCGCCACAAAGCTGGCAGATGAGCTGATGAGCCGCGCCTATGCCGATCTCTACGGCATTCCGCTGACAGGCTTGCGGTTCTTCACGGTCTATGGCCCCTGGGGCAGGCCGGACATGGCCTATTGGCTCTTTACTGACGCAATCCTCAAGGGCCGCCCCGTCCAGCTCTTCAACGAAGGACGCATGCTGCGTGACTTCACCTATGTGGATGACATCGTGTCGGGCGTGATGGCCGCGCTGGACCATCCCGCCGCGGATGGCGGCCACCGCCTCTACAACATCGGCAACAACCGTCCCGTGCAGCTGCTCGCCTTTTTGGATGTACTGGAGGAGCTGCTCGGTGTGAGTGCCATCCGTGAGCTCACGCCCAACCAGCCGGGAGACGTGCCCAGCACCTTTGCCGACATCACGGCGATGCGGCAGGATTTCGGCTGGGAGCCGAGCACCGACCTTCGCACGGGTCTTGGCCGTTTTGTGGCCTGGTGGCGCGTCCAGTTCGGCTAGGCCTATTGCAGTTCCGGACTAATCAGTTGTTTTTATGCCCGCTTTCTCAGGTGTGGCCGATTCCCCCGTTCCTTCTTTTGCTGTAGGTTATGCCGCGTGAGGCAATTACCCCTCCTTCTCCTGGGCCTTGGGCTGGCTGGTGCTGCTGGCGGAGCCTTTTGGCTTCTGCGCGAACCGATCGCGGAAACGGCGCGCATTGCCAACGCGCCAGGCCTGGAAACTCTGCCCCTGCCGCCCGAAATGCCGCGACTGGCCGATGGGCCGGATTACGACCGCTGCCTCTCCCTCTTGCGCGACGACCCTGATGAGGCAATGCAATTTGCCCAGGCCTGGGACGCAACCGGTGGGGGCGATGGCGCGCGGCATTGCATCGCTCTCGCCATGTTGGGGCTGGGTGAACCCGACCGCGCGGCCGAGCGGCTGGAGCGGCTGGGCGGTTCCAGCCGAGCGGGAGGCCTGGCCCGCGCAGCCGTCTTTGGCCAGGCATCCCAGGCGTGGATGATGGCAGGCGACCCCAACCGCGCCTTCGGGGCGGCCACCATCGCGCTCACCCTGGCACCCACGGATGTGGAGTTGCTGGTGGATCGCTCGGTCGTGCTCGCGGCCATGCGCCGGTATCGCGAATCCATTGATGACCTCGACTCGGCCCTGGCCCTGGAGCCGGAGCGCGCCGAGGCCTGGGTGCTGCGCGCCGCCGCGTTGCGCCATCTGGACCGTGTGGACCAGGCAGTGGTGGCCGTGGAGCGCTCGTTGATTTTGGCGCCTGACAATGCCGAAGCCCTGCTGGAGCGCGGCATTCTGCGCCAGCTGCGCGGCGATGCGGGCGGGGCGCGGTCCGATTGGCTGCGCGCCATCCAAGTGGCGCCGGATACCATGGCGGCAGACCTGGCCGCACAGAATATCCAGTTGAACGAGTTGGGACCGCAGCGGCGCTAGGGCGCCTTACAGCTCCACCACCACGTAATCCTCCTCCACCCGCACCGGGAAGGTCTCGGCTTGCAGCGCCTCGCCCTTTTCCACGCAGGCTGGGAAGGCGCGCACCTTCATCCGGCGCGGATCAAAGCGCGACTTGCCGGTGCGGATGTCGAACTCCCAGGCGTGCCAGGGGCAGCGGATGATTTCGCCCGCCCGGCCATAGCTGTATTCGCCGGGGCAGGGGCTCTCCACCAGCCCCATCACCGGGCCAAGTGAGAGCGAGCCCCCTTGATGCGGGCAGCGATCCGACAGCGCGAAGAACTCTCCCGAGAGGTTGAACACCACCACGCGCTTGCCATTGGCCTCGATCAGGCGGCGGCCGCCCGGGGGGATTTCCGCCACCAACCCGACCACATGCTTCACGTCAGAACCCGTAAACCTTGCGCGCATTGCCGCCATAGATGGCCGCGCGATGCGCCTCGGGGATGAAGGAGGGGATGGCCGTTCGCGGATCGTCGAAATCCCAATGCGGATAGTCGCTGGCGTAGAGGATCTTGTCCCAGCCGATCCAGGACATGCAGTCCAGCAGTTGCTCGGGCCGCGGCGGTTCCTCGATGGGCTGGGTGCTAACCCAGATTTGCTCGCGGATTTGTTCGGAAGGCAGGCGCCTGGCGTGCGGGAGTTCGCCCTTCAGCATCGGCCAGTGCTTGTCCAGCCGCCAGGCGACGCTCGGCAGCCAGCCAAAGCCGCATTCGATGAGGATGATGCGCAGTTTTGGGAAGCGCTCCAGCACGCCCTCCAGCACCAGCGAATTGACAAGGGATTGGCAGGAGGTGGCGTGCTCGCTCACCTCTTCGATGTAGAAGGAAGGCCAGCCGCCATTGGTCATGGCCCAGCCGCTATAGCCGAAGGCGTGGATGCCGATGGGCAGGCCCGCTTCCTGGGCTGCCTCGAAGATCGGCCAGTATTTTGGATTGCCGAGCGGGTGGGAGGTGCGGCTCATCAGCAGAACCTGGCAGAAGCGGCGGTCACCCCCGCGCAGGCGGATTTCGCGCGCACTCGCCTCAGGATCCTCATAGGGGACAACGACGCTGGCGCGAAGGCGTGCATCGCGGTCAACCCAGTTCGCCAGTTGCCACTCATTCACCGCATGCGACATGGCGACCGAGAAAGGGTTGTTCTGGTCGCCCTGGCCCGTCGGTTGCAGCGGATTGAGCACGCCCACGTCAATGCCATGGAAATCCAGCATCTGGTTCTGCATGAAGGCGAGGTCGCTGGCGGGTGTCCCGTTCTCGGGCCAGGCATCGCGCCGGCAGGCCATGGGCTGCGACTTGAAATAGGGCGTACCCTTCACGAAGCCATGGCGGGGGCGGATGCCGAAGGTGTGCAGCCGCTCACGCATCGCGGCTGAGAGCCAGGGGTCGAAATCATGCAGGGATCGCGGACGGGGATGGATGTCCACGTCAATCA
>JBBRVI010000188.1:0-7398 GCA_038247025.1 Acetobacterales bacterium
CATCTCCGCAGAAGCCGTCTGGGGTGACTTCGTCATCACGGCGCTGACGGGGCCATCGAGTGCCTGGGCCGCCTGCAAGGCGCGGCGCAAATCTCCGTCCGTCATGATGCCGATCAACCCGCCCGCTTCGTCCAGCACGCCCGCCACGCCGAAGCGGCGAGAGGTCATCTCGATCAAGGCCTGCTGAATGCTCGCACTTGCCGAAACCAGGGGCAGTTCATTCGGTCCGTGCATCAGGTCCCGCGCGCGTTTCAACTGGGCGCCGAGCTTGCCCCCCGGATGGACGGCCCGGAAATCCTCCGCGGAAAAACCGCGTGCTTCCAGAAGGCACATCGCCAGCGCGTCACCCATCGCCATCTGCATCGTGGTGCTGGTTGTGGGTGCCAGGCCGTTGGGGCAGGCTTCGGCCATGAGCGGCAGCACCAGCGGATAATCAGCGGCCGTGCCGAGCGCGCTGTCGGCGCGGGCGGTGATGGCGATGATCGGACGCCCGAAGCGTTTGCAATAGGCGATGATATCGGCCAGCTCAGGCGCCTCACCCGACCAGGAGAGTGCCAGGACCATGTCCTCGGCCCCGATCATGCCGAGATCCCCATGGCTGGCCTCGGCCGGATGAAGAAACAGGGACGGAGTGCCCGTGGAGGCCAAGGTGGCGGCGATCTTGCGCCCAACATGGCCAGATTTCCCCATGCCCGTGACGATCAATCGCCCGGCCTGATGGAATACCAGGTCCACAACGCCAAGGACTGCCTGGCCCAGAGGACCTTGCAGGGCGTCGCGCAGGGCTGCGAGCCCCGCGATCTCCAGCTCCAGGGTCCTTTGCAGGACCAGCTTGCGATCCGTGTCGGTCATGCCAGGAGTTGCCTTGCGCGGTGGAGATCCTCGGGCGTGTCCACGCCAAGCGGTACGTCACCAACCTCCATGGCCTCGATTCGCATGCCGGCCTCCAGGGCGCGCAACTGTTCCAGCTTCTCACGCACTTCCAGCGGGGAGGGGGGGAGCGCCACGAAGCGCGTCAGCGCCGATCGTCGCCAAGCGTAGAGTCCGATGTGATGCCAGAGCACCCCTTCGCCCCAGGGTGCCGTGGCGCGGGTGAAATAAAGGCAGCGAAAATGGCCCGGCGCAATCTCACTCCCGACCATCTTGACCACGTGTGGCGCGGTCAGGTCCGCCTCGCGGTCAATGCGGGCGACCAGCGTCGCCAACTCCACCTCGGGGTTTGACATCGGTTCGAGGGCACGGCGGATGCTGGCTGGCGAGATGCTGGGCAGATCGCCTTGCACGTTGAGGATCACGTCATGCCGGCCAGAAGGATCGAGGGCCGCCATGGCCTCATGGATGCGGTCGCTTCCTGAGGGGTGGTCGCCGCGCGTCATCTGCGCCCTGCCGCCGACCGCGCGGATCGCCCCGGCGATTTCCTCACTGTCTGTGGCAACGACCACCTCGCCGACGGCCGCCTCCATGGCCCGACGCCAGACATGGACGATCATCGGCGTGCCATTGATGTCCGCGAGGGGTTTGTTGGGAAGTCGTGAGGCCGCCATGCGCGCGGGGATCAGAATGATGGGTGTCATTTGGGGAACAGTTTCAGGTCTTGGATGTGCGGGTGCAAATCCTGGGCATCAGGCCGCCATTTGTAGTGCCCGCAGGACACGCTCCAGCCCCTTCTGCCAGGGTGGCAGAGTCACTCCGAAGGTTTGGGCGAGCTTGCTGCCATCCATGCGGCCGTCTGCGGGCCGGATGGCTTTCACCGGATATTCGTGCGTCGCGATCGGCAGGATGCGGGGTTGCGGCCCGCCATGGGGCGCGGCGGCAGCGAAAATCGCCTCGGCAAAGGCATGCCAGTTTGTCGCATTGCTTGCCGTCGCGTGGAAAACGCCGCGAAAGGCCGGCTGCCACCCGGCCTGACGGAGGCGTACCAGGATGGCGGTGATGGCATCGGCAAGATCAGGTGCCGCGGTCGGATGGCCGTGCTGGTCGGCCACCACGCGCAATTCTGGGCGGGTTGCTCCGGCTGCCAGCATGGTGCGCACGAAATTCTTGCCCACGGGGCTGAACACCCAGGCGGTGCGCAGCACGCTGGTCATGGGGTTGGCGGCGAGCGCGGCCCATTCACCTGAGAGCTTGGTGCGGCCATAGGCACTGAGCGGATGGGGCAGGTCGCTTTCGACATATGGCGAGCCCTTCAGCCCGTCATACACGTAATCCGTACTGATCTGGATCAGGGGGATGGCGGCCTCGGCGCAAAGCTGGGCCACGAGGGCGGGCCCCAGCGCATTGGCGCGGAAGGCGCCCGCTTCGTCATCCTCGGCCGCGTCCACCGCGGTCCAGGCGGCGCAATTGACCACAGCTTCGGGCCGCAGCGCGGCGAATGCCGCCACGACCGTCTCGGGCTTGTCGAACTCGAAGTCCGGTTGCCCGACAAGCATCGCCCCGAAGCCCTGGCCGGGCAGGCTTTCGGCGAGCCCCGTAGCCAATTGCCCGCCTTTGCCAGTGACGAGAATGCGATGCATCAGACAGAGCCCTTTGGGAAAGGTGGCGGGATGTCGGCGAGGCGCATGGCCGTGCGGTCCTTGTCGGAGAGCACCGGACCGGCGGCAGGCAGGGGCCAGTCAATGCCCAGCGCCGGATCATCCCAGGCGACGCCAGAATCGGTGGCGGGATCATACTCGGCATCCACCTTGTAGAGCACTTCGGTATCGGGTTCGAGCGTGAGGAACCCATGTGCGAAGCCGCGCGGCACCCACAGCTGCTGCCAGTTCTCGGCTGAGAGTTCGCAGGCGACATGCTGCCCATAGGTTGCGCTGCCCTCCCGGATATCCACCGCCACGTCCAGGATGCGCCCCCGAACGACTCGAACGAGCTTGCCCTGTGCCGTGGGCGCGCGCTGGAAATGCAGCCCCCGCAGAACCCCCGCCTCACGAGAGAGGGAGTGGTTATCCTGAACGAAATCCAACGTAAAGCCTTGCGCCGCCAGGGCGCTGCGCTTCCAGACTTCGCTGAAGAACCCGCGCGAATCGCCGAAGCGCTTGGGTTCGAGCAGCAGGATTTCAGGGATGGATTGCGGTATGATCTTCATGCGGGCTGCTCGTCCGCCAATTGCACCAGGTATTGGCCATAGGCGGTCTTGCCGAGGGATTTCCCGCGCGCGCGCAATTCATCGGCGCTCAGGAACCCCCGGTGGAAGCCGATTTCCTCCGGACAGCCAACAACCAACCCCTGCCGCTCCTGCACGGTCTGGACGAAGGTTCCAGCCTGAAGCAGGCTTGCCGGGGTGCCAGCATCCAGCCAGGCGCAGCCTCGGCCCAATTGCTCGGCGTGCAGCGTGCCATCGCGCATGTAGATGGCGTTGAGATCGGTGATCTCCAACTCGCCACGGGCGGAGGGCACCACCTGGCGCGCCAATTCGGTTACGCGCTTATCGTAGAAATAGATGCCGATCACCGCCCAGTCGGATTTCGGCTTGGCGGGTTTTTCCTCGAGCGAGAGCACACGCCCCGATGCGTCAAACTCGGCCACGCCATAACGCTCGGGGTCCGCCACGCGATACCCGAACACCGTGGCCTCACCCGTTTGCGCACGGCGCGCGGCGTTCAGCAGGCGTTCGGAAAGGCCTTCGCCGTAGATGATGTTGTCGCCCAGTGCGAGCGCGCAGGCCTCGCCAGCCAGCCAATCCGCGCCGATCAGGAAGGCCTGGGCCAGGCCATCGGGCGAGGGCTGTTCGGCATAGCTGAGCCTCACGCCGAAGGCGCTGCCATCGCCCAGCAACCTCCGGAAGGAGGGCAGGTCGGCGGGCGTGGAGATCACCAGGATGTCGCGAATGCCAGCGAGCATGAGCGTGCCGAGTGGGTAATAGATCATCGGCTTGTCATAGACCGGCAGCAACTGCTTGCTGGCCGCCAGCGTCATGGGGTGCAGCCGACTGCCGGAACCGCCGGCCAGGATGATGCCCTTCACTTATGATTCCCCAATCTCTGGCCTGCGTAAGCCTGCTCGCGGATCGGCCGCCACCAGGCCTCATGATCGAGATACCAGCGGATGGTCTGCTCCAGCCCGCTTTCGAAATCATGGCGCGGCTTCCAGCCCAACGCAGCCTCCGCGCCAGAGGGGTCCATCGCGTAGCGGAAATCATGGCCAGGCCGGTCCCGCACGAACGTGACGAGGCGCTCGCGGGGGCCGATGCCATCGGGGCGCAGCCGGTCAAGCGTGGCGCAGATGGCCTTCACCACTTCGAGGTTGGTGCGCTCCTGCCGTGGGCCGATGCAATAGGTCTCGCCGGGCTTGCCATGCATGAGGGCCAGGACCAGCGCTTCGGCGTGGTCCTCCACATGCAGCCAGTCGCGCACGTTCGTGCCCTCGCCATAGACGGGGAGTGGCTTGCCCTCCAGCGCATTCAGCGTGACGAGCGGGATCAATTTCTCCGGGAACTGCCAGGGGCCGTAATTGTTCGTCGTGTTCGAGACAAAGGAGGGGAAGCCGTAGGTGTGGTTCCAGGCGCGCACCAGATGGTCGGAAGCCGCCTTGCTCGCCGAATAAGGACTGCGCGGATCATAGGGAGTTTCGGTCGTGAAGGGCGGATCACCCGGGTAGAGCGAGCCAAAGACCTCGTCGGTGGAGACATGATGGAAGCGGAATGCGGCCTTGGCGGCGGGCTCCAGCGTGTTCCAGTATTCGCGCGCGGCCTCCAGCAACACCTGCGTGCCAACCACATTGGTGCGGATGAACTCGGCGGGGCCGTCAATCGAGCGATCCACATGGCTTTCGGCGGCCAGATGCATCACGGCCTTGGGGCGGTGCGTGGCGAATGCAGCGCGCATCGCTTCCACATCGCAGATATCGGCGTGGATATGGATGTGCCGTGGCTCATTCGCGTGCATGCTCAGCGAGGCAGGACTTGCCGCGTAGGTCATAATGTCGATGTTCGCCACGGTCTCTCCCGTGGTGGTGAGAAGCCTCCGTACGACGGCGGAGCCGATAAAGCCGAAGCCGCCCGTGATGAGAAAGGTCAAGCTGCAGAGCCTCTCGGTAAGATGTGGTCGCGTAACACAGGGCGGCGTGCTGTCAAGAAACGGCGCAGCGGATGCTATTTGGCCCGGACGTGATCCATCACGGCGCGCAGCACCTTCGGCACCCCTTCACCCGTCGCGCCCGCGGCCAGCATCACGCTGGAGCCGGTGGCGCGTTCCAGTGCCTTGAGCCGCGAGACACGGGCCTGTGGCGTCATCGCGTCCAGCTTGTTCAGCACCACGATCTCGGGCTTCTCGGCAAGCCCGCCACCATATTCCGCCAGCTCATTGCGGATCAGGCGATAGGCTGCGGCGGGGTCCGCCTGGCTGCCGTCAATCAGATGCAGCAAGACGCGGCAGCGCTCCACATGGCCGAGGAAGCGCGTGCCCAGGCCTGCGCCCTCGCTCGCCCCTTCGATCAGGCCAGGGATGTCGGCGAGGACGAATTCCTCCGTCGCGTTCAACCGCACCACACCCAACTGCGGATGCAGCGTGGTGAAGGGATAATCGGCGATTTTAGGCCGCGCGGCGGAAGCGGCGGCGAGGAAGGTGGATTTGCCGGCATTGGGCAGCCCCACGAGGCCGGCATCGGCAATGAGCTTCAGCCGCAGCCAGACCCATTTCTCCTCGCCAGGCCAGCCTGGATCGGCCCGGCGCGGGGCGCGATTGGTGCTGGATTTGTAGTTGGCATTGCCAAAGCCGCCATCGCCGCCCTTGGCGATCAGGACACGCTTTCCAGGGTCGTCGAGGTCCGCGATAAGCGTTTCGCGGTCATCATCCATGATTTGTGTGCCGACGGGAACCTTCATGACCACGTCATCGGCGGCTGCCCCCGTGCGGTCGCTGCCAGCCCCATTACCGCCCTTGCGCGCCTTGAAATGCTGGGCGTAGCGGTAATCAATCAGGGTGTTCAGCCCCTCTACCGCCTCCACATAGACATGACCGCCCCGGCCGCCATTGCCGCCATCGGGGCCGCCGAATTCTATGAAGCGCTCGCGGCGGAACGCAATGACGCCATCCCCGCCATCGCCGGACTTGATGAACACTTTGGCTTCGTCGAGGAACTTCATCGGATGTCTATGCCGCCATGCGGGTAGCCGCCACACCAACCCTACCCGCATGGCGGCAAGGGGGGCAGGGCCCCCCCTAAACCCCCCTTTTAAAAGGGGGGGCGGGGGTCGGGGCGGGGTCGTCTGAAACGAAAACGGGGGCCACGAGGGCCCCCGCTGGTCACGCCGGTATAAGGCGATTGTTACTCTGCGGCGAGCTTCATCGGCTCGACCGAGACATGCACGCGGTCTTCCGCCTTGCGCTCGAACTTCACATGGCCTTCGACCAGCGAGAAGATCGTGTGGTCGCGCCCGAGGCCGACATTGCGGCCGGGCTTCATTTTCGTGCCGCGCTGCTTGACCAGGATGTTGCCGGCCAGCACGTGCTCGCCGCCGAACTTCTTCACGCCAAGCCGCTGACCGGGGCTGTCACGCCCGTTGCGCGAGGATCCGCCTGCCTTTTTATGTGCCATCTGTCCTGCTCCTTCTTACGCAGCGATCGTGGTGATGCGCAGGACCGTCTGTTCCTGGCGATGACCGCGCTTGCGGCGGCTGTTCTTGCGGCGGCGCTTCTTGAGGATCAGCACTTTGTCGCCGCGATTCTGGTCCAGCACAGTGGCCGTAACCTTGGCTCCCGGCACGGTCGGCGCGCCAAGCTGCAGCCCAGCCTCGTCGCTCAGCGCCAAGACCTCATGGAAGGTGATGGTCGCGCCGGGCTCAGCCTCCAGACGCTCAATAATGACGACCGCATTCGGCGTCACCCGGTATTGTTTTCCGCCAGTGCGGATGACTGCGAAGCTCATCAGACGCGCCCTTCGGGCGGAAGCGCGAGGCGCCGCCCGTAATACTGAAAGGTTATGGTCGGGAGCAGGGCCAAACCCCACAAACGACCACGGGCGACACGCATGCGCCGCCCGGGAGGCGAGGGTTTACGGGAGCGGGGGGTACTGCGTCAAGTCATGGAGGTTTCTCTCAACGTTTTTGCCCGCAGCGGCGGCGACATCGGGCCAGGAACCATGGAAGGCCGTGACAATCCCGCAAGGTGTGCCAGCCTTGGGCTCAACCCTGCAGGAGCCTCCCATGTCCACAATCCGCCGCGTTGTCAGCCCAGCCGTGGCCGAACCCGACGCCGGGCTCTGGTCCAATTGCCTGGTGGTGAGTGGCATCGCTTATTTCTCGGGCTTCACCGCCCGTGACACTGCGATGAACGCGCCGTCGGAGGCTGACATGTATCAGCAGGCCCACGCAATCTTTGGCAAGCTACAGGCATTGGTCGAGGCGGCCGGGGGACGCATGGCCGATATGGTCAAGCTCACGATCTTCGTGACCGACATTACCCGGCG
>JBBRVI010000189.1:0-7395 GCA_038247025.1 Acetobacterales bacterium
AGCAGTTCGACTTGCAGGGTTATGACCTGGTGCTCTCCTCCTCCCACGCGGTCGCCAAGGGTGTCATCACCGGGCCGGGCACGCGCCACATCAGCTATGTGCACAGCCCGATGCGCTATGCCTGGGATTTGCAGCACCAGTATCTGCGCCAGGCGGGCCTGACGCGCGGGCTCAAGGGGCTCTACACGCGCTGGCTGTTGGGCCGCATGCGCGCCTGGGACCAGATGAGTGCCAGCCGCCCGGACCTCATCCTGGGCAATTCGCGCTACATTGTGGAGCGCATCCGCAAGGTCTGGAGGCGCGAGGCGGAGGTGCTGCATCCGCCCGTGGATATCGAGGGCTTTCCCCTTTCCACAGCGCCACGCAGCCATTTTCTCATCGCCTCGCGCCAGGTGCCCTACAAGCGCGTGGAACTGGTGGCCGAAGCCTTCCGCCAGATGCCCGAGTTGCAACTCGTGGTGGTCGGCGATGGCCCCGCCGCGCCGCTCGTAGCCAAGGCGGCAGAGGGCGCGGCCAATATCAGCATCCGCGGCCGCGTCCCCCAGGCCGAGCTGGTCTCGCTGTTGCAAACCGCCCGCGCCTTCGTCTTCGCCGCCGAGGAGGATTTCGGGATCGCCATGGTGGAGGCCCAGGCCTGCGGCACGCCGCTCATCGTCTATGGGCGCGGCGGCTCGCGCGACATCGTGCGGGAGGGCGAAACGGGGCTGTTCTTCGAGGCACAGACACCGGAGGCCATCATCGCCGCCGTGCGCGATTTCGTGGCGCGGGAGGCGGGTTTCACGCCGCAAGCCTGCCACACCCAGGCGCAGCAATTCAGCATCGCCGAGTTCCGGCGCAAATTGCTGGAGGTGGTGCAGAGATGATCTCCCTCATCGTCTCCACCAAGGGCCGCGTCGCCGAAATCGGCGCGCTGTTCGAGAGTCTGCTCGCCGATGCCAGCGCGCCCTACGAAGTCATCCTCGTGGACCAGAATGAGGATGGCCGGCTTGATGCGTTGGCCGCGCAATACGCGCCGCTGCTGCCGCTGCGGCATCTGCGCAGCCCGCGCGCCCTTGCGAATGCGGGGCGCAATCTGGGCCTGCGGTATGCGCTCGGCGATCTGGTCGGTTTCCCGGATGATGACTGCCTCTTCCCCCCTGGCGCGCTGGCGCAGGTGCGCGACAGCTTCGATGCTGATCCCGCACTCGCCATCCTGACCGGCCCGGCCGCAGCACCTGAAGGGGGCCTTGGGTCAGGCCGCTGGAACGATGCCTCGGGGCCGATCACCCTCGCCAATGTCTGGACGAGCGTGATCGAGTTCAACCTCTGGCTCAGGCGTGACGTGGCGTTGAATCTTGGCGGCTTCGACGAAGCCATGGGGCCAGGCGCGCGCTTCGGCTCGGCCGAGGGGAATGACCTGGTCTGCCGCGCCCTCGCCGCCGGGCATGTCGCGCGCTATGACACCACCCTGCGGATCATTCACCCCGACAAGCGCCTCACACCCGAGGCCGTGGCGCGGGCCAAACGATATGGGCTGGGCCTTGGCTTCGCGTTGCGCAGGCACGCCGTGCCGAGCGCAACCTGGCTGCCGCTGCTCTATCGCCCGATCGGCGGCGTGAGTGTTTCGCTCCTGCGCGGGCGATGGCTGCATGCGCGCTATTACTGGGCCACCTTTCGCGGGCGTCTCGCCGGCTTCCTCGCACCCGCAGGGCCGCTTCCCTTACCGCTGGAACCGGCCTTGTGAGGATCGCCATCGGCATCGCCACACGCGGACGCCCCAATATCCTGCGCGAGGTCCTGGAAGAGCTCGATCTCCAGACCCGCGCGCCAGACCGGATCCTCGTCTGCCACGTGACCGAGAGCGATGTGGATGATCTGCCGCGCCACTTCCCCGGCGTGGAATTCCTGACCTCACCAGCCGGGCTACCCCGCCAGCGCAACCGCATCCTCGATGCCATCGGCAATTGCGACGCAGTGCTTTTCCTTGATGACGACTTCATCGCCGGCCCGCGCTGGCTGGAGGCGCTCGAAGCCGTACTGGTCGCGCGCCCTGACTGCGTGGTGGCCACGGGCACCGTCATCGCCGATGGCGCCAAGGGGCCCGGCATCACGCCCGATGAAGCGCGCGGCATCATCGCCGCCGATCCGCCCGCCCCGGACCTCGCCGCCGCGCATGAGCATTTCAACGGCTATGGCTGCAACATGGCGCTGCGCCTCGCGCCCCTGCGCGAACACGCTCTGCGCTTTGACGAAAAACTGCCGCTCTATGCCTGGTACGAGGACATTGACCTCACGCGCCGTATGCTGCCCTTCGGCATCATCCTTCGGCTGGAAGGCGCGCGCGGCGTGCATCTGGGCGTGAAGCAGGGGCGTGTGCCGGGGCTGCGCCTGGGCTATTCGCAGGTGGTGAACCCCATCTACCTGGCCCGGAAGGGCAGCTTTCCCTGGTCGCACGCCATCCCTTCGGCGGGGCGGCATTGCCTCATCAACCTGCTGCGTTCCGCCCACCCGGAGCCTGAGGTGGACCGCTGGGGCCGTTTTCGCGGTAACCTGCTGGGGCTTTGGGATATCCTCACGGGCCGCGCCGATCCGGAGCGGATCCTTCGCCTGTGAGCCCTGCATTCTGGCGCGTCACGACCGTCCGCGAAAGGGCGGACCTCATCCCGCTGGTTGCGAATTGGCTGTGGGACGCCTTCTGGCACCCGAATGGTCATCCACTGGACGAGGTGCGCGACATCATCGCCACCTGCACGGCCGAGGTCGGAACCCCGCAATCCTTCGTGTTGCTGGCGGGCGACATCCCCTGCGGAACGGCCAGCCTGGTCGCCGCCGACCTGGAGATTCGCGACGACCTCGGCCCCTGGCTGGCGGGCGTCTATGTTGTGCCGGAAGCTCGCGGTCAGGGCTGCGCGCAGCGCCTGATCACCACGGTCGAGGATGCAGCGCGGCAGGCGGGCTATCGCTCATTGTATCTCTACACACATGACGCCCAGGCGCTTTACGAAAAGCTCGGCTGGCAGCGAGTCGAGGAAACGGTGGATGCCCGCCGGCCGGTCACGATCATGCGGCGGGACTTCTGATCAAGGGGAGGGAAACAGCGCGGAGGTCCGCCCCAGCAGGTGATAGGCCAGCAGGCCCACATATTCCCTGATTGCCCACTCCGCCTGGCCCATGCGGAAGGAGAAGGGCGGGTCGAACCAACCCACCCCGCCCGGCGAAGTGGAGTAATTCACCGGCCAAGCGGTAATCTCCCATCCCGCGCGGCGGAAACAGCCCATGGAGCGTGGCATGTGGCTGGCGGAGGTGACCAGCAGCCAACGCTCACCGGGCTTTGGTTGCAGCAGCGCGTGGGTCAGCGTCGCGTTCTCCCAGGTGTTGCGCGCCTGGTCCTCGAAGATGATGCGCGGGCCTTCAAGACCCATGGAGGCCCATAATTCGCGCGCCACATCAGCCTCGGTATTTTGCCCGGTGATGACCGTTCCCTGGCCGCCAGTGAAGACGATCCGTGCGTCGGGATAACGACGTGCCAGGGCCACAGCCTCGGTCATGCGCTCTGCCGCGCCGTTGAGAGCGGGGATGCCGCGCCGCTCGGTCAGCAATTGCTCAACCGCGCCACCCAGGATGATCACGCCATCCACCGATGCGGCCTCAGCCGGACGCCCGAAACGATCCTCCAGCGGGAGCGTGATCCAGGCCGGCAAGGGTGTGAGCAGCACGGCCAAAAACCAGCCCAGGCCAAGAGATAGCGGCCAGCGCCCCCAGCGCCGCTGCCAGATCAGTGCAATCCCACCCAGGCAGGCCAGGAACAATGCGAAGGTGTTGGGCCGCGCGAAAAGCCAGAAGACCTTGGAGGCGAAAAACAGCGCATCGTCCATCATTCCGCTTCCACCCGGCGCCAGAGCTCAACCGTACCACGCACTTCGACGAAGGTGGCTGCGAGTTCATAAAACTCCTCCAGAGCCTCGGTCAGCATGGACATGGCGGATGGCCGCATCGCGAACCATTCGCCCCTGTCGAGCACGATGAAGCGAGGGCGGGAGGCGAGAATGCGGGCCACTTCGGCATCCGTGTCCACACCGGCGAGATTGGCGAAACTGCCCGTCAGGTGCACCGGGAAGGGAAAGCGCGTGGGCAGGTTGGCGTTGGTCAGGAAATACACCACCGGCTGGTAGTTGGGCACGAAGATGGTATCGCCCGGCTGAAGTTCGTCATTCATCAACGCCGCCATTCGCCGAGGTGTATCGGGGTTGCCCAATGCGAAGCCTCGGGCCAGGCGCGGCGTCATGTCGGTCGCCATCACATCCACTGCAACAAACCCGACCACCGCCGCCAGGATCAAGCGGACCCGCCTCTCCGAGACATGCCGGGCAAAGGCATGAAGGCCGATCCCGGCCAGCAGCGAGAGCGGTGGGAGTAACATCAGGAAGTAATGCGGGAAGAAGAAGCCCGGCCCTGCGACAGCCAGGGATGCGGCGCCCAGCCAGGCCAGGGCGAAGAGGGCCAATCGGCGCAAGGCGGGATCGCCCCAGGACAGCACAAGGGCGGGAATCCCCATCGCCAGAAGCCAGCGTGTGGCGAGCGCCGCGAGAGTGATCCGCCAGAACATCTGCTCGAGCGGAATGCGCCCGGACGCATACTGGATGGGTGCGAGGACGGTGCTTTCGAACCAGATGCCGAACTCGCCCCGCAGCGCGTAGATCGCAGCCACCAGTGCCGTTGGCGAGAGGCAGAGGACGGCATAGGCGGCTGCGGTTCCAAAGAGCAGGCCCCAGCGCCGCGCACGCAGGAGCGGCCAGGCCAGGATGGCATAGGCCAGACAGCCCTCGGGAGTGACGACCTGCTTGATCAGCAGTGCACACCCCATGAGCAGCCCCATGGCGATCAGCCGCGGCCAGATTGGACCAGGTGCCAGCGCCAGGGCCAGGCTGGAGACGACCAAGGGGGCAAAGAGGATCTCGGTGTTGGAGGAAAGCCCGCCCATCAGCAGGGTATGCGCCGCGTACAGCACTGCCGCCGCATACCCAAGACTGCGCGGCGCACCAACCACGCGAGTCAGCGCAATCAAAGCATAACCCGTGGCCGTGACACAGAAGGCGCCCAGCAGGCGCACCGTCTCCAGGCTCTCGCCAAGGATCAGGAAGGCGGCCGCAATGGCTGCGGGCGCCCCCAAAGGGTGCATGTCCCACACGCCGGAAAACGGCCAATTGCCACGAAGCCATTCCCGCGCCTGAAGGACGTAGAGGCTTTCGTCCCAGTCAATCACGGAAGGCAGGAACGACGCCCAACGGATGATCATGACCACCAGCGGCAGCATCGCCAGGCCTATCGCCCAGCGGTGCCGCATCAGTCGCTCGGTCAGGTCAGAGATCATCGCCCCCCATTGGACCCTGGCGGGCAGCGCTGCAACCTTCGTCACGGATCACCGCTTCAGGCCGAGCTGGACTTCGCGCCACCAGATAAAAAGGCCCGAACCGACGAGGATCACGATGCCCAGCGCATCCCAGCCATCCGGCGCCTCGGCCCAGACCAGCGCGCCCAGCAGCGTGGTCCAGATGATGCCCGAATATTCAAAAGGCGCGATCAGCGTCGGCTCCCCCGCGCGGTAGGCTTCCGTCATGAGCAACTGCGCAAGTGCCGAGAGGATGCCGATCGCGAGAAGGGCCGCCCACTGCCAGAGGTTCGGCCAGACCCAGACGGGAAGGCTGGCCAGAAAGGCCACCAGCGAGGAGCCGATGGCGAACCAAAGCACGATGGCAACGCCGCTCTCGCCCGCCTCGCCCATACGGCGGATGGTGATCATGGCCAGCGCCCAGCTCAACGCCGCGACCAGAACGATCAGGCTTGGCAAGGGTGCCATGGCATCGGCGCCAAACGGGCGCACCATGACGAGCACGCCGAGAAAGCCGATGAGCACCGCGCCGCCACGCCGCCAGCCGACCCGCTCTCCCAACAGCGGCACTGCCAGCAGGGTCAGGAAAAGCGGCATGGTGAAGCCCAACGCCGTGACCGTCGCGATGGGCATGGTGGTGTAGCCGTAAAAAGCGCCCGCCATTCCGATCAGGCCAAAGAGGGTCCGCCACACATGGCCCATGGGGTTGCTGCTGCGCAGGGCGGACCATCCCCCCGCCTGGTGCACCAGCGGCAGCAGCACCGGGAAGGCGAACAGGCTGCGGAAAAGCACGAGTTGTGCGAGCGGAACACCGCCATCCAACGCCTTGACGCAGGCGGCTGCGCCAGCAAACAAAATTGCGGCGGCGAGAATCGAGATGATCGCGCGGCGACGACTGGCGCGCGTCGCGGCCGGGGGAGTGATTTGCAAGTTTTGGCTCATGGACGGGCGTGAGGCAGAAGGTTACGGTCCCCAAAGCATGAGCGCCAGACCACCCAAGGCCCCCCCCATCCCACCCTTTCCCGGCCTCGAAATCCGCGAAGACGAGGTGGTCTGGGCCGGCCGCTTCCCCCTGCAACGCGTGCGCTTCACCTATGAGCGCTTCGATGGCACCCGCTCGGCCGAGTTGATCTGGGAGCTGTGGCGGCGCAGCGGGGGCGTCGCCATGCTGCCCTATGACCCATGGAGCGACCGCTTGGCGCTGATCGAGCAGTTCCGCCTGCCGGTTCATGCGGCCGGCCTGCCGCCGATCCACACCGAATGCGTGGCCGGCCTGCTGGAACCCGGCGAGGAGCCCGAGGCCGCCGCACGCCGCGAATCCATGGAGGAGGCCGGCCTCGCCCCCGATCTGGTGGAGCGTATAGGCCAGTACATGCTGATGCAGGGCGGCTGCGACGAACTGATGCGCCTGTATTGCGGCCGGGTTCGCCTGCCCGAAACCGACAGCGACATGACACACGGTCTCGTGCATGAAGGCGAGGATATCCGCGTCCTGCTCATGCCCGCCGAGGAAGCCTTCGCGCGGCTCGAAGCCAATTCGATCCAGAACGCCACCTGCGCCCTCACCCTGTTCTGGCTGCGCCACCACCGTGCGCGGCTGCGTGACCAATGGACCCGCGAATGACCGAACCCCTGTTCCGCGACGATTCCTATCTGCGCGAGGTCACCGCCCGCGTGCTCAGCGCCGACGCCGCAGGCATTGTGACCGACCGCAGCAATTTCTACCCCCGCGCCGGCGGCCAGCCAGGCGATGGCGGCACGCTGCGCTGGGCCAACGGACAGGCCTTCGTGACCGAGGCCGCCAAGGGCGAGAATGACGTGATCCTCCACCGCGTGGCCGAAGGCAGTCCCCTGCCCGCCCCCGGCGATGAGGTGACGCTCACACTCGATTGGGAGCGGCGGCATCGCCACATGCGCATGCACACCACGCTGCATCTCCTGTGCAGCTTGATCCCCGGCGCGGGGGTCACGGGCGGGCAGATCGGTGCCGACAAATCCCGCCTGGATTTCGACCTGGCCGAACCGCC
>JBBRVI010000190.1:0-7332 GCA_038247025.1 Acetobacterales bacterium
CACCCTCGCCTCACGACTGGCGGATGAACTGCCCCGCCTCCAGGCCGAACCCGCCCGCGCAACGCGCCTGAGCCAATTGGCGCAGGAGGCCCAACTGCCGCGCCTCGCTGGCCTGCTGCGGGCCATTCCGGGCGCGCCGGATCCTCTGCCCGCCCTGGGGCGGCTGCGCCGCGCGCTGCTGCTGCTTCAGGCCGGCGATGCGGTGCCGATACTCGCCGGCACGCTTGCACCCTATGTTGCCACACTGCGCCGCGCCTTGGCCGGCCCCCGTGCGCCCCTGGCCCAGGCGGCGGCGCGCCTCGCCGAGGCCGCCGATGCCCTGGGCGATGCGCCAGCCGAGGCGCTGGCGCGCCAAATCCAGGACCTGGCCGGCCGTCACGGCGAGGAGCCCGCAGCCCGCCTCGCCGAATTGCGGGAGGCTTTTGACGCGGCACTTGCCGCCCCGGCTTTGGCCCCCCTCGCCGACCGGCTTCGCCCCCCACCGCCGCCCCTGACACAGAGCCTGGCCGCAGCGCTTCCGCCTTCGGCCCATGCCCGCGCCGCCGCCGCCATGGCCGCGGGGCGGCGCATCTGGCGGCTGCGCCTGGGGCCGCTGCCCACCGCCGAGGCCATCGCCGAACCCTTCCTCACCCGCGCCGGCGAAGTGCTCGGCAGTTCCGGCCCGCCCGAGGCGCTGGACCTTTTCCTCGCCAGCGACCTGCCGCCCGCGGAACTCGCCGCCCTGCGCGCCGAGGCCGACCCCGATGGCGGCGCCCTGACCGATCTCGCCCCTGCCGATGCTCCCCCACCCGCGCCCACCATGCGCGTCCGGCAGGACCGGATTGACGCAGTGATCGCCCTCGAAGCCGAGCTGCGCGCGGCGGCCCTCGCGCTGGGCGAGGCGGTCTCCGCCTCCCAGGCACGCGGCGTGCTGGATGAACTCGCCGCGCTGCAATCGGCGCTGCCGACCAGCGCCGCGATCCGCCTCGCCAGCGCGCTGGAGCGGCTGCGCGCCGCCCAAGGTGCCGCAGAACGTGCGAGTGGGCGGCTGTCCATCGCGCTCGGCCAGTTGGATGAAGCGGTGCTGGAATTGCGCGTGCTGCCCTTCTCCAGCCTCGCGATGCGGCTGCCCCGCGTGCTGCGCGCGACCGCCGAGGCTCAGAACAAGCTCGTCGCCCTCGAAGTGGTCGGCGAGGATGTGCAGATTGACCGCAGCCTGGCCGACCTCATGGCGGACCCCTTGCTGCATCTGGTGCGCAACGCGGTGGACCACGGCGTGGAGACGCGCGAGGAGCGCCTGCTCGCAGGCAAAGCCGCCACAGCGCGGCTGCTGCTGGTGGCCGAACGCCTGCCGGGCCGGCTGATCGTCAGCTTCTCCGATGATGGGCGCGGGGTGGATGACGCGGCGGTGTTGGCGCGCGCTCTGTCACGCGCATTGGTTTCGCCCGATGCGGCAAAGCGTTTCACGCGCGAGGACATTCACGCTCTGCTGTTCCTGCCGGGTTTCTCCACGCGGGACGAAATCAGCGAAACCTCAGGCCGCGGCGTGGGGCTGGATGTGGTGCAGGATGCGGCGCGGCGCGCGGGGGGGTCGGTGCGGGTGGAAAGTCAGCCCGGCCAGGGCACGCGCTTCGTGCTGGATTTGCCGCTGACCGCCGCCATGCAGCCCGTGCTCCTGGTGGAGGCGGGCGGCCACGTCTATGCGCTGCCGGCCGGGCGCGTCGAGGCGGTGATGCGGCCTGAGCATTTACCTGCGGGGCATGCTGTCATCACGCTCGAAGCCGTGCTGCACCTGCCAGCCATTGCCAGCAGCGCCATCATCCTGCTGCGCCGGCCGGCCGGCGCGCTGGCGCTGGCGGTGGAGCGTGTGGGGCGACGGACCGATCTGCTGCTCAAGCCGCTGCACCCGGCACTGGCCGGCACGCCGGGCGTGGGGGGCGTGGGCGTGTTGGGCAATGGCGAGCCGGTGTTGCTGCTGGAGCCGGATAGCCTGGAGGCTGGCTCCGCTCAGCCCACGTAGCGCACGGCCAGCACGGTCACGTCATCGGCCGGCGGCGCGCCCCGCACGAAGATGGCCACATCCTTCAACAGGACCGCGATGGCCAGCGCGGGGTCCGTCCGCGCGCCAAGCGATTCCAGCACGCGATCCTTGCCGAAAAGCTCGCTGTCGGGGTCATGCGCCTCGGTCACGCCATCGCTGAGCAGCAGCATCGCCTCGCCAGGGGCCAGGGTGAAGGGCGCGCTGGTGTAGGCCAGGTCCTCGATGATGCCGAGCGGCGGCTGGATCCTGTAGTCGCTCATCACCGCCACGCCGGTCGCAGCGAGACGCAGCGGTGCCTCATGGCCGGCGATGCAGATGCGCCCCTCGCCCGTCTCGGCGTCCAGAATCGCCAGGGCCGCGGTCACGAAGGTCATCTCCGGATTATTGGTGGCGAGATCGCCATTGGCGAGTGAGAGAAGGTCGGCCGGATCGGGGATTTCGCCACGCGCTTCGGCAATGCGCGTGGCGGCCCGGATCAGCCCCATGCTGCGCGCCATGGTCAGCCCCGCCGAGGCGCCCTTGCCTGCCACATCGGCCACCACGAACATCAGATGCCTCGCGCCGATCCAATGCATGTCATAGAGATCGCCGCCCACCTCGCGTGCCGGCTCCATATGGGCGCAGACGGTGAGGCGTCCGCGCGAAAGCCCCGCGAAATCGGTCGGAACCAGCGAAAGCTGCGCGCGCCGGGCACTTTCCAGCTCGGCCTCCAGCGCGGCCAGCCGCTCGGCCGCGAGATCGCGCAGGCGCTTCTTCTCGAGCACCGCCTGAAGCCGCGCCTTGAGCAGGGGCGGATCGAAGGATTTGGGCAGGTAGTCTTCCGCGCCAAGCTCGATGCAGCGGATCACGCCCGCCATTTCGGTCTGGGCCGAGATGACGATCACGGGCGGCGGGTTGGGCTGGCCATGCAGCCGCTCCAGCACGCCGATACCGTCCAGTTCGGGCATTTCCAGATCGAGCAGAACCACGTCAAAGCGGCGCTCTGCGATGGCGGCCAGCGCCTCCACGCCATTCATCGCCATTTCCGGCTCGGGGTAGCCCAGTTCGGCGAGGCGGCGCTTGAGCAGCAGGCGGTTGAAGCTGCTGTCATCCACAACCAGGATCGAGGCGCTCATTCGGGCCGCGCCGCCATGCTTTCCACCGCGCGCCGGGATTCGGCGGCGAGGCGGGAGAGATCAATCATCGTCACGGTGATTTCCTCGGCGGCCGTCGCGTTGGACTGGCCGATGCGGGTGAGCGTCGCCACACGCTCATCCAGCGAGGCGACGGTCGTTTGCTGTTCTTCCATGGCCACTGCAATCGCAGCGGCGAGGCGCGCGCTCTCGCCCGTCAGGCGCTCGAAATCATCCATCGCCTCGCCCACGGCGGCCGCGGTGCCAGCGCCTTCGCGCGTGCGGCGCCCGGCAGCGAGCACCACATCCGCGATCTCCTGGGCCAGCGCCTCGGTGTTGGCGGCGAGCGCCCGCACTTCCTCCGCCACCACGGCCAGGCCACGGCCATGCTCGCCGGCGCGCGCGGCCTCGATCGCGGCGTTGATGGCCAGGATGTTCGTCTGCGTCGCGATCTTGGCGATGGTGCCGGCGATGCGCGTCACGCGCTCGGTATCCTCGCCCACCGCATCCACCGTCTCGATGAGTTGGCGCACCTTCTCCAGGCTCGCACCCAGCAGGCTTTGCGCCTCGCTTGCCGTATCGCGCGCGAGTTGCGTGCTGCGGCCCACATCTGCCACCGCGTCGGCCGTGTGGGACAGCGCGTCCGACACCTGCCGCAATTCGGCCAACTGCGTCATGGAGCCATCGCTCACCTGGCCAATGGCCTGGCTCGCCTGGTTCGTGACGACAGCGGTGCGGCGCGCGCCCTCCAGCGCCTGTTCCATCAGGCGGTTGGAATTGGCGAGGTTGGTTTTGAACACCTCCACCGCGCGCGCCATTTCGCCCACCTGGTCCGAGCGGTCCGCTTCGGTGACCTCCACCTGAGCATCGCCTCGCGCCAAATGCTGCATGGAGCGCGCGAGCCGCGAGAGCGGGCGCGCCGTCATCAGCACCAGTACAAACCAGACCAGAACCAGTCCGAGCAGCCCCAGACCCGCCGCGATGTAGGTGTAGAGGCGGCCCTCATCCTGGATCAACCGGGCGCGTTGGAGGTTGGCATCCGCATCGGCCTTGGCGATGGCGCGCGCCTGGCTGGAGAGCGTGTTGAAAGCCACGACCATGTCCAGCCACTCCTCCTGGAGGGGCGCGTATTGATCGCGGGCGCGGCGGGCGAAGGCTTCGCGCACGCGCTCACCCAGATCAGGCAGGCGGGCGGCCATGTCCCGCGCGCCGGCGGCGGCGATGGGATTCACGCGCGGGCCGACAATGCCGATCAGCAGATCGAAGCTCTCGGCGATGCCCAGGGCGTTGCGCAGCATGCGTGGCGCGGTGACGGTGGGGGGCAGCACGCCGGCCAGCACGGCGGCGAAGCCCTGGGCGAAATCCGCGACATCATTGGAGAAATCATCCACCGCCTCGATCGCGGCGCGGTCTTGCACGCCCATCTGCTCGATGATCGCACCCTGGCGCGTCAGAAGGATGAGCGAGTTGGCGGCGAGAAAGCCAAGGACGCAGAACATCAGCACCAAAATAACCGCCGCGCGCGTGCCAATTCGGCCCAACAGGCGCCCGCGCGGGGGGGGCGGATGGATATCCGCGGGCTTGGCGATGAAGCCTGGGGCGTGGGTGTCGGGTGCCATCCTCGACATAGTAGAGCATTTTGCCCCGCATGGGCCACAGCTTCACGGGCAAACCCCGGCTGACCCGCACGGCGATTCCTGATTTATAATGCGCCCAACCGCTTCGGAGGACGCACGTGGCCAGGCTGCTCGCCCTTGACCAGGGCACGACTTCAACGCGCGCCATCGCGTACGATGAAAACCTGATGCCCCGCGCCTCGGCACAGATCGCCCTGCCGCAACACTTCCCCGCCCCAGGCTGGGTGGAGCATGAGCCGGAGGACATTGCCGCCCATTCCATCGCCGTAATGCGCGAGGCTTTGGCCCGCGCGGGGGGTACAGCGGCGGCCATCGGCATCACCAACCAGCGCGAGACGACGCTGCTCTGGGAACGCGCTACGGGCCGCGCCGTAAGCCGTGCCATAGTCTGGCAGGATCGGCGCAGCGCACCACAATGCGAAGCCCTGCGCGAAGCCGGGCATGAGCCCGACATCACCGCCCGCACCGGCCTGCTGCTGGACCCGTATTTCTCTGCGACCAAGCTCGCTTGGCTGCTGGACAACACGCCAGGCGCACGCGTGGCCGCCGAGCGGGGCGAATTGTGCTTCGGCACGGTGGACAGCTTTCTTCTGTTTCGCCTCACGGAAGGCCGCGTGCATGCCACGGATGCGACCAACGCCGCGCGCACCATGCTGTTCAACATCCGCGAGGGCTGCTGGGATGAGACGCTCTGCGCGCTGTTCCGCATCCCGCGCGCCATCCTGCCCGAGGTGCGGGATTGCGCCGCCCCCTTCGGCGAAACCGCGCTGCTCGGCGGCTCCATCCCCATCCTCGGCATGGCGGGTGACCAGCAGGCAGCAACCATCGGGCAGGCCTGCTTCGCCCCGGGTATGATGAAATCCACCTATGGCACGGGCTGCTTCGCCCTGCTGGTGACGGGCGAGGAGGCTGTGACCTCCAGGAACCGGTTGCTCACCACCATCGCCTGGCAGTTGCAGGGCAGGCGCGCCTATGCTCTGGAGGGCTCGATCTTCATGGCGGGTGCCACGGTGCAATGGCTTCGCGACGGTCTGGGCATCATCCAACACGCGCATGAGGCGGGCGAATGGGCGGCCCGCGCCAATCCGGCCGAGCGCGTGCATCTGGTCCCCGCCTTCACCGGCCTCGGCGCGCCCTGGTGGGATGCGGGCGCGCGTGGCGCCATCCTGGGCCTGACGCGCGCTTCGGGCCGGGCGGAAATCTGCCGCGCCGCGTTGGAATCGGTCGCGCTGCAAACCAGCGACCTGCTGGACGCCATGCGCGGCGACTGGCCCGCGATGGGTGAAACCGTCCTGCGCGTGGATGGCGGCATGGTGGCGAGCGACTGGACCATGCAATTCCTGGCCGACATCCTGGGCGCCCCGGTGGACCGCCCCGTGGTGCAGGAAACCACCGCCCTGGGCGCCGCCTATCTGGCCGGCCTCCAAGCCGGGCTGTTGCCGCCGCCGGGTGACGCCCCCACCCATTGGCGGCTGGAACGCCGCTTCCTGCCGGGCATGGCCGCGCCCGAGGCAGCCAGGCGCAAGGGCGAATGGCGCGAAGCCGTGCAGCGGGTGCGCAGCGCATGATCTTCGAACGCTTCGGCATCACGCCCATCATCAACGCCTATGGCACCAATACGCGCCTCTCGGCCGGGCCGCTGAGCGATGAGGTGGCGCAGGCCATGCGCGAGGCCGCGAGCGCCAGCGTGGATATCCTGGACCTTCAGGCCGCCGCCTGCCGCGAGATCACGGCCGCCACGGGCGCGGAGGCGGGATTCGTCACCTCCGGCGCCTCGGCCGCATTGTTGCTGGCGGCCGCCGCCTGCATGGCGCGGCTGGATGCGGGGGCGATGAACCGGCTGCCCGCCACGCGTGATGGGCGGTGTGAGTTCCTGATTTCGCGCAGCCAGCGCAACATGTATGACCGCGCGATCGAGACCGCGGGCGGGCGGCTGGTGGATGTGGGCATCCCTGACCGCGTCTCGGGGGCCGGCGTGCGCGATGCGAGCGTGGGCGATTTCGCGGACGCCATCACGCCGCGCACCGCGGGCATCCTGCAGGTGGCGCAAGCCGATGCCGAGCCGCCTTTGCGCGATATCGCCCGCATCGCGCGCGAGGCGGGGCTCCCGGTGATCGTGGACGCGGCGGCGCAATTGCCGCCCCCTGCGAATCTGCGGCGCTTTTTCGAGGATGGCGCGGACCTCGTCGCCTTCTCCGGCGGCAAGGCCATCGGCGGGCCGCAGGCTTCGGGCATTCTCGCTGGGAGGGCGCCGCTGGTCGCCTCCGCACTCGCGCAGATGCTGGACCTTGACCTGCCCGAAGCGCAGTTCCGCCCGCCGGCGGAATTCGGCGCGCTCTCGCAACTCGCATTCCTTCCGCGCACCGGCATCGGCCGCTCCTGCAAGGTGGGGCGCGAGGAAGTAATGGGCCTGCTGGTGGCACTGCGCCGTTTCACCAGCGAGGATGCCGCCACACGACAGGCGCGCTGGCAGTCCCGGCTGGACGGCGTGCGCGCGGCGGCGGGCCTGCTGTTCGAGGTTGGCATGCAGGGTGAGATTCCCCTGCTTCTGCTGCGCTGTCCC
>JBBRVI010000191.1:0-7323 GCA_038247025.1 Acetobacterales bacterium
ATCCCCGGTGAGAATGATGGCAGGGAGAAATCCGCTCGCCCTTCCGCGGTGGGCCTGCCGAACACGTTCCACCACTTCGATGCCCGTGATCCCACGAGGCAGGTTTTGGTCCGCGATGATGAGCGATGGTGGATGGTAGGCCGCCATCTGGATCGCCTGTTCGCCGTCATTGGCCAACATGACGAGGTGACCTGCTTCTTGCAGAAGCATGCTCACGGCCTCACCCACATTCGTGTTGTCATCAACGACGAGGATCAACGGCGCGCCTTCCGGCTCGTCCATCTTTGAGGCCGGGTGTGGCTGCTCACCGCGCGAAATCGGCACCTCGATCGCGAACACGGAGCCCTTGCCCTCAACCGAGCGCACGGAGAGCGGGTGCTGCAGAAGACTGGCCAGACGTTGCGAGATGGCCAGCCCGAGGCCCAGCCCCCGGCCGCCCTCCCGCGCGGGGTTATCGATCTGGTGGAACTCTTCGAAAATCAGGCGCTGTTGGTTCTGCGGGATGCCGATCCCGCTGTCCCACACCTCGATGCGAATATGTTCTGGCATCCGCCGGCACCCGACCAGAACGCGCCCCCTGCGGGTGTATTTCAGCGCGTTGGAGATGAAGTTGCGCAGAACCTGCCGTAGCAGCCGCATATCGCTGCAGACCACGGCGTGGCAGGGCATGACCCGCCAATCCAGCCCAATGGCACGCGCGCTCTCCCCGAATTCAACGTCAAGATTGGCAAGCAGCGCATCCAATGAGAAATCCGAAAGGGATACCCGCACCTGGCCCACTTCGAGCTGATTGATGTCGAGCAGGGCATCCAGAATGCCCGACATCGCCACAACCGTGGTATCAAGCCGTGCGATGACCTGCAGGACGTCATTTTGGCCGGCCTTCGCGGCAAGAACGCCCAGTAGCATGCTCATGCTTTGCAGGGGTTGGCGCAGATCGTGGCTGGCAGCGGCCAGGAAGCGCGACTTGCCGCGGTTGGCATATTCGGCCATTGCACGCGCTGCGTCGAGCCCAGCAGCGACCTGATCGCGATCGGTGACATCCTCGATACAGAGAAGGGTCTCGCGATTATGGCCCTCGTTGCTGTCCATGCGACTGGCCGTCAGGGTCAGGCTGCGCCAGCCGCCAGGCAACAGCGCTTCAGTGGACACTTCCATGCTGGGCCCTGCTCCCGCGTCAGTCGCGCTGAGGAAAGCCTTGAGCAGGGGCAGGCCGGTCAGCAGGGCCTCAAGGGCATCATGCACCGCTTTCAACCTGGCTTCGTTGCCATCCGCGTCGGCTGTGGGGCTTGCCGCGTCTGCCTCGATCTCCGTTGCAAAGAGGCGAAGGAAGGCCTCATTGGCGTCCAGGATGGCGAGTTGCCCGTCCAGTACCACCAGGGGCTGGCGTGTGGCCTGCACGATCTGGTCGGTGCGGACACGCGCGGCTTTCAGCGCATCGCTCGCCGTTCTCATCTCGGATATATCGGCGAAGGTGATGATCACGCCGCCCAACTGATTCTGTGTGTCCATGTAGGGGCGGATCCGGCGCATGAACCATGTGCCTGCAGGCCCCGCCACTTCGCGCCCCACAGGCTGGAGCATGTTCAAGACGGTGCCCGCATCCGCCAGGAGATCGGGGTCCACGGCGAGTGCGGCGAGATCGGCCAGCGGGCGGCCCACATCATTGGCGATGAAGTTGAAAAGGCTCTGCGCGGTGGGCGTGAACAGGCGGATTTTGAGCTGGCTGTCGAGGAAGAGGGTGGCGATCGAGGAACCATCCAGGATATTTTGCAGATCCTTCGCGTTCTGACGCTGGCGGCTGAGGGTTTCCTGCAACTGGCTGTTCAGCGCGGTCAGTTCCTCGTTGAGGCTTTGCAGCTCCTCCTTGGAGGTGACCAACTCCTCATTGGTGGACTGAAACTCCTCATTGACCGACATCGCCTGCTCGCTGACGAGGCGGCCCTGCTCTCGTGTGTTCATCACCTCCCAGTTGACGCTCGCCAACTCCTGCACGAGCGCGCGATTCTCACGCTGCAGCTTGCCGATGGCGGATAGCTCCGCCTCTGTGGGCGGGGTGGAGGATGGCTGGGGTTGGGCCAGATCCATCTCCTGGAAGGAGATCAGCAGCAGCGTTTCGCTGCCATGGCGCACAGGTTCCAGCCGCAGCGTCACCCCCCGGCCGATCGCATCGCCAAGCACCGAGAGATCGTTGAGGGTCACGACGCTCATGGCACTGAGCGCCTGGGCCATTGCATCGCAAAGTTCGCGGCGCAGGCCCGCAACCACCATCTCGATCACATTGTTCGTCGGTTCGCCTGAGGGAAGCCCGAGGAATGGGCTGCGCGGCCCCATGCTGAACAATACGTCCCCCGCGGCATTCGTGAGCACACTGGCGGGGGCGAAGGCGCGCGTTGCGGTGCGGCGGGCGATATCAGCGATGCCACGCCGGGCTGTGGGGTCGGCTTCTGCTGCGGCCCTGGTGGCGTCTGGCTGGAATTGAGGCGTGGCTTCGAGCAGCCTCGCCGCGATAGGGCCAAGCGGCTGACGTGATGAGTGCCAATGCCCGGCAGGGTTCCAGCCTCCGAAAACGTCGGGCAGCCTGCCGGTGATCCGGGGGGCTTCTTGCCGCTGATAGAAGCCCTTGGATTTGGAGAGGGGCCTGAAGCCCTCCTCGAAGGCGTGCGCCGTCTCGGCGCTGCCCAGAAACAGCACGCCGTCGGCCTTGAGGGCGAAGTGGAACACGCCCAGCAGATGGCGCTGCGCCTCTGGCAACAGATAGATCAGTACGTTGCGGCAGGAGACGAGATCCAGGCGTGCAAAAGGCGCGTCGCGGAGGAGATTGTGGGTGCTGAAGACCACCATGCTTCGCAAGGCAGGGCTGACGCGCCAGCCGCCATCATCCCAGGAGAAATACCGCTCGAGCATGTCAGCGGGAATATCCGCTTCGATCTGCTTGCCATAGAACCCTTCGCGTGCGGTGTTGATGGCCGAAGCATCGGCATCCGAGGCGAAAATCTGGATGGGGATGCGCTTGCCGCTCGCGCCGATCACCGCATCGATTGTCATGGCGATGCTATAGGCTTCCTCGCCACTGCTGCACCCAGCCACCCAGACGCGGAAGGGGTCACCAGCCGCTCGCTGTGCCAGCTTTTTGGGAAGGATTTCGTCGCGCAGCGCGGCGAAGGCCGCGGGGTCCCGAAAGAAGCTCGTCACGTTGATGAGAAGGGCGTCGATGAGCGCCTTCACCTCGGCGCTGCTCCGCTCCAGCAGGTCAATGTAGGCGCGGGCGGAGGCGCAGCCGGTCAGGTCCATGCGCCGGCTGATGCGGCGCCCCAGCGTGCCGGGTTTGTAGGCGCTGAAATCATAGGGAGCGAGTGCGGCCAGGCATGCAGTGACATCAGCAACCCATTCCGGCGCCACTCCGTCTTCGTTATCCTGCGCATCGGCCGCTTCTGGGTTTGTGGGTTCGGGCGCTGGCGCGGGCTGAGCGTCGGGTCGCAGCACGGATCCCGGCTGCACCAACGTCCAGGCGGCGAGTGCGCGGCCCATCTCTGCCAAGGGCAGCACCTGATCAACCTTCCCGGTGGCGACAGCGCTTTCTGGCATGCCCGCAAATTCGGCTTCGGAGGGATCCTGCGCGATCACGTGGCCGGCACGTCGTTTGATTGCCTCGACACCGACGCTACCATCGGTGCCGGTGCCGGAGAGGATGACGGCAATGGCGCGCCCGGCCTCGCTGCCGGCGAGCGAGCGGAGAAAGAAATCGACAGGAAGGCGCGCGCCATGCGGCTGGTTGGGCGGAACAAGATGGATGATGCCCCCCTCGATGGAGACAAACACGCCTGGGGGCATGACATAAAAATGATCCGGTTGGAGAAACACACCTTCCCGCGCGGTCAATACGGGGATGGGGGAATCCTTGGCCAACAACTCGGCCATCATGCTGGGATGGTTGGGGTCCAGATGCGTGATCAGCACAAAGGCCATACCAGTGCTGGGCGGGAGAGCGTGGAGAAAGTTGCGGCATGCCTGAAGGCCACCTGCGGACGCGCCGATGCCGACAATGGCCCGTGGTGGTGAGGCATCAGGCGGGCTCAGAGCTTGTCCGCCTACGCTCGCGCCATCTATGGAAGGCTTCATGCTTCTTCGACCTTTCGGGAGAAGTGTGCAAATGCAGATGGCATGCAAAGTCCGCGCTTTAAAATGAATTCCAATTGCCAGAATGCGTTTTATAGTTAAAGCATGCGTAAGACAAGTGTTTCTTTTACAGCTTTCTCATAATATGGGCAATAGCGGTGGTGTTGATCCAGGCTCCTATTTAATTGGGCATTTTTGCGGGATGAACACGCGTCCCAGCGACACAGCCGACCCCTGCATCGGACGCCGGCAGGTTGTGGTGATCTCAACTTTTCACTTCGAACGTGCTCGATCCATAGGCGCCGAGGGCGTCTCTTCGGAGGACGTGTCGAGCCGTTGCGCTACCTCCAGCAGCAGCGCGTTCATCTGCTCCTGCAGAATAGTCTGCACGAGATGTGGATCGCGGCCGATCTCGGCGGCAATCTGACCTGATATCCGCGCTGGCCAGTTCAGCACTGCATCGCGCATGCCAGCGGCAGCTTCATCGATGCGGGCGTTGGCGGCGGCGATGTCCATGAGGCGGCCCTTCTTCACATCTATGGCGAGCCGTTGCGCCTCAATGCCGAGGGCAAGCCGAGCCAGCGTCAACCGTCCCAGCGGCCTGGCATCACCAGGCGTCGCCAATGGCAAGCGTCCCGGCACGGCCGATGCGACCAGATCGCGGCGAACACGCTCGACGTCCCAGGACCCATCCTCCTCACGGTGGGTGCGACCAACCTGCTCAGCCTTCTGGATCGCGGTGTGGGAGAGTCCGACGCGGCGGGCGACGTCACGTGCGGAGGTAATGCGCTCTGGCAAGTGCATCTCCTGTGACTGCTGCTGCCTGGCAATCGGTTTGCACCTGGCAACGTGTCAAATTCGAGTCTTTTGAATCGCCTATGCGACGATCCTCACGGCGTGGCAACCTCGTTTACCGCCTGGCGCTAGCGGCGTTCCGCGCTGATGCTCCCCGCATACGATATCGCCCGGGAGGAACCATGGCCTCGACATTGAGATGGCCGTCGCTGCCGCGACTTCGCAATCTGCCGACAAAATACAGCATGTGGATTCCGCGGCGCAATGCACTCATGCTCAGGATCGTCACCTTTCGCACGAGCGCATCGCGCCGCCGCACCTCAAGCCGCTCGCGCTCGCGGCGCAGTGCCGTAATGCGCCGCCAGCACCCCCAGCGCCGCCACCACCATGCCCTGGGCCTGTGCCGGATTCACGACGCGTCCGCTCCAGCCATGGCGCATTGCCCATTCCCGGATCGAGCACTCCAATCCAACGACATGCCACATGCACGAGCCCGCCGCGCTGTCCCATCCGCCCAGTGCCGCCATCGCTCGCGCGATACGGCCCCGCGCATCAACCTGCCGCTCGCTGAGGGTAGTGCCCGTGCCAGCGGCGATCCGCACCATCTGCATGGTGCGCATACCATCCAGAGCGGCGGCACGGAACTGCGTGCGGAACATCGCCCCGGCATCGTGCATCTCAGGCGTGATGGTGCCGTTGGCCAGCATCTGGCCGAGGCTGTCCACCGCGCGATGATGCTGCACCGGCGTGCCCGTCTCCGGATCGGCCTCGCGGATCGGTTCCGTGAGGCCGCCATGCTGCAACCGCCACTTCGACGGACGCATGGCTTCCTGCTGCTTCGTCTTTCGCTTACCGGCCATGATGGCGACCTCCGTTGTGTTGTCCCCAGCGGCGAACCGCCTCGTTGCTGATGGCTTGGCGCAGCCAGGGCTCAGCGACCTCTTCAATGGCGAAGGTCGCCACACCCTGTTCATGCCAGACCCGCCGTCGCATGGATTCCATCTCGGTCAGCGTGGTCGGGGTGGCGGCGCGGTCGAGTGCGCTGCGTGGCGGACGCGGCGCTCCGGGCACGCGGGAGACGTGCCAAGGTTCTGTGGGGCGTGTTGGCATTGGCTTCACCGACCTACGCCCCACTGTGCGGCCTGGAGAAATGCGCCAGGCAGTGGCGCATGCTCCGCGTGACGCGGGATCTGCGACAGCGTCGCCGGAGCCACATGTTGCAACAGGCGCTGCAGGCTGTTGGCGGTTGCGATCGCGGCATGAGCCTGGAGGAAAGGGAGAATGTACTGCGTCCGGAACGGCAGCCATTCAGCCTTCTCCGGTACCCACACGGCGTCGAGGATGTGGTGCGGCGTGCAGAACTCCACGTAATGCCTGCCCTCTTCGGGGATGACCCAGGTGAGGATCTGCACGCCGTCCGGAGCATCCGGAGCGACGCCTTCGCTGTGAGGCAGAAACTTCAGGACCTGCGTGAGCGCAGCATGCCACGGGATTTGCCCGCCGTTGCAGATCGCCCGCGCACGGACGATCCATTCAGGCAACTTCATCTCGATCATCTCGCCATGCAGGCAGGTGGTAACGGTGCGGTTCTTCATGATCATTGTCCTTTGGATGATGGGGAGCGGTTGGCGGTCACAGCAGGAAGGCGGCGCACGGGCCTGACGCGGCACTTCGGCGCAGTGGCCGCGCACCCCCGATCGCCCTTCCGAGCAAGTGGGTCCGGGTGGGTCCAGGTTTGGGTCCGGGTAGGGTCCGGCTCTGTGGCGCTGAAAAACCGCAGATTTCCGCCATGGGTCCGGGTGGTCCGGGTGGGGCCGGGTTTTTCCCCTACTCTTCCGTACACCCCGTATGTGCGTGTCATGCGCGATGTGCGTGACACGCGTGATGCACGAACCGGCTGCTACGAAATAGAACACGATAGACCCGGACCACCCGGACCCACCCGGACCCATCAAGGCTATCCGTGGCTCTCCGGCGATTGGCACACCCGGACCCATACCCGGACCCACCGGCATAGACCCGGACCCACTGACTATCGTCCGGCTCACCGCGCAGCCTCCGTTTCCGACAGACGGCAATATCGGCGTTCACGCTTGGCCTTCGGACCGTGCCCGCCCTGGCGTGCGCGCGTCTGCTTGAAGCCCATGCTGACCAGGCTGCGAACCACGCAGTTCTGATCAATCTGCGTCCAGCGCCCCTTCTCGATGGCGAGCGCGTGTTGCAGCACCTCAGCCACCGAGACGTCCTGCAATGGCGATGGGCGCGGGCGCCGATAGGCGTTGGACTCACCGAGGCCGTTCTGCATCCATTCGGTGTCGTTCTCGAGGTAGCTCTCGATCAGATCGTCCCAGGCATCACCCTGATAGCGCTCGGCCTGCTCCTCCGCGGCCAGGCCATCGAGCGCCTGCG
>JBBRVI010000192.1:0-7244 GCA_038247025.1 Acetobacterales bacterium
AGGCGCCGGCCAGGGCGCGCAGTGGGCCCTGGCCGGCTCGCGGAAAGGCGTCCTCCAGTGTCTGGAAGACGGTGCGCTCGCCATCCAGCAATTCCATGGCGTGCTGGGCGAAATAGGCCATCTTCACGCTCCCCCCCAGCGTCACGGTCCCCGCATCCGGATCGGTGGAGCCCGTCACAAGCTTGAGCAAGGTGGATTTGCCAGCGCCATTGACGCCGAGCACGCAGCAACGCTCGCGCCTCCGGACCAGAAGGTCCAGCCCTTCATAGATCACGCGCTGGCCGTAGCGTTTGTGCACGCCCTTGAGGCTGGCCACATCCTCGCCCGAGCGGGGCGGGGGCAGGAATTCGAAGCTCACCGTCTGGCGGCGCTTGGGGGGTTCGACGCGGTCGATCTTGTCCAGCTTCTTGACGCGGCTCTGCACCTGGGCCGCGTGGGAGGCGCGTGCCTTGAAGCGCTCGATGAACTTGATTTCCTTGGCCAGCATCGCCTGCTGGCGTTCGAATTGCGCCTGCTGCTGCTTCTCTGTCATGGCGCGTTGCTGTTCGTAGAAGGCGTAATCGCCGGCATAGGTTGTCAGCGCGCCCCCATCTATCTCCACCACGCGGTTGATGACGCGGTTCATGAATTCGCGGTCGTGCGAGGTCATCATCAGCGCGCCGTCATAGCCGGCCAGGAAATTCTCCAGCCAGATCAGGCTTTCGAGGTCGAGGTGGTTGCTCGGCTCGTCCAGCAGCATGACGTCGGGGCGCATCAGCAGGATGCGGGCCAGTGCCACGCGCATCTTCCACCCGCCGGACAGCGCGCTGACATCGCCATCCATCATCTCCTGGCTGAAGCTGAGCCCGGCGAGCACTTCGCGCGCCTTCGCCTCCAGCCCATAGCCGCCGAGTTCCTCGAAACGAGCCTGCACCTCACCGAAGCGCTCGATGATGCTGTCCAGCTGGTCCATCTGGTCGGGGTCGGCCATGGCCGCTTCGAGCTGGGCCAGTTCGGCAGCCACGGTGCTGACATCACCCGCACCGTCCATCACCTCCGTCACCGCACTGCGGCCGGACATTTCGCCCACATCCTGGCTGAAGAAGCCGATGGTGGTGCCGCGCTCCATCAGCACCTGGCCCTCATCGGGCTCATCGCGGCCGGTGAGCATGCGGAACAGCGTGGACTTGCCCGCGCCATTGGGGCCGACCAGGCCGATCTTCTCGCCCTTCTGGAGGCTCGCCGAGGCCTCGATGAAGAGGAGCTGCTGGCCTTGCTGCTTGCTGATGCTGTCGAGACGAATCATGGGGGGCGTGGTCCGCGGTTGCGGGCCGCTTATGCCACGGGCGCTGGCTGTGGCCACGCCCCATGGGAGCACATGGTCAGGGTGGCGGCTCGGCGCCCACCTGTTCCACGATGCGCCCATACCATTGCGGCCGGCGGTGCTGGGCGAAGTTGAACATCTTCTCCTTGCCCTGGAGGCAATCATCGAGATCCGCTTCGGCGAGGATCACCTCATCCTCCAGCGTCTTCGCCTGTGCCACGACAATGCCATTGGGGCTGACGATGCAGGAGCCGCCGATCAGGCCCGAGCCATCCTCATCGCCGGCCTTGGCCACGCTGACGGCCCAGGTCGCGTTCATATAGGCGTTGGACTGCACGGCCATGGTGGAGTGATAGGTGCGCAGTTCGCCGGATTCGCCCTCGCCGCCATTGGGGTCATAGGCCGCGGAGTTGTAGCCCATGACCATGAGTTCGACGCCCTGCAAGCCGTAGCAGCGCCAGCCCTCGGGCCAGCGGCGGTCATTGCAGATCAGCATGCCCATGATGGCGCGATGCCAGGATACTGGCCCGCGAAAGGCAGGGAAGCCGAGATCGCCATACTCGAAATAGCGCTTCTCCAGTTGCTGGAAGCGCGCACCAGGCCTGGGCTCGACCGAGCCGGGCAGATGCACCTTGCGATACTTGCCCAGCACAGCGCCATCCGGCCCGACCGTGATCGCGGAATTGAAGCGATGCCCATCCGGAGTGAGTTCCGCGAAGCCCAGATGGAAGCCCACGCCCAATTCCCGCGCGCGGTCGAACAGGCGCTGGTTGTTGGGGTTGGGCATCTCGCGCTCGAACCAGGTGTCCAGCTCCTGCGTGGTTTCGATGAACCAGCGCGGGAAGAAGGTGGTCAGCGGCAATTCGGGGAAGACCACGAGCTGCGCGCCTTGGCGAGCGGCGGCCTCCAGCAGCGCGATCAGGCGATCGAGGGTATGGGCGCGGTTATCGTTGCGCTGAATGGGGCCGGTCTGCGCGCCGGCGAGCGTGATGATTCGAGGCATGCCCGCACTTCAAGCGAGGCGGGCGGCGGCGTCAATCCTTCAGCGCTTGAGGAAATGCGTCCCCGTCATCTCGATCACCATGACCCCATCGGCCAGGCGCGTGCCGGTGTGCTTCAGGATGGCCACGCCCAGTTCGGGCTTCGAGCGGGACGGCTTCAGGCTTTCCACCTGCGTTTGCACGCCCACCGCCTCATCGGGGCGCAGCGGGGCGGGCCAGCGCGTGTTGATGTCGCTGCCGCCCAGGCTGATCTCGCGGAACAGGCCGCTGCCCATCACCAGGCCGAAGCAGGCGCCCATTGTGTGCAAGCCACTGGCCACCAGGCCGCCGAAAAGCGGTGCATTTTTTGCCGCGATGGGGTCAGTGTGAAAGGGCTGGGGATCGAATTTCAGGGCGTATTCGATGATCTCGGCCTCGGTCAGCGAGAAGCTGCCGAAGGTAAAGATTTGACCAAGCGAGAGCTGGTCGAAGGATCGCAACGGCGTCAATGGATCACCCTCCCGCCCGTCAGCCAGAATATCAGCAGATAAAGGGCTCCACCGGCGAGGAAACCCACCAGCGTGCCGTTGATGCGCACGAATTGCAGGTCCTTGCCGACGCGCAGCTCGATCTTTTCCGTCACCTGCGCCGTGTCCCAGCCCTTCACGACGCCCGCGATGAAATCCGACAGCCGTTGCTGTGCCGAGGGTAGCAGCGTGGCCAGCGTGCGCTCCACCGCGCCATTGAGCTTGCCCCGCGCCACGGCGTCTTCGGCCAGGAAGCTCCCGGCATTGGCGAGCGCGCCCTCCAGGATGGCCACCGTGCGGCCATCTGGGTTCACCGCATCGGCGGCGAGCGCGCCGCGCAATCGCGTCCATGCATCGCCCAGCCAATCGGCCACGGTGGGGTGGGCCAGCGCGCGGCGGATGGTGGCGCCCAGGGCGGCGGCGCGTTGGGGCTCGGTTTCCAGTCGGGTGATTTCGGCCTCGATCCAGGCTTCGAACGCGGCGCGCAGGTCGGAATCGCCGGGCTCCTGCTTGTCCAGTTCGGCGTTGAGCACGGCCAGCACGCGGTCCGCCACATAGGCGCCGGCGGCCCAACCCATCACGGCGCCGCCCTGTTCGCGGACGCGCCGCTTGATGGCCTCGCGCAGGTCATCCTGCTTGGCCAGCAGCACGGTCTTGAGCTTTTCCAGAGCAAGGTCGAACACCGCCTGGTGCTGCCCGCCAGCCAGCAGGCTGCGCAGCACGCGGGCAACAACAGGCACGGCCCCGGGCCCGCCTGCGAAGCGAGGCAGCAGGCGCGCCATGAGTTTTCGCGCGCGCCCATCCTCCAGTGTGACCAGCAGCCGGGGCAGGGCGGCGGCCAGCGCCTGGGCCGCAGGGCGCGAGGCCTCGCGGTCGGCCAGGAAATTCGCGAGGATGCCGGCGATGTCCAGCCGGGCGATGACGCGCCGCAACTCCGCCTCAGTGAAGACGTGCCGCGCGACGAAGCTGCCCAAGCCCTGGCCGAGGCGCTCCTTCTGGCGGGGGATGATGGCCGTGTGCGGAATGGGCAGGCCGAGCGGGCGGCGAAACAGGGCGGTGACAGCGAACCAGTCGGCCAGGCCCCCCACCACGCCGGCCTTGGCCGAGGCGGCCAGCAGATCGGCCTGGAAGCTCGGTGGCAGTTGATAGGCCAGGTAGACCAGCCCGCACATCACGATCAGCAGGAGGGTGGCAAAGGCGCGGTGCCGGGCGAGAGCCTTGCGGAGTTCGTCGTCAGTGGAAGCCATGGGGGTTCATAGCCCGTGCAGCGCTTGCTTGGCGACCTTGGTCACCCATGTTATGCAATAACATCATGATCAACCCTCTCAATCTTGCGGCGTCGGCACGCCAGCGTGGCGCTTACGCTACCGGCCTCCTGACGCTGCTTTGGTTGGCGATTGCCTGGGCCATGTCAGCATGACCGCGCCCGAGCTTCGGATCGAGAATCTCACTGTCACGCATGGTCGGCACCCGGCCGTGCATCACCTTTCCTTCGCGCTGAAACCCGGCGCGCTGATGGCGGTGGTCGGGCCTAATGGCGCCGGCAAGTCCAGCCTGCTGCGCGCCATTGCGGGGCTGCACAAGCCCTCGGGTGGGCAGGTGACGGGCTTCGCCGCTGGCCAGGTGGCGCTGTTGCCGCAGCAGGCCATGCTGGATCGCAGCTTTCCACTGACCTGCCGTGATGCCGTGCTGTTTGGCCTGTGGGGCGAAAGCGGCGCCTTTGCCGCAACACCGCACCCGGGGCGGATCGAGGCTGCACTGGATGCCGTCGGTCTGCACGGCTTCGCGCGGCGGCCGGTGGGCTCGCTTTCGGCCGGGCAATTCCAGCGCGTACTTTTTGCACGGCTCTTGTTGCAGGATGCGCCGGTCATCCTGCTCGATGAGCCCTTCAACGCCTTGGATGCACGCACGGCGGCCGATCTGCTGGGCGTGATACGCCGCTGGCATGGCGAGGGTCGCAGCATCCTCGCCGTGCTGCACGACATCGAACTGGTGCGCCGCGAATTCCCCGAGACGCTGCTGCTGGCGCGCGAGGGCATCGCCTGCGGCCCGACCGAGCGGGTGCTCTCGGCCGATAATCGCCTGCGCGCGCGCATGATGTCCGAGGCCTGGGCCGAGGATGCCGAAGCCTGCGGGCGCGAAGCCGCCTGAGCCGATGTTCTACGCGGCGCTGATCGCGCCCTTCGCCGAATTCGGCTTTCTGCGCCGCGCGCTGGTTGGCTGCATCGCCATTTCTCTCTCAGCACCGCCCTTGGGCGTCTTCCTCATGCTGCGGCGGATGAGCCTCACGGGCGATGTGCTGGCGCATGGAATCCTGCCCGGCGTGGCGCTCGGCTTTGTGGTCGCGGGTCTATGGATGCCCGCCCTGGCGCTGGGTGGGCTGCTGGCTGGGCTGGTGGTGGCACTCGGCTCGGGCGCACTGGCGCGGGCCACGGGCGGGCGCGAGGATGCCGCACTCGCGGGGCTGTACCTGACCGCATTGGCCGCTGGAGTTACGCTGATTTCCTGGCGCGGTTCAGCCGTTGAGCTCACGCAATTGCTGTTCGGTTCGGTGCTCGGCGTTGATGATGCGGCGCTGCTGCTGATGGGGGGCGCGGCCAGTGCCACCCTGGCCTTCCTGGCGCTGGCCTGGCGGCCGCTGATCCTGGAATGCTTCGACCCATCCTTCGCGCAGGCGGTGGGGGTGCGCGGCAGCGTCTGGCATTTGGGGCTGTTGGCGCTGGTGGTGGTGAATCTGGTGGCGGCCTTGCAGGCGGTGGGGAGTTTGATGGCGGTGGGGCTGATGATGCTGCCCGCCATCGCTGCGCGGCACCTTTCGCGCAATGTGGGGGGCATGGTGCTTTGGGCGGTGGGCATTGCGCTGGGCGCGACACTGGTTGGACTGCTGGCCAGCTATCACCTGGATTTGCCAAGCGGGCCGGCGATTGTGCTGGCCGCTTCGGTGGCCTGGGTGTTGGCGCTGGCCCTGGGTCCAGTGGATGGTCTGCGGGCGCGGTTCAGGCCGGGCCGGCATCTGGAAGGCTAAAGGGGTTCGGGGCCAATGGCCCCGGCGGGTCCAGGGCAGCGCCCTGGATTCTTCTACCCCACACTGATCTGCGTATAATCCTGAAACCAGCTCCGCGCCTGCACAAAACCCCGGCAGCGAGCGCTGAGCGCGCGCGGATTGAGGTCATGCACCACAGCGATCAGCGCTGCCTCATCAATGAGGATATTGTGCAAAATCCCCATCTGGCGCGCCTGCTCGGCCGGATCGAAGCTGTTGCGCACCACGCGCAGCTGCCCATCCACCGCGGGCGAATTGAAGTAGCCCCAATTGGTTCCCCGCGGATTGACCAGTGCGCTGTCATAAATCACCCAGCCCGTATTGGGCTCCATCGAGGGGATCGCGATGTTGATTGCATGGGCGCCGCGTGAAGCCGGGTCGCGTGCACCGGCGCGCATCTGGTTGATGGCTGTGGCGAAATCCACCGGCAGGAAACTCACATCGAAGAAGGCCTCGCGCAGGGCGCCCTGCATGGCCTCATTCATCGGCTGGGGCACCATCTGCCCGCCGCCCGAGATGGGCATGATGACGCTGATGGCGCAGCGGCGCGTCTGGGAATAGCCGGCCGCCACCATCAGGCGCCGCGCTTCGGCGACGTCATGGCGCAGCTGGAAAGACGGATCGCCGAACCAGGGATCATCCGCCGTGACCTTGCCGCGCGCGGCCTGTGCCGCACCCGAGAGCAGCATCACCATCCCCTCGCGATCCACCGCCAGGTTGGCCGCCTGCCGCACGCGGATGTCGTGGAAGGGCGAGCCCTCGGTCACGTTCAGCCGCCAGGCCCAGATATGCGGATAGGTATTCTGCGTGATCTGGAAGCGGGCCGCGCGCAGCGGCGCGATGGTGTCGGTGGGCAGTGATTCCACCACATCCACCTGGCCCGCACGAAGGGCAGCCACGCGGGCCGTGCCATCGGGGATGGGCAGCAGCGTGGTGCGCGCGGTCTTGGGGATGCGGTTCGTGTCCCAGTAATCCCGGTTCGCCTCCAGCTCGGCGCGCTGGCGGGGCGTGATGGAGAGCACGCGGTAAGGCCCGGTGCCGGAGGGGTTCATGGCGAAGCGCTGCCAATCGCCGCCCATCGCCTGCCAATGGCTGGGCGAGGCGAACCAGATGAAGGCCATCTGGAAGGGGAAGGTCGCATCCGGCTCGCGCGTGGTGATGGCGATGCGGAATGTGTCCAGCTTCTCGAAGCTCGCGACGGAAGTGGCGCGGCCGCGCACGAGCCCTGAGCGCGTGCCCTCGAATTGCGCGGCGGTGCTGGTGAAGATGCTGTCCAGGTTCCAGATGGCGGCATCCGCGTCGAAGGGCGAGCCGTCGTGGAACTTCACGCCCTGGCGAAGCTCGATGATCCATCGCCGCGCATTGCCCTCATCCACGCGCCAGGTGGTGGC
>JBBRVI010000193.1:0-7228 GCA_038247025.1 Acetobacterales bacterium
GGCGCAGATCGGCGGCGGTGAAATCGAGACGAAGGGCGATTGCGTTCGGCATGGGGGTACATCCAAGGACCACCAACGTGAATCACATCACCTCCGCCTTGGGAATCCTTCTCGTGAGTCACCAGCCGCGAGAATTGGTATTACTGCATCATACTTGCCGCAATCTTCTCCGCCACCATCAGCGTCGGGAAGTTGGTATTGGCACAAGGCACCACCGGAAAAATGGAAGCGTCAACAACCCGTAACCCCTCAATCCCGCGCACGCGCCCTTCATTGTCCACCACAGCCTGCGGATCATCCTCGCGCCCCATCCGGCACGAACATGAGGCATGCCAGATGCCGATGGCAGCCTTGCGGATAAAGCCCTCCAGCGCGGCGTCATCGGTCATCACCTCATCGAAGCGGTAGCCCTCCACCACGAAGCGATCAATGAAAGCCGAGCGCAGGAAGCCCGGCCCATCCATGAAGCGGCTGATCACGTTGGTGAGCAACCGGTTCTTCGCGTTGATCACGCCCAGCTTGCGCACGCGGTCGGTATAGCTGGCGGGGAAGTGATCGGCCGTCACCTGGCCGAGTTCGCCGCTCATCTGAATGGCGGCCATCATGCGAAAGCCGGTCATCAGTCGTTCCAGGTCGCGCTGGTCGGAGAGGAGGTTGAACTCCACCACCGGCTCGGCGTCCCAGGCGGCGGAAGCGAGGCGCACCTGGCCCGTCTCGGAATAGGTCTTGTTCACCCAAAGCAGCAGCGAGGCCACCTGCTCGCCCACACTGTGCCAAGCTGATTTGCTGACGGCGGCGGCGAACATGTCGCCTTGGGGAATGCCCTCAAGCCCAGAGGAATAACGCAGCCCGAGCAGGATATGCCGCCGCGTGCGCTCATCCACCCGCGCGGATTTCCGCAAGTAGGAGGAGAGCGAGACGGAAGGATGGTCCATCAGCCCCTGGCCCACGCCGGGCAGGTTGTGGCGCACCTCCACGCCCATCTCGCGCAGATGCCCCACGGGGCCGATGCCCGCGCGCAGCAGATGCGCCGGCGAATGAATGGCGCCGCAGGAGAGAATTACCTCGCGCCCACGGAATTCCTGCTCCTGGCCGTGCACGAGGGCGATGACACCCACGCAGCGCAGCCCCTCGAAGATGAGCGACTTCACCACCGTCTCGGTGGAGATGGTCAGGTTCTCCCGGGCGCGGGTTTCGCGGTCGAGGTAGCCCATGGCGGCGGAGGCGCGCTGCTCGTTTTCGTTCGAAATCGTGATGGGGAAATACCCATCCTCGAACACGCCATTCTGGTCGGGCAGGTATTTGTAGCCTGCCGCCTTGAATGCCTCGCCGGCGGCCTTGGCGTGCTTGTTCCAGTTCTCCGGCATGATGCGGCGGACGGGGATGCGCCCCTCTTTGCCATGCAGCGGGCCGTCGAAATCGAGATCGCGCTCCACCTTCTTGAAAAAGGGCAGGACGGCGTCCCAGTTCCAGCCCTCGGCACCGCGCGCCTCCCATTCGGCGTAGTCGGCGGGGGCGCCGCGATTGGCCATCTGGCCATTGATCGAGGAACCCCCGCCCAAAACCCGCGCCTGTTCGTATTTGCGCAGCGGCGGGCGGTCTTCCGGGCGGTTGTGGGGGACGATCTGGGTGTGGACCTTGAGCTCGGTCCAGTGGAAGCGCGGGTCGAAATAGGCGGTGCCGGAATAGCTGTCGCGGATTTCGGCGGGCTCCTCGCCAGGGGGCGTGTCAGGGCCGGCCTCGCAGACCAGGACCTTGTGGTGGCTTTGCGCCGAAAGCCGGTGCGCGAGGACGGAGCCGGCGGAACCACCGCCCACGATGATGGTGTCGAACATCATGCGGGCTCCTTGTCGCGGGTAGCCATCATTTCGCGGAAGGCGGGCCGGGCGTGGCAGGCGGTGAGCCAGGCTTTCACATGCGGCGCGGCCTCAAAGAGTTCAGCCGCCGGCATGGCGTAGCGCACGACTTCGGAGAGGTTGATGTCCGCCACGGTGAAGCGGCCGCCCACCACGAAGCCGGTCCTGGCCAGCGCCGCATCCAGCACGGCCAAGGGCGCGTACAGCGCCGCAATGGAGCTTTGTGCCAGCGCCTCGTCACGCTCGGCGGCAGGCTTCATCGCGCGGTTGTAGAGGATCTGGATGGAATATGGCTCCACCTCCGTCATGGCCCAGATGGACCACGCGGTCATCTCCGCATCCTCGCGCAGATCGGCCGGGGCGAGGGGGCCGCCCGCCTTCTTGGCCATGTAGAGGTTGATGGCCAGCGACTCGGCCAGCACCAGCCCGTCATCCTCCATGGCGGGGATGCGGCCATTGGGGTTCACCGCACGGAAGGCGGGCGATTGCGTGTTGATCGGCGCATCCGGCGCCAGCGGATCGGACAAGCGATAGCCCTGCATCACCGGCACATGGCGGAAGGGCATCCCCGCCTCCAGCGCCAGCCAGACGTTGCGCGAGGCGCGCGAGCGATAAACACCGTAGATGGTGAGCAAGTTGGTTTCCCCCTGTCTTTGCGCGAATGCTGGCATGAACTGCCGCGCGACGGGAGGGGCTATTCCAGCCGAAGCGGGCGGTAGCCTCGAAAGGTGAAACCCTTCTGCGTCATGCAGTCCTGGCGGAAAGCGTCGCGCGCGCCAGCGTTCTGGTCCACCTGATCAAAACGGGCGGGGATGGCGCGTTCGGTGACGAAGCAGCGCTCACGGTCGCGGTCGCGCCGGCAGTCGCGATTGCGCTCGATGCGCGCGGGTGAGGTCTGCTGCCAGACCAGGAAGGGCGGCACGGTGGCGTTGGCCTGGGCGCGGCATTGAGCCTGCGTGGCCTCGGACTGGGCCTCCGTGGCACCTGGGCGCTCCCAGCGTTCCGCGCAGGCGGTGGTGAGGAGAAGGAGGAGGAGCAGGATGGGCCGCATGGCTGATTAATGACAGGGCCGTATGGTCGTTTCAAGGCAATCGAGGACGAAATCCAGCCCAGGCTTCGTTAGCCCAGCATAGCCGGTACCATCAGTCCCAGATTGTGCCGCACCATCGCCTCGTAGGTCGCGGCGGGGCCATTCGGGCCGGAGAGCGCATCGGCGTAAAGTCGCCCCCGGATACGCACGCCCGCCTCGTCGGCCAAACGCCGCAACGTGGCGGGATTGGCCATGTTTTCGATGAAGACGGCTGTGATGTTCTCGGCGCGGATCTGCCGGATCAGTCCGGCCACCTGCTGGGCCGAGGGCTCTGCATTGGTCGCCACACCCTGCGGCGCGCGAAAGCGCACCCCATAGGCGGCGCCAAAATACGCGAAGGCGTCGTGGCTCGTGACGATGACGCGCCTTGGCTCCGGCACGCGGGCAATCTCGACGCGCACCCAGTCATCCAGCACCTCCAGCCGGGCAGCGAGGGCGTTCGCGCGGGTGCGATAATGTGCCTGCCCGGCGCTATTGGCGCGGATCAACCCGGCCTCGATGTTGCGAACAAAGGCAATGGCGAGGCGTACATCCTGCCAGGCATGCGGGTCCTCGCTGCCATGGTTGTGACCCGGCGTGGGCGCAGCACGGCGCAACGCGATCCCTTCAGTCGCGGTGACCGTCACACCACGAAAGCCGGTGGAACTGATCAGGCGGTTGAACCAGCCGTCGAAGCCCGCACCGTTGCGCACGACGATTTGCGCATTGCGGACCGCCTCGGCGTGGGAGGGGCGCGGCTGGAAGTGATGCGCATCCACATCCGGCCCGGCGATGACCCGTACATCCACTTGCTCGCCCGCCACTTCGCGCAGCAGATCGCCCAGGATGGAAAAGGAAGCGACGGCGATGGGCCTTGGCTGTGCGGCGACAGGAAGCGGCAAGGCTGTCAGGGCGAGAAGGGTGCGGCGGCGCATGGGGCAGATCCGAGAAGTTATAATATAACTTATCTGGCCCCGATGGGAGGAAAACTCAACGGCCGAAAAGCCGCTTCAGCCAACCGCGCACTCCCTCGCCGCGCTTCACGCTCTTTTGATGCGAAACATGCGGCCGGCGCGCGGGGGGCGGCATGGCGCTTGCCATGCTGTGGCGGGCGGCATCCTGTGCCTCGATGAGGCGCAGCTCCAGCATCAGCACCTGTTCCACTGCCTCTGGCGGGTGCTCGCGCAGCAGGGCCTGGGCCGTGTTGGCCGCATCGTCCCACGCCTCCGCGCGGCGCAGCGCATCGGCCACGCGCACGCGCTGTTCGGAATCGAGGGCGGGGCCGCTGCGCCAGAGGGCAACAGCCTCCAGTCGCCATGCGCGGGCGAGTTCGTCCTTGCCCAGGTCATCGGCGATCCAGGCGGCGTGCAAGGTGGCTTCTGCCGAGGCATGAAGCGCGCCCGTCTCCTCCAGCACCAAGGCCCAGGCCAGGAAGCGGCGGGCGAGGGGAGGGTGACTTGAATCATTGAGCAATGCGCGGAAATTCGCCGCGCCGACTGCCTGCGCCGCGGAAGGATGGGCCTGGGTGATGTCCGGTGCCGAATAGCCGCAATGCGGGCATTGCTGCAGCCAGCGCGCCATGGTGTCGCGCACCGGGCGGCCGGGTCGAAGGTCCAGATCGGGCGCCTGTTCAGCGGGAACGGGGCGGAAGGAGTGCTGCCGGCTCTCAACACCACAAACGCCACAGGCCACGCCATGCGGCTTGGTGGATGCTGAACTGCTGGAGGGGCGAGGCTGTAGCATCCTACCAATCTAGGCATCCCGGGGCATTTGGCGAAGGGGGTCTCGCCGAAAGAGGCTTTCGCCGTGCGCGCTTCGGCCATAAGTATCAAAGATTGCCCCGGATCAGGATATCAAATGGTGAACAGCGCCCCAGTCGCGCGCGAATTGCCGAGCGATCACGCCGAGCGTTTTGAGCTCTGGGCATCTGGCATTCCCAACGAACTGGGCTTCTGGACCCATTGGGCCAAAACCCGCGGTGGCAATTGGCCCGACGAGTTCGAGCAGCGCATGAACCCGGCCACGCCCCTTGTTCCCTGGCTGGCCGAATGGGCCACGAAGGCTGAGGTCACACATCTGCGGGTGCTAGATGTGGGAGCCGGCCCGGTGAGCTCGGTGGGCTATGTGCCGCCGCCGGGCATGACAATGGAACTGGTGGCGACCGACCCGTTGGCCGACGCCTATACACGCATCTTCGACACGCTGGGCCAGCCCCGCCCCGTCCCGAGCATCTTTGCCACGGCTGAGGACCTCTCAGCCCATCTTCCCACGGGATCCTTCGATATCGTGCATTGCCGCAACGCGCTGGACCATTCTTTCGACCCCATTCGGGGTTTGATTGAAATGTTGCGCCTGGTGCGGATGGGGGGCGTGGTCATGCTGTTCCACTATCCCAATGAAGCGCAGGCAGAGGGGTATTCCGGATTTCACCAATATAATTTCGATGTGGAGGACGAGGTTTTCATCATCTGGCGCGGGGCCACGCGCTGGGACGTACAAAAGGAATTGCCCGTTCGGACGTGGGTGCGGGCCCGCAAGCGCGGCCATGTCGCGGTGATGATCGAAAAGCGCAAGGATTTCCCGCCCGAGCGGGAGAGCCGCTTTCGCGAGCGCTTCGCGGAGACCTCACGCGTGCTGATGAACATGGTCATTCGTCGCAGCCTGGGATGAAGCCCTGGAGGCTGGCGCGCTTCTCGCCTATGTTTCGCGCGAAATCGGCCAGCAGAACCGGAAACCCCTCACCCCATGCCCCGCGGCGACCTCTTCCCCGACATCGCTCCCTTCGAGACAGGGCTGCTGCCACTCGGCGATGGGCATGTCATGTATTGGGAACAGGTGGGCAATCCGCGTGGCCAGCCAGTCATATTCCTGCACGGCGGCCCTGGGGCTGGAGCGGGGGCGGTGCATCGCCGCTTCTTTGACCCCGCACATTGGCGCCTGATCATTTTCGACCAGCGCGGCGCGGGGCGTTCCCGCCCGCTGGGCGAATTGCGCGGCAACACAACACCGCATCTGGTCGGGGATATCGAGACGCTGCGCGGTTTCCTCGGCATCGAGAAATGGCTGTTGTTCGGCGGCTCCTGGGGGTCAACGCTGGCTTTGGCCTATGCCCAGGCGCATCCCGAATGCGTGACGGGTGCCGTACTGCGCGGCGTCTTCCTTGGGCGCGATGAGGAGGTGGAGTGGTTCCTCTACGGCCTGCGCCGCATCTTCCCCGATGCCTGGGCCGCCTTCGCCGAACACATCCCCCAGGGCGAGCGGCATGATCTCTTGACCGCCTATTTGCAACGCCTGACCGACCCTGACCCCGCAATCCATCTCCTCGCCGCGCGCGCTTGGAGCCATTACGAAGGCAGTTGCTCCACCCTGCTGCCCAGCCCCGAGACCGTGGCCAGCTTTGCGCAGGACCGCAGCGCGCTCGGCCTTGCGCGGATCGAGGCGCATTACTTCGCGCACAAGCTTTTCCTGCGCGAAGGTGGCTTGTTGGCGGGCATGGACTCCATCGCGCAGATCCCAGCCGAGATCATCCAGGGCCGCTACGACATGATCTGCCCCGCCGAGACGGCCTTCGAACTCGCCACGCGCTGGCCGCGCGCCCGGCTGACCGTGGTGCCCGATGCGGGGCATTCGGCGCTGGAGCCAGGCATCCGCACGGCACTGGTGGGCGCGGTGGAACGCTTTCGCCGGCGCTGACCGATCTGCTGGTCTTTCTGGTCGGGGTTGCCCAGCCGGGGTTCATTGACATCCATGCGCGAAACCGCTTGAACCCGCCCGCTTCCATCGGTCGGTTACGTCTCGGCGTGCGCGGTTGTGGGGAGGGGTGCCCGAGTGGCTAAAGGGGGCGGACTGTAAATCCGCTGGCTCACGCCTACGCTGGTTCGAATCCAGCCCCCTCCATAACCCCGATGGCAGCGGGTTTTTCTGCGGGCGTTTTATGCGCCCACGGAGCAACTCCTGAGCTATTCTATCTCCGCCTCGGCGCGGGTGTAGCTCAATGGTAGAGCACCAGCCTTCCAAGCTGGCTACGGGGGTTCGATTCCCCTCACCCGCTCCAACCCTCCCTGGAGACAATCTCCCTGGAGATGGGCGGTGACGCTCACCTTGTGCTGGCCCGTGCCCTTGCGGCTTCTGGAACGATCATTCTCGGAGCTTTTCAAATGGCCAAGGCGAAGTTTGAGCGGAACAAGCCGCACTGCAATATTGGGACGATTGGTCACGTGGACCATGGCAAGACGTCCCTGACGGCGGCGATCACGAAGGTTCTGGCGAAGTCTGGTGGTGCGACGTTCACGGCGTATGACCA
>JBBRVI010000194.1:0-7199 GCA_038247025.1 Acetobacterales bacterium
GGCGTGCGCGACGCCATCGCCTGGTTCGAAGCGGCGGGCATGCTGCGCAAATGATCTGGCTGGGCCTCGCCACATGCATGGCCTGGGCCTTGCTCATTTTCGGGCGAGGGATGTTCTCGCGCGCCCGCGATGATGATCGCGACGCGGCTCAATTGCCCGAACCGGCCCATTGGCCCGCCGTGCAAATCATCATCCCCGCGCGCGATGAGCCTGAAACCATGGTCGCGACCGGGCAAACTCTTGTCATTCAGGATTGTCCCGGCCCGTTTCGCATTCTGGTGGTGGATGACCGCGGCACGGAGACGACCGGCACCCTGGCACACGAAGCCGGCGCCGAGGTGATGACGGGGCAGGGCCGGGCTGCGGGCTGGTCGGGCAAGCTTGGGCGAGGCCTTGTCGCGCGAATGAAGACACGGCAACACAACGCTTTCTGCCCTTCCGGCTCGGGGGGGAAATGGATTATCCAGGTCGGAGGCCCTCCCGATTCTTCCTTTGGCTTTAGGGGAATAGCGCGTTGAACATCATGCCGGACCTGACGGCGGGGACCCTTTCGGCGCCGCAAGCAGGGCATCTCGGTCAGGACAACGACGCGCTGGAACAGGCGGTCGCTTCGGCCGCCCGCCATCTGCTCGACCTCCAGCGCCCCGATGGGCATTGGGTTTTCGAGCTGGAGGCGGATGCGACCATCCCCTCCGAATACCTCATGCTCCACCACTTCTTCGGCCATCTCCAACCGGAGAAGGAGGCACGCATCGGCTGCTACCTGCGCCGCATTCAGGCGGAGCAGGCGGCCAATACCGGGGGCGGCTGGCCGCTTTTTCACGGCGGGCCGATGGATATCTCCTGCTCGGTGAAGGCCTATCTGGCACTCCGGCTGATCGGCGATGTGCCCGACGCGCCGCACATGGCAGCCGCCCGTGCCGCCATCCTTGCCGCCGGTGGGGCGGAGCGCAGCAATGTCTTCACCCGTGCCTCCCTCGCGCTGTTCGGCGCGGTGCCCTGGCGGGCGGTTCCGATGATGCCGCCCGAGATCATGCTGCTGCCGCGCTGGTTCCCCTTCCATGTCAGCAAGATCAGCTATTGGGCGCGCACGGTGCTGGTGCCATTGACCGTGGTCATGGCCCGCCGCCCCGTCGCGCAAAATCCTCGCGGCGTGCGGGTTGACGAGTTGTTCCGCACCCCGCCCGAGCAGGTGAAGGAATGGCCTGGCGGCGCCCACCAGGCCGAGCCTTGGGCTTCGCTCTTCAAGGGGCTGGATGGCGCGCTGCACCGCGCGCGCATGCTCTTCCCCCGCACCCACCGCGCCCGCGCCGAGGAAGCCTGTGAGAGCTTCGTGACCGAACGCCTGAACGGCGAGGACGGCCTGGGTGCCATCTACCCGGCCATGGCCAATGCAGTGCTGATGTATCATTGCCTGGGCGTGGCGCAGGATGATCCGCGCATGATCACCGCCTGGGCCGCCATCGAAAAGCTCGTCGAGGAGAGAGCTGAGGAAACCTACGTCCAGCCCTGCCTCTCACCCATCTGGGACACGGCGCTGGTCAGTCACGCGCTGATGGAAGCCGGTGGCCATGAGGCCGAAGTGGCGCGCGGGATGCACTGGCTGCTGGGGCGTGAAATCCGCGATGTGCGCGGGGATTGGGCCTGGAACCGGCCCGACCTCCAGCCCGGCGGCTGGCCCTTCCAGTATGAGAACGCGCACTACCCCGATGTGGATGACACGGCTGTGGTGGTCCTGGCGATGGACCGCTACCGCCGTGCCGTCCCCCAGGATGGCTCGCTGGATGGAGCGATCCAGCGCGCAACGGATTGGACGCTGGGCATGCAGTCGCGCGGCGGCGGCTGGGGCGCCTTCGACGCGGACAACACCTTCCATTACCTCAACCACATTCCCTTCGCCGATCACGGCGCGCTGCTCGATCCACCCACCTCCGATGTCTCGGGCCGATGCCTGGCCATGCTGGCGCAGCTGGGACGTGGTGATGAGGCGGCTTCCAAGGCAGCCATCGAATACCTGCTGCGTGAGCAGGAGGCCGACGGCGCCTGGTATGGCCGCTGGGGCGTGAACTACATCTATGGCACCTGGTCCGCCGTCACGGCCCTCAACGCCGCCGGCCTGCCGCCCGAACATGACGCCATGCGCCGTGCCGTCACCTGGCTTCTGGCGCATCAGAATGAGGATGGCGGCTGGGGCGAGGATGGCATGAGCTATCCTGCCCGCGGCGGCACCCGGCCCGATTCGCGCCAGCACGCGCCCTCCTCGGCGAGCCAGACAGCCTGGGGCATGCTTGCACTCATGGCCTGCGGCGAGGGCGAGCATGAGGCGGTCAGCCGTGCGGCAGAATGGCTGATACAGCGCCAGAAAGGTGATGGCGACTGGCCGGAGGATGACTATACCGGCACGGGTTTCCCACGGGTGTTCTACCTGCGCTACCACGGCTATCGGCGCATCTTCCCGCTTTGGGCGCTGGCGCGGCTGCGCAATCTGCGCGCCTCCAACACCAAGCGGATTGCTTACGGATTGTAATGGCACATTTTGATGTTGTGGTTCTCGGCGCTGGCGCGGCGGGGCTGATGTGCGCCATTCGTGCCGGCCAGCGCGGGCGGCGGGTGTTGCTGCTGGACCATGCCGAGGCGGCGGGCAAGAAGATCCTCATCTCCGGCGGCGGGCGCTGCAATTTCACCAACCGGGACATCCGGCCTGAGCGCTTTCTTTCCGCCAATCCGCAATTCGCCCTCTCGGCGCTGGCGCGTTACACGGCGCGGGATTTCCTCGCGCTGATCGAGAAGCACAAGATCGCCTGGCACGAAAAGACGCTGGGGCAATTGTTCTGCGATGGCTCGGCACGGCAGGTCGTGGCGATGCTGCTGGCCGAGGCTCAGGCGGCGGGCGTGGAACTGCGCCTGGAGACGCGCGTCACCGGGATCACGCGCGCGACAGGCTTTCATATCACCACCGATCGCGGTGAATTCAGCGCGCAGTCGCTGGTGCTGGCGACGGGCGGGCTCTCCATTCCGAAAATGGGCGCGACGGGCTTTGCCTATGATATGGCGCGTAAATTTGACCTGAAGCTGGTGGAGCGCCGCCCGGCCCTGGTGCCCTTCGCCTTCGGCGGCGAGGAATTGGCGCTGATGCAGCCGCTTTCGGGTGTGGCGCTGCCCATCATCGCGCGCTGCGGCAAGGCGGCCTTCCCGGAGGCCATGCTCTTCACCCATCGCGGGCTTTCGGGGCCGGCCATCTTGCAGGTCAGCTCCTATTGGCGCGAAGGCCAGGCCGTCACGCTGGACCTGCTGCCCCGCCAGGATGCCGTTTCGGTGCTGCTGGCCGCCAAGCGCGCGCGCCCCAAGGTGGAACCGCGCACGGCTCTGGGCGAGCTGCTGCCCAGCCGCCTCGCCCAGGCACTGGCTGAGCGTTATCTGCCCGGGTCGCGCATGGCCGATCTGCCGGACCGCGCGCTCATCGGGCTGGCTGGGCTGCTCAAGGGCTGGAGCCTCACACCCACCACAACCGAAGGCTATGCCAAGGCCGAGGTGACGCTGGGCGGCGTGGACACGGCTTGCCTCTCGCAACAGAACATGATGGCGCGCGACGTGCCGGGGCTGTTCGTGATCGGCGAGGCGGTGGATGTGACGGGCTGGCTGGGTGGCTATAATTTCCAGTGGGCCTGGGCGAGCGGGTGGGCTGCAGGTGACGCCGCCTAACGCCCGTCAGTGATTCGCTGCGCCGCCAGCCGTCCCGATAGCGCCGCCATGGGCACGCCAGCCCCCGGATGCGCGCTGCCACTGGCGAGATAGAGCCCCGGGACCTTCGTCTCCGTCCCCGGCCGCGCGAAGGTGGAGGACCACCCATGCACCGATTGCCCGTAAAGCGCGCCGCCGGTCGCGGGAAACAGCGCATCGAAGCCAGTCGGCGTGGTCATTCGCGTGGACTGTGGGCTGCGATGCACCTTCAGGCCGCTGCGCTCCAGCACCTCGAACGTGGCGGATTCGGCCTGGGCCAGCGCCGCATCCGAAAGCGGGCGGTAGTCGCCCCGCGCGGGGGCGTTGATGAGGCAGAGCAGCCGCTCCGGCCCTTCCAGCGCACTGTCATCATCGCCGCGATCCTGTGCGCAGACATAGACGGTCGGCTTGCTGGGGACCCGGCCCTGCTCGGTCAGTTCGTCAAATTCGGTGCGCGAATTGGGCGAGAAGAAGACATTGTGCCGGACCAGGGGGAAGCCCTCGGTGGGGGCCACCATCGCCCAGGTCATGGCCGAGAGGGAGCGCGTTGCGCGTGGTACAGCCTCCACGGCGCGCGTCGCGCGGCCACCGAAGCGCCCCCCGGCCAGGGCTGCGACATCGGCGTTGCAGATGATGGCATCCGCTTCGAGAACTTCGCCATCGGCGAGGCGAATGCCGGTGGCGCGGCTGTTGCCCACTAGGATTTCCGCCACTTCCGCCTCATAGCGAAAGCGCGCGCCCTTGGCGGTGGCCAGTTCCTCAAAAGCACGAGCCACGCGGTGCATGCCGCCTTCGACCAGCCAGACGCCCTCCTGCTCGACATGGGCGATGAGCATGAGCGTGGCTGGTGCGAGGAAAGGCGAGGAGCCGACATAGGTGGCATAGCGGCCAAAAAGCTGGCGCAGCCGCGCATCGCCGAAATGCTCGCCCAGCGCATCCCATAGGCTGCTGAAGGGCGAAGTGCCCATCAGCCGGCCCATGCCGCCCAGGCCCATGCGGCTGACCAGCGACAGCGGTGAGGGGCGGGAGGCGCGGATGAAGGGCGCCTCCAACGCCGCGAAGGTTTTCTTCGCCCTTGCAACGAAGTCCAGATAGCCGCGCGCCTCCTTCGGGCCGGCAAAAGCCCCAATGGCATCGGCTGAGCGCTGGATATCGGCAAAGAGATCAAGCCGTGGCCCAGAACCCCAGGCGTGCCGGGCCAGAACCTCGACACGTCGCAGCGTCAGATGATCTTCGAGGCGCGCATTGGCGGCGGCGAAGATCTCGTCAAAGACCCAGCGCATTGTGAAGACGGTCGGGCCGCCATCAATCCGCGCCTCGCCAATCGGGATAAGGCGCATCTTGCCGCCTGGTGCCGCCTGGCGCTCCAGCACGGTCACATCAAGGCCACGTGCGGCCAACATCAGTGCGGCGGAGAGTCCGGCTATGCCGGCGCCGATGATCAGAACCCGTTTCGTCACGCACAAACCCGTATCAGGCGAACACGTCCGCAGGTGAATCGGCCAGCATTTCCTCACCCAGCGCGTGGCCGATGCGTTCGGCATCACATACGTCGCCAGCGATGGTCCGGCGCAGGACGAAGCTGCCATCCGCGCGGGCAATCAGGCCGGTGAGGCGAATCTGCCCGCCCTCCATCAGCGTGGCATGACCACCGACGGGGGTGCGGCAGGAGCCGTCCAGCGCGCCCAGGAAAGCGCGTTCGCACAGGCTGACCGGACGCGAACAGGGGTCGCAAATGGCGGAGAGAAGCTCGTGCAACTCCACGTCCTTCTCGCGCACCGTGACTCCGATGATGCCCTGGCAGGCGGATGGCACCATGTCATCAACGCTGATCACCACGCCGGCATGGCTCTCCAGGCCCAGGCGCTTCAGGCCGGCGAGGGCCAGCAGCGAGGCGTCGAACTCACCCGTGGCGACACGCGAAAGGCGCGTTTGCACGTTGCCGCGAATGACTTCGCAGCGCAGGTCCGGCCGGGCGTTCAGAAGCTGCGCCTGGCGCCGCACCGAGGCTGTGCCGATCAACGCACCCATCGGAAGGGCGGCGTAGGGGTCGCCGTTGGTTTCGCGCGAGGCCTGGCGACGGCAGGCATCGCCCAGGACGATGGCATCGCGCGGGTCCTCACGGCGCAACGTGCAGGCCAGCACCACGCCCGGCGGCAACTCCGTCTCCAGGTCCTTCAGGGAATGGACCGCAAAATCCACGCGGCCATCGAGCAGCGCCTCGTGGATTTCCTTGGCAAACAGGCCCTTGCCACCAATTTCGGCGAGGCGGCGATCCTGCACACGGTCTCCCGCGGTGCTGATCTCGCATTCCTCAAAGGCATCCATGCCGCGCAGGATCGGGCAGACCGAGCGGATCAGGTCGAGGAAATGGCGCGTCTGATACAGCGCCAGCGGAGAGCCGCGCGTCCCCACTCGCATGGGCAGGGTGGGGCCATGGTGCCGCGTCGCTTTGGCGCGCGCGTGCTGGGGGTGAACATGCTGCATCATGCGCGTGTCAGCCCCAACAGGTGCGCCGTATCCTTGAAGAAGATCTTCACGTGAGCGATCGGGTCCTTTCGGACGATTTTCTTGTTCATGTACGCTTCCCATGTGAGGCGTTGGACGTCCTTGTCCATGCACATCTTCACAAAACGCTCCCGCACCCAGTCATTGCGGTACCAAAAGAACTGCATGATCCCGAGGATCAGGAACACCTGCCCGTGCTCCTTCATGAAGCGCTTGCGCGCCGTCTTGAGGGCCGAGGCCTTATTGGTGGCAAGTGCGAGCTGCACGGCCTCGGCGGCAAGGCGCCCACCGAGCATGGCGTAGTAGATGCCCTCGCCCGAGGCAGGGGCGACCACGCCTGAGCTGTCACCGGCCAGCACCACGTCACGCCCATTATCCCACTTCTTCAGGGGCTTCAGGGGGATCGGCGCACCTTCGCGGCGTAGCGTCTCGGCATCGGCGAGGCCGTTCTCGGCGCGCACGGCGGCGGTGGCGGCGCGCAGGGAGAAGCCCTTCTGTGCGCTGCCCGTGCCGATGCTGGCCGTGTCGCCATGGGGGAAGATCCAGGCGTAGAAATCGGGCGAGGTCCGGCCGTCATAGATGACGTCGCAGCGCTGGCCGTCAAAGCCGGTCTCCGGGAGCTTCACGATCTCGTGATAGGCGTAGACGCATTTGGGATGGGCCTGCCCGGGGATGGCCTGCATCGCCAATTCGCTGCGCGCGCCATTGGCGATGATGACCATCTTTGCCCGCAGCCGCTGTACTTCGCCGCCGTCCTTCGCCTCGTAGGTGATAACGGCAGTGCCATCCGGATCGCGTTCGAAATCCTGGGAGGTGCCGCGAATCCATTCGGCGCCAGCAGTGGCAGCGCGTTCGCGCAGATATTCGTCGAAGTCGCAACGATCCACCATGCCGACATAGCCGGTCTCGACCGGCATATCCACGCGGCGGCGCTTGGGCGAGACGATCTGCGCGTTGTTGATCTTGGCGAC
>JBBRVI010000195.1:0-7167 GCA_038247025.1 Acetobacterales bacterium
GCGGATGAGAACTCGGGATGGGCGGTCGGACATGTCGGGATCTCCCAGGGTTGCGCTCTGTTCGGCGCGTGTCGCTAAAATTGCCAAATCATGGAGAGATTTTCAAGCGAAAACCCCGTCCAAAACACCAATTTGCATGCAATTGGTGGGCGTGCACCACCTCGCGCCACCGGGGGAGTTCCGTGGGCAAAAGCTGTGCCTGGGCTATCAAACAACATCCAATATTCTCCAGGCAACTGGAGCGCGCCCTTGCGGGTGGACAGTTTCAAACCGGCCGTATGATGCCTTGACCTTTCTGATCCGATCGAAATTGGTCAGTGACCGGATACGGCCTGGCTCTTCCATGATGCGCTTCCAAGCATCACAGCAGGCAGCGATGATTCTGCTGGTTCCGGTGAATAGCGGCTCCGAGAGGTACCGATCGCGGAAGTACTGCCAGACACGCTCGATCCCGTTCAGCTCGGGACTATAGGGTGGCAGGTTGACTGTGCCGCACCCAGCCGATCAGGGCGCAGAATCAAGGAAGGCAGAATCAAGGAAGGCAGAATCAAGGAAGGTGGAGCGTGGGAGCTGGGCCAGTTCGTCCCAGGGCTCCCGGTCCCGCGGGCTGCCTGGGATTACCACGTGATCCACCAGCCAGGATGAAAACCCCTCGGCCCAGCCTAAGATGTCGCATTCGAGGCGATCGTCCTGCACGTCGGCGCCGGCGGTGGAGGCGAAACCGCATCAGGCATCCACGGCTTCCGCATCCAGCGACGCCGCATTTTCCTGAATGAACTTGAACCGCAATTCTGGCTTGCGCCCCATCAACGCCTCCATGAGTTCGGCCGTAGAAGCGCGATCCTCAGGCGGCAGCGTCACCTTGAGCAGCACGCGGTTCTTGGCCCCCATGGTCGTGTCCTTCAGCACCGCGGCCGGCATCGCGCCCAAGCCCTTGAAGCGACTGACCTCGACCTTCTGGTTCGCCGTGAAGTGCCGCTTCATCTGCTTTTCGCGGTCGGCGTCATCCATCGCATAGACGCTCTTGCCGCCCGCCTGAAGCCGGAACAAGGGCGGCTGGGCCAGGTAGATGCGCCCCTGGCGCACCAGTTCCGGCAGTTCCTTGTAGAAGAAGGTCATGAGCAATGCCGCGATATGCGCGCCATCCACATCGGCATCCGTCATGATGACGACGCGGCCATAGCGCAGGCGCGCGATGTCAAAGCGATCGCCCACGCCGCAGCCCAGCGCCTCGACCAGGTCCTTGAGTTCCTGGTTGCCCCGCAGCTTTTCCGCGGAAGCACTGGCGACGTTCAGGATCTTGCCCCGCAGCGGCAGCACCGCCTGCGTCTCGCGGTCACGCGCCTGCTTCGCCGAGCCGCCGGCGCTGTCGCCTTCCACGAGGAAAATCTCCGTCCCCTCGCTGCTCTCGCGCGAGCAATCGGTCAGCTTGCCCGGCAGGCGCAGCTTGCGGGTGGCGGTCTTGCGCGGCGTGTCCTTCTCGGCGCGGCGGCGCAGGCGTTCCTCGGCACGTTCGAGGGCGAAGGCCAGAAGGTTGTCGGCACTGGCGGGATCACCGGTCAGCCAATGGTCGAAGGGGTCGCGCAGGGCGTTCTCGGTCAGGCGCTGGGCATCGCCATTGGTCAACTTATCCTTGGTCTGGCCCTGGAATTGCGGCTCGCGGATAAAAATACTGAGCATGCCGGCCATGCCGCCCAGGATATCCTCGGCGGTGATGGTGGTGGCGCGCTTTTCCTTCTTCATCTCGCCATAGGCACGCAGGCCCTTCACCAGTGCTGCGCGCAGCCCCGCCTCATGCGTGCCGCCCTGCGGCGTGGGGATGGTGTTGGCATAGGTGGAGAGAAAGCCCTCGCCATGCTCCAGCCAGGTGATGGCGTATTCGCAGCGACCGGCGCCATCGGGGAATTCTGTGGTGGCGGCGAAGGGGTTGGGCACCACGGCCGCACGGCCTGTCACGGCGGTGGCCAGGAAATCCGAGAGGCCGCCGGGAAAGTGCAGCACCGCCTCGGGGGGCGTATCGCTGCCCGCGACCAGCGCGGCCTCGCATTTCCAGCGGATTTCCACACCACGATACAAATACGCCTTGGAGCGGCAGAGCTTGAACAGTCGCTCGGCACGGAAGGGCAGCGCGCCGAAAATCTCGGGGTCCGGCTTGAAGCGCAGCAGCGTGCCGCGCCGATTGCGCACCTCGCCCTCGCGCTTGAGTTTGCTGGTGGGCTTGCCGCGGGCATAGGTCTGGCGGAACAACTCGCCGCCGCGCGCGACCTCGACTTCCAGGGATTCGGCCAGGGCATTGACCACGGAACTGCCCACGCCGTGCAGCCCGCCCGAGGTCTCGTAGGATTTGCCGGAGAACTTGCCCCCCGAATGCAGCGTGGTGAGGATGACCTCCAGCGCTGATAACTTGGGAAACTTCGGGTGCGGGTCCACCGGGATGCCACGGCCATTGTCGCGCACGGAGAACCAGTTGCCGGCCTCCAGCACCACATCAATGCGGTCGGCATGGCCGGCCACGGCTTCATCCATGGCGTTGTCCAGTATCTCGGCGGCCAGATGGTGCAACGCGTTGTCATCCGTGCCGCCGATATACATGCCAGGCCGGCGCCGAACGGGCTCCAGCCCTTCCAGAACCTCGATATCGGCCGCGTTGTAGCTGGAGGCGGCGGCTTTGCCACCGCGCCCCGCAAAGAGGTCGTTCATGATGTGTTCGCTGTCCCTGAAGGCGGACCATAGCCGCGCGGGCGGCTCGTCTGCAACCTTCAGGGCGGTGCGTCGGTCGCCTTATACCGGCACATTGACGTAGCGCACCGCCTCAGGCCCGCCTTCGCCCATATGGAACCTGGCCGCGTGCGCCAGGATCACGCTGTCCTCGGGGGAAAGCCGGCCGGCTTCGCGCAGATGTTCCGCCCAGCTTTCAATGGCCCAGAGCTCGACCCAGCGGTCGGGACTGCCGATATCCTCGTAAAGCCGCCAGGTCGCCGCCCCGCCACGCAGCCGCACCCGCCGGCATGCAGCCATGATGGTGAGGAAGGCATCCCGGTCGGCCGGGGCCACGTGATAGCGCACCACCTCCAGCACGCGGTTGCCGCCTTCAAGCAGCAGTTCGCGCAACTCAGCCGCGGCGGGGGCGGGGCTGGCAATCTCCACGCGTGGCGGGGCTTCCGGCGCTTCGCCCTCAAGGCGCCAATGTCGCACCAGCACGGCGCCCGCTGCCGCGCCCACGGCAAACAGCGCCATGGCCCAGGTGACACCCAGCAGGCTCGCGATATAGCCTGAAAGCGCCGAGCCCGCCGCCAATGCGCCGAAAAAGCTCATCTGGTAGATGCCGATGGCACGCGCCCGCACCCAGGCGGGTGCTGCCATCTGCGCCGAAGCCTGCAAGGTGGAAGCCGCCGAAATCCAGGACACGCCATAAAGCAGCATGCCGATGGCCGCGAAAACCCAATGGTGGAACAGCGCGAGAATGGCCATGGCCAGCGCCCCGATCAGTGAGGCCCAAAGCACCATGCCCGACCGATCAAGCCGCCCGCGAAACGCTGGCAGCACAAACCCTGCCGCCACCGCGCCCACGCCCATGCAGCCCAGCAGCAGCCCAAAACCCTGGGGGCCGAGAGCCAGCGTATCGCGCACCAGCAGCGGAAGCAGCCCCCAGACGGCGGAGCCGAACAGGAAGAACACCACCGCGCGCAAAATGGCCGCATGCATGGCCGGAGTTGCCGCAACGAAGCGGGTGCCTGCGCGCACTGCCGAGAGAAAATGCTCGCGCGGCATGCGGGAGCTTTGCGCCGGGCGCTTCCAGAGAAATAGCGCGCCCACCATCACCAGCAGGCAAAGCGCGTTCAGCGCGAAGGCCGCCCCCATGCCGAACCAGGCGATGGTCAGCCCGCCAATCGCGGGGCCAATGGCGCGGGTGATGTTGAAGCCGATGCCGTTGAGAGCGATGGCGCTGATCAGGTCCTCACGCGGGACCAGTTCCGGCGTGGTGGCGGCCCAGGCGGGGAAGGTCATCGCCAAGCCCGCCCCCAGCCCGAAGGTGAGGGCTACAAGGCCCCAGGGGCCGAGCATGTCCAGCGCGCTCAACACGCAAAGCAGCCCGGCGACGAAGGCCATCCAGAGCTGGGCCGCAATGAGAAAGACGCGGCGATCCATGATATCGGCCAGGGCCCCAGCCGGCAGGGCCAGCAAAAACACGGGCAGCATGGAAGATGCCTGTACCAGGCTTACCATCATCGGTGAGGGGTCCAGGCTGGTCATCAACCACCCCGCGGCCGTGTTCTGCACGAAAAGTCCGATATTCGAGGCGAGATTGGCGAGCCAGAGCATCCGGAAGACCGGGTGGCGCAGCGGCGCAAGCGCGGCAGGATTTTTCACAGGCCAGAAGCTGCGGTCGGCGGCGCGAAGGGGTAGAGCATCGCGTCAAGGTAGCCGGTTCCACAGGGTGACGCCAAAAGTTTCCGCCCCGCGCACTCGCGCCAGCCCTTTGTTTCTGAGAGTGGCCTCATCCGCACAAAGGGACATGTTGCAAACAGTGATCCAGCCTGTGCGATGGCACGCCGCAACCCGAGCAAACCCGGCTGGCGCGCGCACTCTTGATCGTCCCTGCTTGAATCGGGAGAGGTGTCCAGCGTTGCGTCAGGGCCTGCAAGCTCAGTCCGCGCTGATGCGCGCCGCACGGGTCAACCGTCCGGTCAGTTCCCTTTGCGCTGCGACGAAGAGGGCGAAATCAGCCGGGGGGCTTGCCACCGCCACCATGCCTATGCCGGAGAGACGCTCCTGCACGCCGGGCTGGAGCAGCGCCTCGCGCAGGGTCGTTTGAAGGCGGGCGATCACGGCTTGGCTGGTGCTGGCGGGCGCGAAAACACCGCCCCACTCATTCCAGTCATAGCCGGCGAGGCCCGCTTCCTGCAGTGTCGGCAAATCGGCGAAGGCGGGCAGGCGCGCTGGCGTTGAAACCGCGAGGCCACGCAGCCGCCCTTCGCGCACCATCGCAGCCGTGCTTCCGACGGTGCCGATGTGGAAATCCACCGTTCCTGCCAGCAGCGCCTGCACCGCGGGCCCACCGCCACGAAAGGGCACATGCGTCACCTCGAATCCTGCGAGGTTCTGGAACAGCACGCCAGCATAATGCGTGGATGCGCCGTTGCCGCCCGAGGCATAGGTCAGCGGCCGCCCCGCCGCCGCCCGCGCTCGGCCCAACGCCAGGAATTCGGCGATGTTGGCAACCGGTAACGTCAGCGGCGTGGCCAGCAGGAGCGGTACAGAGGTGAGTTGCGTGACCGGCGCGAAGGCCGTTTCGTAACGGAAGGGCAAATTGTTCAGCAGGAATGGCGCGGCCACGTGCTGGGAGGCATCGAACAGCAGGGTCAGCCCGTCGGCCGGCGCGGTGGCCACGGCGCCAGCGGCGATGCTACCCACCGCGCCTCCCCGATTCTCGACCACCAGCGGCTGGCCCAGGATTTCGCCGAAGTGAGGCGCGATGAGCCGCGTCACGGTGTCAATCGCGCCACCCGGCGGGAAGGAGAGAATCGCACGCACCGGACGGCTGGGCCAAATGCCCTGCGCGCTGGTCAGGCGCGGCGCGGACAAGGGTAGGGCAAACAGCGAGGTCGCCGCGGATAATACCGCACGGCGTGACGTCATCATGATGGTGTTTCTCCTGCCACTGGGTGGGACAGGCGTTCCTCTCCAGATTACATATCATCATCATCCTCAAGACAACAGGAGCAGGGCGACACATGCGCGATTTGATCGGCTATGGCGGCCAATGGCCCGATATCCGCTGGCCCAATGGCGCGCGCCTCGCCGTGGCCGTCGCCGTGAACTTCGAGGAAGGCGCCGAGCAACAGGTGGGTGACGGCGATGCGCAATCCGAGCGCATCGGCGAGTTCCTCAGCGTCGTCGCACCCGGCACGCGCGACATGGGGCAGGAGCAGATCTTCGCCTACGGCATGCGCGCGGGGCTCTGGCGAATGCTGGACGCGCTGGAGCGCCATCGCCTCCCGGCCACCTTCCTGATGTGCGGCCGCGCCGTCGAACGCGCGCCCGGACCGGCCGCCGCCATCACCGCGCAGGGCCATGAGGCGGCGGTGCATGGCTGGCTTTGGCGGCCGCATTCCGACTATGCCTCGGCCGAGGCGGAGGGTGCCGATCTCGACCGCTGCGTGGACGTCATCACCCAAGCCTGTGGCGCGCCGCCCAGGGGTTTCTTTTGCCGGGGTTCGGAATCCATCTGGACGCGGCAACTCCTTTCCGAACGCGGGTTTCTCTACACCTCCAACGCTTTCGATGATGACCTGCCCTATCGCGACCCGGCGCATCCCCAACTTCTGGTGCTGCCCTATGCGCTGGACAGCAACGATTCCAAGTTCTTCCACCCCAATGGCTTCGTGCGCGCGAACGAAATGGTGGAGTATGTCGAGGACGCACTGGAAACCCTGCTGCGCGAGGCGGATGCCGGCCACCCGCGCCTGCTCAACATCGGCTATCATTTGCGCATCAGCGGAAGGCCCGGGCGCTTCCCGGCGATGGAGCGTGTGCTGGCCCGCCTGGCCTCGCTCGGCGACCGCATCTGGGTGGCGCGACGCGATCAGATCGCAGACGCCTTTCTTGCCGCAACCCGCTGAAGCGCTGGCCTGCACACGCAACAGGCGGCAGCGCGCCGCTTCTGCCCAAATGCCGGGCCGCGCCTTTGTTGCCATTGCGGTTGGCCGGCAATAGCTACTTGAGCGGTGCAATGACGGCATGAATATTCGGCCATCGCATACGAAGGTTGCCGCCATGACCCTGCAACGCCGCTCTGTCCTTGTCGCGCCTGCCCTGATCGGTGCGCTCGGCACCAGCCGTGCCGAGGCGCAAGCCGCCGCCCCTCTGCGCATCGCGATGTCCATTGGTGATGTGCCGCGCCTCTGGGGCGGGCCGGAAGCGGGCTTCGAGGGCGTGCGCTTCGGCTCCTATTTTGTCTATGACAGCCTCGCGCTTTGGGACCTGTCGCGCGCCGATGCTGCCTCCGGCCTACGCCCGGGGCTTGCCACCACCTGGCGCGTGGATGAGGGCAATGCGCGGCGATGGATCATCGAGCTTCGCCAGGGCGTGAAGTTCCACGACGGCTCGCCCTTCGACGCGGATGCCGCCATCTGGAACCTGGACAGCATCTTCACCAGCACCGCC
>JBBRVI010000196.1:0-7088 GCA_038247025.1 Acetobacterales bacterium
GCCAATCCATGAAGCGGTGCAGCCCGCCCAGGCGTTCCACACGCTCGGCGCCGGGGCGTAGCATGAGGTGATAGGTGTTGCCCAGCACCATGCGCGCGGTGGTGGCCCGCACGGCATCGGCCGTCATGGCCTTCACCGTGCCGGCCGTGCCGACAGGCATGAAGACCGGCGTGGGCACCTCGCCATGGGCGGTGTGGAGCATGCCCGCACGCGCCCGGCCATCGCTGCCGGCATGGGTCCAGTGGAGCGTCATGGCGCGCGGTGCAGCAAGGAGGCGTCTCCGTAGGAGAAGAAGCGGTAGCGTTGCGCCACCGCATGCGCATAGGCCGCGCGCATCCGCTGCTGCCCGGCGAAGGCCGCGACGAGCATGAGCAGCGTGGATTTGGGCAAATGGAAATTGGTCATCAGCAGATCAGCCGCGCGGAAGGGGAAACCGGGCAGGATGTAGAGGTCCGTCAGGCCCCGGAAGGGCGGGATGGGCGCGCGCCGATCCTCGATGCCCATGGCCGCCGTCTCCAGCAGGCGCATCGCGGTGGTCCCGCAGCACAGGATGCGCCGGCCTTCGGCGCGGGCGGCGTTGATGATGGCGGCCGCCTCGGGCGTCAATTCGCACCATTCATGGTGCAGCTTGTGCGCGCGCGGATCGCCCTCGCGCACGGGAAGGAAGGTTCCGGCCCCGACGTGCAGCGTCACTGTCGCGCGCTCCACGCCGCGCGAATCCAGTGCCGCCAGAAGCTGAGGCGTGAAATGCAGGCTGGCGGTGGGGGCAGCGACGGCGCCGGGGCGGGCGGCGAAGACTGTCTGGTAATCGGCGCGGTCCTCGCCTCGGGGCGTCTCGCGATGGATATAGGGGGGCAGGGGCATTTCGCCCGCCTGCTCCAGCGCGGTAGCCAGCTTCTCGGGGTCCGGCCCGAAATCGAGCCGCGCGCTGCCGCCCTCGAATTTCTCCAGCACGGTTGCGCTGAGATCGGCGCCTTCAATGGCCACCTCATCGCCCACGCGCAGCCTTCGCGCATTGCGGATCAGCGCATGCCAGGTGCCATCGCCCTCGGCGCGGTTGAGCATGATCTCCACCCGCGCCTCGCCCCGGCGGCCATGCAGGCGGGCGGGAATAACGCGCGTGTCGTTGACCACCATCACATCGCCGGCTTGAAGCAGGCCAGGCAGGTCGCGCACGCCGCGATCCTCAAGTCCATCGCCGCGCACGACCAGCAGCCGCGCCGCATCGCGCGGGCGGATGGGGGCCTGGGCGATCAGGGCCTCGGGCAGGGCATAGTCGAAATCGGCGGTGGAGAGGGACATGCCCGGCGCGGGTAGCCCCTGCCGCGCGGCGCCGCAACCCGCCATTGCGCCGCATTGATGGGGCGTGGAAAGATGAACCTTCCCGCCTTTGAAGGCCCGCCATGTCTCGCAATGCCACGATATTGATCGCTTGCGCCGTTCTTTGCGCGGCCCTGGCCACCGGATTGCGGCAAACCTTCGGCCTTTTTCTGGCGCCGATGACGACCCAGTTTGGCTGGTCCAGCTCGGGCTTTGCCTTCGCCATCGCCATCCAGGTGCTGCTGAACGGCATCGCCCAGCCCATCGCGGGGCAGATCGCGGATCGGATTGGCGGGCGCAGCGTCGTCATGGGTGGGGCGGTGCTCTACAGCCTGGGCATCCTGGGCATGGCGCTGAGCGATGGCCTGCCGATGTTCACCTTCTTCGCTGGCATCGTCATGGGCGTGGCGGTTGCCGCCGCGGGCCAGCCCATCATCAGCGCGAGCCTGACGCGGCTTCTGCCGGAAAACATGCGCGGCCGAGCGGTAGGCATGAGCACGGCAGGGTCGAGCTTCGGGCAATTCCTGGTCGTGCCGCTGACGCAACTCGGCATCAGCCTGGCCGGTTGGGAGGCCGCCCTTTACCTGCTGGCCGGGGCCGCGCTGCTGATGATCCCGCTCGCCATGCCGCTGGATGGCCGCCCAGCGCCGCCAAAAGCCGGCGATGATCAGCAGACGGCGATGCAGGCGCTCAACGCGGCCACGCGCTCACGCACCTTCTGGTGCCTCTTCTTCGGCTTCGCCATTTGCGGCCTGCATGTGAGCTTCCTGGCGGTGCACCTGCCCGGCTTCGTGGCGAGCTGCCATTTACCGGCCTCGGTGGGGGCGGCCGCCATCGCGCTGATCGGGCTGTTCAACATCGTGGGCGCGCTGGTCTCGGGTGAATTGTCGCAGCGCTGGAAGCGGCGGGAATTGCTGATCATCATCTATGCCTCGCGCGGCGTGCTGATGACCATCTTCCTCCTCGCCGACAAGACGACCACAAATGTGCTGCTGTTTTCCGCCGTGATGGGGCTGCTGTGGCTCTCCACCATCCCGCCGACCGTCGCGCTGGTGGCGCGCAACTTCGGCACGCGCTGGCTGGCCACCATGTTCGGGCTGGTTTTTGTCGGCCATCAGCTCGGCGGTTTCGTTGGCGCCTGGCTGGGCGGGGTGATCTTTGACCGCACCGGCAGCTATGACCTGATGTGGAGCATCTCCATCGCCGGCGCGGCCTTCGCGGCACTCATCCACATCCCCGTGAGCGACGGGCCGAAGGTGACCATGACGGCGCCCCCACAAGGCGCTACAACGCGCTGACGTCCTTTCTGTGGAGCTGGCCCCAACATGCTGCGCCGTTCGCTGTTCCCCGCCGCCATCGGCCTGCTGGCCACCCCTGCCATCGCCCAACTCCGGCAAGGCCCGCCGCATGAATGGATGTATGGCAGCTGGTCCGGTGGCATCTTCCCCGCCGTGGAGACGGTGGGGCCGGGCTGCTTTGGCGCCGTGGCACTCATTGTTACGCGTGACGTAATCATGCGCGTCTCCAGCCTGGAGATCGCCTTCCGCCAGCGCGCGATCGAGACGGTGGCCCTCACGCCCGATGGGCTGGAATTCCGCCTGGTGCCCCTGGGCGGCCGGCCCACCGCCGAGACCGGCTTTGGCTGCAACGGCAATCCGGACCTGCTGCGCGTCTCCCGCCGCAACCCTGATGAAGTGGTGTTGCCCGGCTGCGTCGAATTCCCCAGTTTGCTGCGCCGCTGCAAGACCAGTTGAGCCGTGGCCCGCATTACGCTGATCCATGCGCTGCGGCACTCACCGCCGCCGATCGAGGCCGCCTTTGCCCGCCTCTGGCCGGGCAATACGCTCATGAACCTGCTGGATGACAGCCTCTCGGCCGATCTGGCGCGCGAGGGCGAACTCACCCCCGCCATGACCGCACGCTTTCGCCTGCTGGGCGATTACGCGACGGGCACGGGAGCAGATGCGATCCTTTTCACCTGCTCCGCCTTTGGCCCCTGCATCGAGGCGGTGGCCGCGGATCACGCGGGCCTGCCCGTGCTCAAGCCCAATGAGGCGATGATCGAGGAGATCGTGGCTTCCGGCGCCAGGCGCGTGGGCCTGCTGGCGACCTTCGCTGGGACGCTCACCTCCATGCCGCCTGAATTTCCCGCCGACATCGAGGTGGTGCCCGCTCTCGCCCACGGCGCGCTGGCCGCGCTGGACGCCGGCGATGTGGCGCAACACAACCGGCTGGCCGTTGCGGCCGCGATGGCGCTGAACGATTGCGACGTGATTGCGCTCGGGCAGTTCAGCCTGGCGCATGTGGCGCCAATGGTGGCCGAGGCGACGGGGCTGCGTGTCTTCACCACACCCGAAAGTGCTGTCCACAAGCTGAGGCGTATGTTGCTGGATTGAAGTGTGCCTCCAACCGAAGCCAGGGGTTTGACCATGATAGAACTCGCCGTGGGCGCCAAGGCGCCCGCCTTCAACTTGCGTGCGTCAGGGGGACGGACCGTCAGTTCCGATCATCTGGCGGGCAAGCCCTACCTCCTCTACTTTTACCCCAAGGCGGATACGCCGGGGTGCACCAAGCAGGCCTGCGGCCTTCAGGAGGCACTTCCCGCGCTCGGTGAGATCGGCCTGGAGGTGATCGGCATCAGCCCCGATGCCATGACGCCCATCGAGAAATTCGCGGCCAAGTACAAACTCACCTTTCCTTTGGCGAGCGACTCGGACCAGGTGGTTGCGAGCGCCTATGGCACTTGGGTCGAGAAATCCATGTATGGAAAGAAATACATGGGGATGGAGCGTTCGAGCTTTCTCATCGGTGCGGACGGCAAGATTGTTGCCATCTGGCGCAAGGTGAAGCCCGAGGCGCATGCCGCCCAGGTTTTGGAAGCGGCCGCCGGGCTTTGACTTTTACGCCGCCCGATTAGAGCATCATCCGTTCAAACGGAATCGTTTGAACGGATAAAGATGATCGAAAAGTGAGCCCTTTCGAACGGAACATGCTCTAGTGGGTGTTATCCGCGTCAGGGTGACGCAGATGCCACAGCCGCTCATAGGCCGCGACCAGCGTCTCGATGTTGCGGCGACGGTTGTTGTCGGGCGAGACCGGGCGGCGTGTCAGCATCATTTCCAGGACGTGCAGCAATTGCTCGGCGACTTCAAAATCGCCCTGGTCGCAGGCTTGGTGGAAAGCCACCAGAATTTTGTCTGAGAGGCGGCGGCCCTGCCGGGGTGCCGGACCGGCGCGCGGTGCGTCTTGCGCATCATCCGCCCGGTCATCTTCGTCGGCCATCGAAAACTCCTTAAGGCCTGTCCAAATCGGACTGGCATCCGATTCGGAAAATATGCGCTGAATCAGGGGCGTTCGCCAAGAGTCACGATCCACTGCCGCGCGCCGCGCGCATCTGGCCTTGCACCACAGCGGCAATGGCCTCGGGGCTGGTTTGCGGACGGAACAGGGCGCGGACCCGCGCATCAGGGCCGACGAGATAGATGAAGCTGGAGTGGTCCATCAGGTAATCTGTCATGTCCGGGCGCTGGACCCGGGCGAAATAAACCCGGTAGCGGCGTGCAGCGGCGGCAATCTGCTCGGGTGTGCCGGTCAGGCCCTGCATGCGTGGATGGAAGCGGCTGACGTAATCCGCCAACTGGTCCGGCGTGTCACGCTGCGGATCAATGGTGATGAGGATGGGGGTGACCGATTCGCCCGCTGGTCCCATCACATCCAGCGCAGATGCCATGATTCCCAACTCGGTCGGGCAGATGTCCGGGCAGAAGGTGAAGCCGAAATAGACCAGCAGCCAGCGCCCGGCGAAATCCTGCTCGGTGACGGGCTGGCTGGCCTGGTTTACCAACTCGAAAGGCCCACCGAGGGAGATTCCGGCGGGCAGCTGCATCCCGCCGCCGGCCGAGGGCACCGCCAACTCCTGACCAAAGACACCTGCCAGGCGGTTCGCGAAGGCTTCGGCCAGGCTTTCCTCAGGCGATTTGCTGACCCAGGCATAGGCCCAGATGCCGGCTACCAGGGTCAGCAGGAGGAGGCTGGAAAGGCGGATGATGCGGAGCATGAGGCGAATTAGACCCTTGCACCGCACATAGAAAGGGCGCGCCTGACGGTTTTAGTGCCTCGGGCTCAGTTCGATGGCGCCTTCAGGTTGGGTCGAGGTGAAGGTGCCGCCTGCGAAGGCGTCTTCCCAGGACCCTTCCGTCGAGGCTTTGGAGTATTCCGTCGCGCGATTCTCGAAGAAATTCGTGTGCTCGATGGCGTTCAGCATCTCATCCAGCCAAGGGAGCGGGTTCTTCTCGATGTGATACAGCGGCTCAAGGCCCAGCTGCTGCAAGCGGCGGTCGGCGATGAAGCGGATGTAGAGCTTCACATCGGCCGCTGTCAGACCCTCCACGGCGCCCACTTCAAAAGCGAGATCGATAAAGGCGTCCTCGTGATCCACGATGGTGGCGCAGATCAGATAGAGGTCGCGTCGCAGTTCCTCGGTCCAGATCTCCGGGTTTTCCTGAATGAATGTGCGGAAGAGGCGGATCACGGACAGGCAATGCAGCGTCTCGTCCCGCACCGACCAGGAGACGATCTGCCCCATGCCCTTCATCTTGTTGAATCTCGGAAAATTCATGAGGATCGCGAAGGAGGCAAAGAGCTGCAAGCCCTCGGTGAAGGCACCAAAGGCCGCCAGGGTCTTGGCGATCTCGGTCTTGTTGTCCACCGTGAAGTTACGCATGTAGTCGTACTTGTCCTTCATCTCCTTGTATTTGAGGAAGGCGGTGTACTCCGTCTCGGGCATGCCGATGGTGTCCAGCAGGTGGCTATAGGCCGCGATGTGGATCGTCTCGGTGTTGGAGAAGGCCGACATCATCATCAGCACTTCAGTCGGCTTGAAGACCTGCGAGTACTGCTTCATGTAGCAGTTGTTCACTTCGACATCGGCCTGGGTGAAGAAGCGGAAGATCTGCGTGAGCAGGTTTTTCTCGCCCGGCGTCAGGTTCTTCTGCCAATCCTTCACGTCATCGGCCAGCGGAACCTCCTCCGGCAGCCAGTGGATACGCTGCTGCTGGAGCCAGGCCTCATAGGCCCAGGGGTAGCGGAAGGGCTTGTAGACCGGGTTGGAGGTGAGGAGATCGAACTTCACGGGAAGTTCGTCCATGGAAACGCCGTCAGCCATTTTGATTACCTTTGAATGTTAAAGCTCAGGGGCTCTGCCCCTAAACCCCGGCAGGAAACTTAGTTTCCTGCACCTTCGATCAAATACTGGTCCAGGAAGCGTGCTTCCTGGTGGGGAGTGTGAGGGGCAAAGCCCCTCACGTTACTGACACGCCAAGCATTCTTCATAGTTGGTCGAAACGGACGCCGGCGTCTCCAACGGCAATATTGCATCATCCTGATGCCGCGTCATCACATCGCCCTGCCCCACCACCTTCTCGCTCACCGTATCGGCGCGCTGGATGGACAAGCTGCGGCAGTAATAAAGCGACTTCACGCCTTTCTTCCACGCCATCATGTGGATCTGGTGCAGGTCCCGCTTGTGAACATTCGCGGGCAGAAACAGGTTGAGCGACTGCGCCTGGCAGATGAAGGGCGTGCGGTCCGCCGCGTGTTCAATCACCCAACGCTGGTCCAGCTCGAACGCGGTCTTGAACACGGCCTTTTCCTGCTCGCTCAGGAAGTCGAGATGCTGCACCGAGCCCTTGCTGACGGTGATGGTCGTCCAGGTATCGGCATCGTCGCGGCCGTGCTTTGCGAGCGTCTTCTTCAGATACGGGTTGCGC
>JBBRVI010000197.1:0-7009 GCA_038247025.1 Acetobacterales bacterium
CACCAGGAAGGCGCCGCGCAGGTTGATGGAGAGCACCTGGTCCCAATCCTCGGCGCTGTGCTCCAGGAAGGGCTTGGTCGCGGCAATGCCGGCATTGTTGATGAGGATGTCGCAATCGGGCGTGGCCTCGAAGGCGGCGGCGATGCTGGCCTCATCCTGCACATCCACGCGGATGGCCTGCGCGTCGGGGCCGAGTTCGGTGGCCAGCGCCTCGCAGGCTTCGATGCGCCGCGCCGCGAGAACCACCTTCGCGCCGGCCGCGTGCAGAACCCGCGCAAAATGGGCGCCCAGCAGGCCCGAGGCGCCGGTGATCAGGGCTTTGCGCCCGCGCAGTGAAAACAAGGCCCCACCCCCGGTTGTTGCAGGGGAAGATCAGCGGTGCCGCCTTGGTGGTCAACCCGTGCTGATGGGACCCAAAGCCCAACCTCCGCCACAACGTCGCGCGGCCCGATTTCGCGTCCGCCGGGTTATGCTATTGGCTGGTTCACGCGACGCGTTGGCGGAGGGATAAGCCACATGGCCCAAACCATGTTCGACAAAATCTGGGACAGTCACGTCATCGCCGATCTTGGCGAGGGTTGGTCGCTGCTCTATCTCGACCGCATCCTCGTTCATGACCTGAGCGGCGGGCGCGCTATGGCTGAACTGGCCGAGGCAGGACGTCACGTGGCCGAACCCCGCAAGGTCTTTGCCACGCCCGATCACGCGGTCTCCACCCTGCCGGGCCGGACCTCGGAGACCTATGCCAAGGGCGGATTTCTGCTGAAATCCCTGCGCGAACGCTGCGCGGCGGAGGGTGTACGCATCTTTGACCTGGGCAAGCCGGGCAATGGCATTGTGCACGTCATCGCGCCGGAGCTGGCGATCGTGCTGCCTGGCCTGACGCTGGCCTGCGGCGACAGCCACACCTGCACCAATGGCGGCGTGGGTGCCATGGCCTTTGGCATAGGCGCGAGCGAGCTTGGCCACGCGCTGGCCACGCAAACCCTGCCGCAGCGGAAGCCTGGCACCTTCCGCATTCGCTTCGAGGGCGCGCGCCCGCCGGGTGTGACGGCCAAGGACATGATCTTGGCCGCCATTGGCCGCTTCGGGGCCGCGGCGGGCACCGGCATGGCCATGGAATATGCCGGCAGCGCAGTGCGCGGCATGGCGATGGAGGAGCGGCTGACGCTGTGCAACCTCTCCATCGAGATGGGTGCCAAGGTCGGCATGGTGGCACCCGATGAGACCACCTTCGCCTATCTGGCGGGCCGCGAATTCGCGCCGAAGGGCGCCGCTTGGGAAGCTGCCTTAACGGATTGGCGCGCGCTGCCAAGCGACCCTGGCGCCCGCTTCACCCGCGACGAAGTGATCGAGGTTGGCGGCGCCAGCCCGCAAATCACCTGGGGCACCAGCCCTGAACATGTGGCGGATGTGACCGGCCATGTACCGCAACTCTCCGACGCGCCGAACGAAGCCAAGCGCGCGTCCTGGGAAGCGGCCCTCGACTATATGGGCCTGCAACCCGGCCAGCGCCTGGCCGGCACGCGGGTGGATTGGGTGTTCATCGGCTCTTGCACCAATTCCCGCATCTCGGATCTGCGCGCGGCGGCCGAAGTGCTGAAGGGCCGCCGCAAGGCCGATCACGTCACCGCCTGGGTGGTGCCGGGCAGCGAGGCCGTGAAAGCCGAGGCCGAGGCCGAGGGCCTGCATCTGCGTTTCCTGGAATCCGGCTTTGAATGGCGCGAACCTGGCTGCGCCCTGTGCGTCGCCGCCAATGGCGAACAGGTGCCCGATGGCGCGCGCTGCGTCTCCACCTCCAACCGCAATTTCGTGGGGCGGCAAGGGACGGGCGCGCGCACGCATCTGGCCTCGCCCGCCATGGCCGCAGCGGCGGCGCTGGCCGGCGCCATCGTGGATGTGAGGGGCTTCTGACCATGCAGGTTTTTCAGAGCGTCACCGGCTGCGCCATCCCGCTGATGGAAGCCAATGTGGACACGGATGTGATCATCCCGATCCAGCGCCTGGTGGGCACCGGCCGAAAGGGCCTGGGCTCACACGCCTTCGAGCGCCGTCGTTATCTGGCGGACGGCGTGGACAACCCCGATTTCATCCCCAACCAAGCGCCCTACCGCGAAAGCCCCATCATGCTGGCGGCCGAGAATTTCGGCTGCGGCTCCTCGCGTGAGGGTGCGGTCTGGGCGCTGATGGGCATGGGCGTGCGCTGCGTAATCGCGCCCAGCTTCGGCGACATCTTCTACTCCAACTGCTTCCAGAACGGGCTGCTGCCGGTCCGCCTGCCCATCGAGGTGGTGCGCCGCATCGCCGAGGAAACCCTGGCCAGCCCAGGCAATGCCCGCACCACGGCGGATCTGGAGCGCCAGGTGGTCATCACCCCCTCGGGCGAGGCGATCCCCTTCGAGGTGGATCAGCGCAACCGCGAGGCCATGCTGCATGGGCTGGACGACATCGCGCTCACGCTGAAACACGCCGATGCCATCGCCGCCTGGAAGGAAAAGGACCGGGCCGGGCGCGGCTGGGCCTGGGAGTCGGTCGCATGAAGCATCTGGTCCTGCCCGGCGATGCCCCGTCACGGTCGAGGCGGTGCACGAAACATCGCGGCCTCGATCTCATGTTGCCATGATCGGCTCGCTGGGGATGCTGCCCTCGGCCGCCTGATTTGAGGCCTAGGCTTCAGGTGGAAGGCCCGCGCTCGGCGCCGGGTATCGCGGGCAAAGGCATCGCGGCGCCGCCCCTGGCGAGGCCGTGATGGGCACCATGGTGATGGCCAACGCGGCTTTGGGCCGGCTTCAGGTCTGCAGCGGGAAGCGCAGCTCCCAGGTCAGCCCCTCGGGCGGGAAGTTGAGCAGGACGCGCCCCTCAACCGCCCTGGCGACGGCCCATTCCACCACTTCCCTGCCAAAGCCCTTGCGCGTGGGCGGGCGGACCGGGGGACCACCGCTCTCGCGCCAGACCAGACTGACCTCGCCATCCTGAACGTGCCAATCCAGAGTGATGCGTCCATCGGGGACGGAGAGCGCGCCATACTTCGCCGCATTCGTCGCGAGCTCATGCAACGCCATGCCCAGATGCATGACGGCGGGCGGATCCAACATCACTTCCGGCCCTTGGGCGCTGACCTGGGCGTGTTGCGGATCATTGTACACTTTGAGCTGCATCTCGACCACTTCGGCCAGGGTGGCCGGCTGGTCGCTGGGCCTGAGCAGGAGGTTCTGCGAGAGTCCCAGTGCTCGAAGGCGAAGGCCGAATCGCTCCAGCAGATCATCCACCGAATCACTGTTGAGCGCGGTTTGCCGCAGCATGGCCTGAGCAACAGCCAACAGATTGCCGACGCGATGCTTGACCTCGTTCAGGAGGAAGGCGATGCGTTCCTCATCCTGTTTTCGACGGGTGATGTCTATGGCACCGCAAATGACGCCCTCACCATTCGGCAGCCGTTCGACGATGAGATCGAACCATTGCCCGCCCACGGGAACTTCGCCGCGGGCGGGTTTGCCGCTCTCCAGCACGCCACGCTTGAGTGCATGGGCTTGCTCATAAGCATTCGGCGGCAGGACTTCCGCGTCGGTACGGCCGATGAAGTCTTCCGGGGCCAAGCCGAGCTCGCCCTTGCTGATGTAGGTATAGATGAGCTGCGCATCCTGCGTCACCACCGTCACACCGGATGCCGCAAGTGCAGTCTCGAACCGGATATTGGCTGCGGCGAGGCCCGCCGTGCGCTCGGCGATCCGCTTCTCCAGGCTGGCTGTCAGCTCCAATAACTCGGCTTCGCGGCGCTCAAGGCGCTGGACGAGCGACGCCAACTCCGTATTGGCCTGGCGCATCTGTGCCGGCGAGGGCAGCGCCAGAGCCTTGGGAATCAGCGGCCAGAGAAGCAACGCGGTCGCCAGGGAAACCAGAGCGGTGATCGCCTTCACCCCACCCTCCAGCCAATAGTAAGGCTGCCAGAGAGTGACCACCGCCAACACATGCGAGGTGCCGCAGGCCAGAATGAAGGCCGCAAAGAGCCAGCCGACCCAGCGATATTCGAAGTCACGCCGCTCGCGCAGGAACGCCATGATGGCAAGCGGGATGGAGAAGTAAGCGAGCGCGATCACGATGTCCGACACTGCGTGAAGCCAGATCAGGCCCGGCTCCCAAAGCAGGCAGAACCCGTGCGGTGAGAAGGCGGAAGGCTCGAACCACTTCAGGAATGCTTCACGCATGTCCATGCCCTTCAGATGGATGGCTTGCTCTATGCAGCGCCCAGCACCACGGCCACATTCTGTCCGCCGAAGCCAAAGCTGTTGGACAGCGCCGCGCGGAATGCGTGCGGCCGCGCAACCGGCACCGTGTCCACACCGAGATCGGGGTCCACATCATCCTGATTGATCGTTGGCGGCAGCATTTGGTTGCGCAGGGCCAGGAGGCAGATTGCGGCCTCAATAGCCCCTGCGGCCGAAAGCGTATGCCCTATCATGGATTTGGTGGAACTGACCGGGGGGGGCGGGGCGTCGCCGAACAAGGCACGGATGGCCATGGCCTCCATCTTGTCGTTCTCGGGCGTGGAGGTGCCATGCGCGTTCACATAGCCGATTTCGGAGGCGGCCAGCCCCGCATCGTCAATGGCGCGCTGCATGCAGCGGATGATGGCCGAGCCATCGGGCGCGGAGCGGGTGCGGTGGAAGATGTCGGCCGCTTCGCCGGCGCCCAGCACATAGCCCAGGATGTTGGCGCCACGCGCGCGCGCATGTGCTTCATCTTCAAGGATAAGTGCGCCCGCGCCATCGGCCATGACGAAGCCGTCGCGCGAGAGGGTGAAGGGGCGGGACGCCGTCTGGGGCGCATCATTGCGCGTGGACAGCGCTTGCAGCAGGCCAAAGCGGATCAGGGTTTCCGGCTGGAGGCTCGCCTCGCTGCCGGCCGCGATCGCCATCTTCGTCTCGCCGCGGCGGATGGCCTCCAGCGCCAATTGGATGGCCGAAGCCCCGGAGGCGCAGGCGGTGGTGACGGTCTGCGGTACGCCTTTGGTGCCGAACCGCTCGGCGAGGCGGGTTGAGGCACCGCCGAAAAGAAACTCCTCATAAAGCGCGCCCTGCCCTGTCGCGGCTGCGATGAGGGCGGGGTAGGTGCTGGCACCGAAGCTGCTTCGCTGCGGCCACTCGATCTCGACCGGCGGCATGCCGATGCACAGAGGACCATCAAAGGGTTCGGTCAGGCCGGCCTGCGCAAGCGCCTCGGCGATGGCGGCCTCGCCGAGGCGTTCACAGCGCGCCGAGACGGAAAGCGGGAGGCCGGGCTCGTCACCCGGCAGATCCACGCAGGCGGCCATGGTGGCCCGCATGCCGGTGGTGTCGAAGCGCGTGATGCTGCGAATGCCCGACCGGCCCGCGGTCAGCGCCTGCCAATTGCCCTCGGCACCAAAGCCGAGTGCGGTGACCATGCCGATGCCGGTGACGGCGATGCGCGGGTTCATCAGGGCGCCTCCAGCAGGGCCACGGCCTCACCGCGCCACTGGCCCGTGCCGGTGACGAGCACCTGCTTCGCGCGCCCCTCGGCAATGGCGAGTGCCGCAAGCGCGACGCCCGCGGGGAAGGCGGGTTCCACCAGATGGCCGAGGAGATCGGCGGAAAACAGGTCGGGCGTGACGCCCAGGGCCGCCAGTTCATCAGCCGTGGCCTGGGGTGCGCCTGAAGCGGTCGAGATGACCATGCAGCCTGGCTCGCGTTCTCCCGTGGCGGCGAGCAAGGCCGCGAGGCGGGCAGGGCGGGTTTCGGGGCGGCCCTGATCCGTGCCGACATGGCGCAGAATGGCCAGCGGGGAGCGGGCAGCGGGCGCGGCTTCCAGGGTGATGAAGGCGCCAGCACTGCCGAAAACCATGCCTTGCCGCTCGGGCAGCGGAACCCACGCGCCGCGATGCAATGCGCTGCCCATCGCGTACAGCAGAAGAAGTTCCGGCCGCTCGGCCACATAGGCGCCCCCCACCAGGCAAAGCGGCGAGGTGCCAGTGGCAATACGCGCGGCGGCGATGCGCAGTGCCTCGGCGCCGGAAATCTCCTCGCCGAGCAGCGTGCGCGAGGAGCCGGCGACGTTGTGGGTGATGGAAATCGAACCCGCCATGAGGTTCGAAAGCTGCGCCAGGAACAGCGTTGGCCGCAGGCCGTCCAACAGCATCCTGTGGCGCTGCACCTCGTCGGGGTGTTCGGCCAGGATCCGTTCGTCGAGCTTCCAGTCGCGCTCGCCACCGCCCGCGGCCACGATCAGGTCCATCTCGGCCACACGCTCGCGCAGGCCGGCGTCATCAATGGCGAGGCCGGCGGCATAGACGCCCAGGCGCTGCCAGTTTTCCATCTGGCGCATTTCGCGGCGCGGGATGGCCTTGTCGAAGGGCAGGGCGGCAAGCGGATGGATGGGGTAGGGGGCGAAGCTCGCCGTATCGAGAATGGGTGCGGCCCCGCCCAGCAACGCGGCATGCACCCCCCGGCCTTCGCCATGCGAGGAAGCCAGGCCAATGCCGGTAATGGCCACCGGGGTGAGCATCAGACGAGGCCGATCACGAGGGCGCGGGCGCGGACGGCGGCTTCCAGCTCCGGGGCGGGAAACGCGAGGGTGCGCAAGGTGAGTTCCGCTTCGGCGGCGCGCGCCGTTCCCTCGGCCAGGGTGCCGCGCAGCACGGCATAGCCCGAGCCATCATGGATGAGTTCGGCCGTCACGGTCAGCATCGCACCTGGCTTGACCATGCCGCGCAGCTTGGCCTCGCCCACCTTGGCGAGCAGCGCCATCCGGGTGAAGCCGCTGCGCGAGACCATCAGCCAGCCGCAGGCCTGGGCCATGGCCTCGATCATCAGCACGCCGGGCAGCAGGGGAAAGCCCGGGAAATGGCCTTCGAAAACCGGGCTGGCTTCGGGTACATGCGCATCGGCGGTGAGGTGAGTCTCGTCATGCGCGCGCACGCGATCAATCATCTCGAAATATTCGAGACGCAATGGATTAGCCTTGCTTCGCCGCGACGAGCTCGTTGATGCGATCC
>JBBRVI010000198.1:0-6961 GCA_038247025.1 Acetobacterales bacterium
AGGATGCATCCCGCCACTGCGTCCAGCCCGTCATCGCGCGCGCCCCGCGCTTCGGGCCGCCATTCGGCCATCTCGCGTGGGAAGGCGGTGCGGAACACGCTTTCATGCGCGTGCAGCCGGCGCGCGGCCAACAGCGGATCGAAGGCGGAGAGGATGCGCTCCGTTTTGGGGCGACGGTTGCTGTGCTCGACCACGGCGCAGGCCGCCCCCACCCGCGCCATTTCGCGTTTCAACAGGCCGGGCAGGAAGCGGCCCAGGCCGTTGGTTTCCACGCGCACCACCGGCAGCACCAATTCGCGCGCGATCTCGGCCACCTGACGGCATTGCTGCGTGGCAGGGTCATCGGGCGCGTCAGGACGTTGCGTGATCCAGGCCAGGTGATGCAGGAAATGCCGGCCCTCGCCATCCGTGTAGGTGGCGGCCAGCACCGAGCCATCGCCGCTTTCCGCCCGCCCGTAAGCCGGGTCCCAGAAGCCCCCGCCCGAGACCATGCGCCGGCCGAGCAGCCAGAGCTGCGCGCGGCCATTGGCTTCACGATATTCGGTGTCCTCGCTGTAGCGCAGCAGCAGCGCCGGATCGAGGCGCGCGGCGGCCATCGCCACGGGTTGCAGCAGCATCTGCCGCGCGAAATGCAACGGGCCGACGCGGGTGCGAAGAGCGGTGATCGCGCTTTCGGGGAAGCGTTCGGGCCAGGCGCTCTGGCCCGCCGCGTCCTCGATGGGCACTTCAAGGCGGCGATAGGTGGCGAGAAAGCCGTCGCCCTGCCGATACAGGCTCTCCTCCGTATGCGGCGTGCCGACATACAGGATCAGCCCGCCAGGTGTGAGGATGAACTCCGTCTCGGCCAGCCGTTCCCGCAATTCGGCGCGCTTGCCGGGTGTGTCGCAATTGCCCGCGACCTCCACATCGTCACAGATGATGAGGTCCGCCCGCGCGCCGGTGATGTTGCCGCCAAGGCCCTGCGAAAGCATCGAGGGGTCGCGCAGAGCACCGTCACGATGCACGGTGAAGCGGTCCGATGCCCAGGCCTCGTCGCCCTCGGGGATCAGTCCGGCGCAGAGCGGGTGGCGTTCGATGATGCGGCGCACATGCCCCACCATCTTGCCCGCCAGCGATTGATCCGCGGCGACGACCAGGATGCGCGTCTGCGGCTTTCGATACAGCGACCACGCGCAGAACAGCCCCACCAACGTGGACTTCCCGCAGCCGCGAAACGCCATCAGCAGCATGCGGCGCGAGGGCTGCTCCTGCTCCAGCCAACGCAGGATGCGGCGGTGGATGATGGGCGTGCCCTGGCCTTGCCGGCGATTCCAGATCCAGACGAATTCCAGCAGATCAGCCGCATTCTCCTGTGTCATCCTCGGGGCTCCCCTCCCGTTCGATTTCCTGACGTACGGCGCCGAGTTCGGCCTGAATGGGGTCACCCGCGCTGTCCTCCTCATCCACGCCGGCGAGCTTGCGCAGTTGCTCGATATGCGAGAGCGCCGTCTTTGCCGCGCTGTGCCGCGCGGCGAAAAGCTTGGGGTCGCTCTCCGCGTCCAGTTCGGTGTCGCGCAGGAACTTCATGTAGTTCTCGGTGACCACCGGAACGGCTTCCGCCAGCTTGGCATCCCCCGCGCGTGGCTTGCGTCGCCTCATGATTTCACCAGGCGCACACGCACCGTGCCCGCGCCGAGATCCACGGCCGCGCCGCTGCGGTTCCAGGCGGTGACGGTCACCACATCCTGCGCGCCGATCTGGGCGAGAAACACGATGCCCGAAGTGGAGAGGGTGAAGGCGGCTTGAACGAAATCACCAGGCCGCGCGCCATTGAGCGGAACGTTGATCTGCACCGTGCCGCCCGCCACGATGGAGGGCGGGTCCCACGCCAATTCGGCGCGCAACTCGCGCCCGCCATGGCGAAGGTCGGGCAGGCCGTAAAGCAGCGGCGGCGAGACCGATGGGTCACACAGAAGCCGCATGGCGCGCACCTCGTAATCCACACCGATGCGTGCGACACCTATGATGGCGTGGGCCACCGCCGGTTCCAACCGCACGACCTGAAGGCGTGTCAGATCGGCATCCGTCATGTCGGCCGAGCCCTGCCACCAGCGGGCCGCCGCATTCCACACCATGGACATGCCCGAAGCACGGACGAGCTGGCCCCCGCTATCCGTCAGCAGGTTCATCGCTGCGTCGAAGCACTGCACGATGAGGCGCGGGCTGTCGGCATCCACCGCCAGCGCAAATTCACGCGCGCGCGTGCTGTCCACGACGAAGCCCAGGCCCCGCCCGCCGGGCAGCACCACGCCGCGATTGGTCAGCGCATAATCCTCAAGTCCGGGGAAAGCGAAATCCGCCAGGGCGGTCGGGCTGCCGCTGACATTGGTGGAAAGGCAGGCCAACTGATCGAAGCCGGTTTGCGAGGCATTCCAGCGATAGGCGGCGGCGCGCAGACTGGGCACATGGCCGATCAGCCGCGTGAATTCGCGATGCGCGGCCGCCTGGTGCATGCCGCGCACCACGGCACCCACGCGCGTCGCGGTCACGTCGTAGAACACATCCACCAGATAGCCCTGGCTTGCCCAGGCCACCTCATAGACATGGTCCTGCGCGCTGCCGACGTGCCGCGCCGCGAAGGGCGAGCAGGCCTCCATGCGCATGCCATAGGCCACGACAGCGCGGCTGCTGACCTCGGTCAGGAAGGGCACGCCGAAAATGGCCGGGCGGTCGCGGGCCTGAAGCTCGAAAGCGGGGCCGAAGAAAACGTGACGATTGTGCGCGATATAGGCGCCTGGTGCGGCTGAGAAGCGGATACCGTAGCGGCTGAGTGTGGGATGCAGCGCGCTGGCACAGGCGAAATGCCCGCCATGGTAGCGCATGGAGGTGTTCCAGGCGGCAGCGCTTTGGGTGCGGATGTCGAGTCCGATGTGGTTGTTGACGATGCGCCCGAGGAAGAGGTTGCTGTCCTCGAAGCCACGCTCCACGCCGAGGGTCTGAATGCCGACGGTGAAGCCCTCGACCTGACGGATCTCGATGTTGCTGGAATCCTGGTTGCGCAGCAGGATTCCGATGTCGCCGAAATTCTGCCAGTCGCTCTGCGTCGCGCGCAGCACTCGCAGCCCCTGGTAGAACTTTGCCGCGTTGCGCACCGCACCGCCATCGCCGATGGTCAGCGCAGCCTGGCCAGCGGGGCCGGCGTAGAGGATGGCGCCACGCATGGTCAGGCCCGGCGCGCCGCCGGGCAGCAGCAGGGGCATGGTGGTGCGGAAGGTGCCCTCGCCGATCATGAGGTGTTTGCCGGCTGAGCCCGCGGCGTTCATCGCCGCTTGCAGGGCCGGGCCGTCATCGCTCACGCCATTGCCGGTCGCGCCGAAATCCCGCGCGGTGAGCGTCTCGGCGAGCTTGTCCTCCACGCTGCGCGCCACCGCACCGGGGAAGGCGGCGGCGATGGTTCCCGTGCGGGCATAGGTGGTGACCTCACCCACGGAATCGAAGCCGAGGAGTTGGTCGGCGCGGGCGCCGCGCAGCGGCAGCACCATGCCGGCCGGCGCCTCGGAGCGATCGAGCCGTACGGCGCCGGTTACGTCGTCACGAACCTCCTGCAACGATGCCACCTGGCGGTCCAGCTCGTCATTGAGCGTCATGGCGCGCAGCACGCCATTGGACTGGAAATCCGTCACGCGCTCGATGGTCAGGCGGCGCAGGATGGTGATGCGCGTGCTGGCAAGGGGCGCCACGGCATAGCGGATGGTGCCGCCGCCCGAGAGTCCCGCCCCCTCGATGGTAAAGCCAAAATTGGCCAGGGTGTTGTTGACCAGCACTTCGAGATCACTGGCTTCGAAGATCGGAAAGGGAAAGGTGAAGGCGGTCTGCACGCCGTCGGCGACGTAGTGCACGCGCGGCGCGATATCGCCGATGCGGATGTGCTCGGACATCAGTTGCTCCGGAGGTTCAGGGGAAGGGGGCGCTGGATCAATCCAGCAGGTTGCGTACGGCGTTACCGAAGCTGGGCACCGCCCGCAGCACATTGGTCAGGGTGGCATCAGGATTGAGCAGCGAGGCTCGGCCTGAGGAGAGGCGCGCGCGGAAGATCGCATCGCTATCCGCCTGGCCGGCCGCGGCATCGGCGCGCAGGCCCTGGGTGACGGCAGCGGCCGAGCCGTCATTGACCGCGAGGCCGCCGCCAGCGAGGCGTGCGCGTGCGGCGGCCACGGTGCGGGCCACCTGCTCGCCCCGAGCCCGCAGCTCAGCCTGCTGCTGCAAGGTGAGCTGCTGCTGGCGCGCGGCCTCCTGCTGGCGGTTGATGTCCAGCTGGGCGCGTTGAGTGTTGCCCTGCTGCTGGCTTGCGCGGCTCTGCGCGTAGAGGCCGACGCCGGCGGAGGCGAGCGTGGCGAGGGAAGTCAATGCGGCCATCAGTCGGTCGTCCTCAGGTCGGGGGTGACGGAGAGCAGGGTGCGCGGCAGCGGCGCATCGCCGGTGATGCGCCAGAGCGGACGCATGGCATCCCGCCGCCACCCGAGTGCGGCCAGGCGCACATCGCCGCTGAAGTGTGGCGGTGGTGCGTCGAGCAGCGCCGTGTCCAGCCGGCGGAAGGGCACGGGCGAGGGACCACGGCCGAGATCCACCTCCAGGGCGGCGGTGTCCAGCAGGCGAAAGCCGATGGAAACCAGCCGCAGCGGCGCCGATTTCGTGCCTGTGGCGGTGGCGAGTTCCGGCGGCAGGGGCTCGATCTCGTGGCGGAAGCGCAGGCCGATCTGAGTGGTGGTGGCGGGTGGATCAATCGTGACCGCGCCCAGCGAGACCCGTGCATCCTGCCGTGGCGCGCCATCGGCGAGGACGCCAACGGCAGACCCCTCCAGGTGGTTCAATCCGGTCCAGCGATCCTTGGGCGTGGCGCTGGCGCCATCCAATGCGGCATCCAGGCCGAAGCCCGGCTCAAAGCGCTCCAGCCGCGTTGCGGTGCCACGCAGCACGGTGACGAAGACGCGGCCATCCACCTCTGCCACGCCGGTAAAGAGGCCGGGCGTTTCCTGCCGGGTCCAGGCGGTCACCTGCTCGGCGCGAAACAGGGTGAGGGTCGCCATTCCGCCATCGCTCATCACCACATGCAGCAACCGCCGCGACTGGTCATAGGCCATGGCGAGCGGTGTCTGGATCAGATGTGCTGCGACCAGGCCGAGATCATTGGCCTGATAGGCCTGCTGCACATCGGTATAAGCGAGTTCATGGATCGCCCTTCCGCTCCGGGCGGCGAAGATGGTGCTGCCATCCACATCCACAGGCTGAACCATGCGCGCGGCGGAAGTGCCGATGCGCGTCTGGCGGTTCAACTGGATGGAGGATGGCGTGAGCGGATCGCCCGTGACCATCCATTCGCCGCCCGTGGTGAAGACCTGAAGATGCCGGCCGGAAAACACGGCGCGGATCGCATTCACCTGGTCCGACAACAGGCCGAACTCGATGCCCTGGTCATCGAGGCCCGTGCCCTTGTCGAAGTTGAACAGCGCCCCGGAACGCGAGAGCCAGAGCCGGTTGGGCAGATCGCGCGAGCCGCCGATCACCAGCCGGTCCTGGTGGAAACAGGCGCAGACGGGAAAGCCGCGCAGGGTACTGAAGGCGGCCTCCTCCCAGTCGGTGGAGGCGGCGGTGTCGGGTAGCGCCTCACTGAGCGCAAGCGTCGCCTGTGTGGCGGAGGCGATGGCGCTGAGCGTGCCCAGCCGGCCGCGAAACCGCCAGGGTGTGCCCAGTTGGCCGCTGCTGAAAATTCCGGCCGAGGCGGTGACGGTGATGCTGCCGCTGGTGCCGCCCGGCGTCAGCGTGATCGCCGCATCCTGGAAGCGATAGGTGGGCAGCGAGCCTGTGGGCCAGTCGGTGAGCAGCCAGGTGGTGTGGCTGGTGCGGGTGAGGCGCCTCGGCGCGATGGAGGGGTGGCAGATGAGCAGCGTGTCCGCACTCTGCGTGAAGGAGAGCTGGGGCAATTGGTCGGTGGTCCATGGCCCTGCGCCCTGCGCCACCAGGGTATCGCCCAGATAGACGCTGAATTGCAGGTGGCCGAGCACCAGCAGATAGGCCTGCTCGGTGTTGAACTCGAAGGCGACGAGGCGGGCGGGGCCCGGAAGCGCGGCGATGTGGCGCAGCCCCGGCCGGCGCGTGATGCCCCCGGTGGGCTGGATGAAGACATTGCGCAAGCGGCGCGCGCCATTGGCATAGGCGCGCAAATCGCCCCGGCCGAGCAATTCGGGCGCCAGTTCGCCTGCGGCGAAGCTGGCCTTGGTCTGGCGGGAGGCGGCCATTGCGTCAGCCCCGCGCGCGAATCAGGGGGAAGCCATCCAGCGCGCGCGTCGTGGCTTGTTGGCTGTCGGTCCGGCGCGCGGCGCGCAGCTCGTCCTCGGCCTGGTTGAACAGAAGCTGGGCGCGGCTGCTGCTCTCGGTCAGCGGGATGCAGAATTCGGCGGAGAGGCGGGCCACCAGTGCAGCGGCGAAGAAGGGCGGGAAGGTGCTCTCGGTGGGCCGGAAGATGTAGGTGAGCGTCATCTGCGCACAATCCGCGTGAAGCCGGTCCTCAAAAAGACGGTAGTTGAGGCCACGGCCTTGGCCAGGGCCGCCGGCTGAAAGTGCGCGCAGGAAATCGGGCGGCAGCTGAAAGGCGTGTTGGAAATCGGCGCTGGGCACGCCGGCCAGGCGCGGGAGGCTGACCTGGCCCGTGGCGAAGCTCCAGGGATGCGAGGAGAGCATCGCATCGCGAATGCCGAAATACAGGCCCGAGGCGATCTCCGCCTCGGCGGTGCCTTCATCCAGAGAGGCGATGGCCTGCGCGCCGATGCGCAGCAGGGCGCGCGAGCAGAGTTCAAGCGCGGTGAGCGCCATGGCGAATTCTCCGGGGAGGGGGGAAGGGTGGGCGGCCCGCAAACACGACCGGCCGCCCCCCGACAACCCCGCCCCGCGTATTACATGCAGCGCCACCCGACCACCCCCGAAG
>JBBRVI010000199.1:0-6920 GCA_038247025.1 Acetobacterales bacterium
CACCGTCGAAGCCGCTTTTCAACGCCCATCCAAGAAGGCCGGCATGGTTGAAAAGGTAGCCAAGGATTTACTCCTCACGCGGCAGCTTATCGGCTCCAGCGGCGGGGAATACCGCACCGACGCCGCAGATCGTCACTCCCATGACGGCCAGGGCCGGGGGCGTACGCGATCCTTCGTATGGTGCCGGCCGTGGCAGGCGTTGATTGAGAAATGCGCTGGCCTCGTCTGGCCAGGGCGGATGCAGGAAACCAGTTCATGAACGACCGTATCTCCCGCAGGCTCCTGGTGGTTCGTGTGACCACGCTCGGCGGTGCAAGCGTGGCGCTCAGCGCCTGCGTGGCACCGCCCGGCCCAGCCTTCTACGCACCCACCCAGGTCCTGGTGCCGAGGGGCACCGGCCTCACCGATGCCGACCCCAGTGACGGGCCCGGTAATGGCCGCGGCGTGCGCCGCGCCTCTGGCGTGACCGACCGTGACCCCAATGACGGGCCGGGCAATGGCCGCGGCGGTTTCCGTGGCACCGGCATCACCGACCGTGACCCAAATGACGGACCCGGCAATGGGCGTGGCGGCTTTCGCCGGTCGGGCCGCACCGATTCCGATCCTCGCGACGCGCCGGGCCGTGGCCGCTTCTGAGGCCCAGGGGGAGTTCAGCCCCCCGTCGGCTTTCGGCCTCGCGGTCACATCGCATTTTCCACTCACGGCCGGGATGCCCCATGGATGTAGAACAGCCCACGCCAGCCCAGTTGACGCCAAGCCTGGCTGAAACCGCGTTCGAACTTGCCTTCGAGGGAATGAGCGTGGATGACGCCCTCGCCTTGCGCGAAGGGCTGGATTGGCGGCACTTCAAGGCCTCGCGGCCCGAGCGCTTCGCGCATCTGTTGAGCATCACGGTGATTGACGGGCATTTGCGTACCGATGGCGCCCGCACGCCCCGCATCGCCATGGCCGATGACGCGCGCCACGGCAGCGCCGGCGTGCCCGAGGATGAATTCGCCCTGCCCGATGGGCGGGTGGATTTGCCGCGCTTGCTGACGCGCTTCGATCAGGGCGCCTCCCTTGTGCTCTCGCAATTCCACGAGACGCATCCGCCGCTGGCGAATTTCTGCCGCGGGCTGGAGCGGCTTTTCCTGCACGCCGTGCAATCCAATATCTACCTGACCGGCCCGGCCGCCCAGGGCTTTCGCACCCATTTCGACACGCATGACGTGCTCGTGCTGCAAATCGAGGGCCGCAAGCGCTGGCGCGTCTGGGATGGCGAGCGCATGGAGCGCCCCACGCGCCGCACCCCCTGGCCGGGCAATATGCAGCCGGTCGGGGAGCCCAACATCATCGAGATGGAGCCCGGCGATGCGCTCTACATTCCGCGCGGCGTCATGCATGATGCCGCGACGGAACCGGGCGGGCGTTCCTTGCACGCCACCATCGGCTTCATGGAACCCTCCTGGGCGCATGCGCTGCGCACGCTGATCGACGAGGCCGAGATCCTCGACGTCTCGCTGCGCCACAGCGTGCCCACCTGGCGTATCGGCGAAGTGGATTTCCTGCCTCTCCTGGCCGAAAAGCTGACGCGCCTCGCGACACTCCAACAGGCCGAGCGCCTGACCAATATCCTGCTGGAGCAATTGGCGCGGGACCGCCAGCCACTGCCCGCGCGGGGGCTGTTCGCCCCCATGCCCGAAGGGGCGCTTCGCCTGACGGATGCCATGCACACCCATCTCGTGCAGGGCGGGGATGGCACGACGACGCTTTTCTGGACCGGCGGCGCCCTGCCGCTCACCGCCCAGGAGGCCGGTGAACTCACCGCCTTGGCGGAGGGCGTCGTCCCCGGCGATGCGATCTTCGCGCGCAAACTCTGGGGCATGGGATTGTTGGAGCGGGCCTGACGCCGAGTGGTTGCTCAACCCCCCAGCGCGGCCTTCACTGCCGGGCCGGCCTTGGCCATGTCCAGGTTGGCGGCGTATTTCGCCTTCAGCACGGCCATGACCTTGCCCATCTCCTTGATGGTGGCCGCTCCGGTTTCCGCCACGGCGGCGGCCACAGCAGCGGCCAGCGCCGCATCATCCATCTGCACGGGCAGGAAGGCCTCGATCACGATGATCTCAGCCTCTTCCTTGGCGGCCAGTTCCTCACGGTTGCCCTGGCGGTACATTTCCACCGATTCCCGGCGGGATTTGGCCATGCCGCGCAGCATGGCGATGATGGCAGGGTCCTCCAGCGGGGGGCCGGGGCGGGCGGCGATGTCCATGTCCTTGAGCTTGGCGGTCACCATGCGCAGGGTGCCGACGGTGGCGGCATCGCGGGCGAGCATGGCGGTTTTGAGCTCGGTGGTGAAACGGGTCCGGAGGTCCATGGTCGAAGTCCTTGATTTCGCGTGATACGGATGGTTTTTCCCAGCACGCGGGCTGCTGCCTTGAACTGGGAAGTTATTTCCCACATATTCTAGCCCATGCGCAGTGTGGAAGACATCCTCGCCCTTCTGGGCGGAGCCGAGGCCGCGGCCAGCCAATGCCAGGTGGGCACCGAGGCCATCCGGAAATGGCGCCAGGCCAAAGCCATCCCCGCCAAGCATTGGCCAGCCATTCTGGCCGCGACAGGCCTTGCCCTGTCCGACCTCACGGGCAATGCCCCCATCCCACAGGAAACGCCCATGCCAAATGACATCCCCGAGGGCGCCACCGCAGCACTCGTGCTCGCTGATGGCAGCGTCCATTGGGGCTGGGGCTTTGGCGCGCACGGCACGCATGTCGCCGAGATCTGCTTCAACACGGCGCTCACCGGCTATCAGGAGACGCTGACCGATCCGTCCTATGCCGGGCAGATCATCAACTTCACCTTCCCGCATATCGGGATTGTCGGCACGAATGCCGAAGATATGGAGGCGGCCACGCCCGCCGCGCGCGGCCTCATCGTCAAGCAGGATGTAACGGAGTCGTCGAATTACCGTGCCACGCTCAGCCTTCAGGAATGGCTGAAGCGCCATGGCATTCCCGGACTTTGCGGCCTGGATACGCGCGCGCTGACCGCCCGCATCCGCGACGGCGGCGCGCCCAATGGCGTGTTGACTTTCCCCGCCGATGGGCGGTTCGACATCGCTGCCCTGGTGGCCCAGGCCAAGGCATGGCCGGGGCTGGAGGGCATGGACCTCGCGCGCGAAGTGACCACGCGGCAATCCTACACCTGGGATGAAACCTGCTGGTCCTGGGGAACTGGCTTTGGCAAGCAGATCGCGCCGAAGCATCGCGTTGTGGCGCTGGATTATGGTGCCAAGCGCAATATCCTGCGCTGCCTGGCCGATGCCGGCTGCGCCGTGACCGTGCTGCCCGCCACTGTTACGGCCGAGGAGATTCTCCGCGAAAAGCCCGATGGCGTTTTCCTCTCCAATGGCCCGGGCGATCCTGCGGCGACGGGTGTCTATGCCGTGCCGGCCATCCAGGGCGTGCTGGCGGCGGGGGTTCCGGTGTTTGGTATTTGCCTCGGGCATCAACTGCTGGCGCTCGCGCTGGGGGCGAAGACCTACAAGCTGGAGCGTGGGCATCGTGGCGCGAACCAGCCCGTGCAGGATTTGACGACGGGCAAGGTGGAAATCACCAGCCAGAATCACGGCTTCGCGGTGGATTCGAAGAGCCTGCCGGAGGGCGTGAATGTCACGCATGTGAGCCTGTTTGACGGGTCCAATGAGGGCATCGCGGCACCTGCGCAGCGCGCTTTCTCGGTGCAGTATCACCCCGAGGCCTCGCCCGGGCCTTCCGATAGCCACTACCTGTTTCACCGTTTTGTGGCGATGATGGACGCAAGCTGAGGGAGGCCTTTTGATGTTCGATCTTTCGGGGCGCGTGGCGCTCGTCACGGGTGGCAATGGCGGCATTGGGCTGGGCTTTGCCCGTGGCCTGGCGCGGCAGGGGGCGGCTGTCATGCTCGCCGGGCGCGATGCGGCGAAATCCGCGGCCGCGCTGGAGGAGCTGCGTGCGTTGGGCGCCACGGCAGAAGCGGTCATCGCCGATGTGACCGACCCGGATTCCATCAAGCGCATGGTGGCGGAAACCGTCGAGAAATTCGGCCGGCTCGATATCCTGGTGAACAATGCCGGCACCAATATCCGCTCGCGCCCGGAGGATACGACGCTGGCGGATTGGCACACCGTGCTGAACACCAACCTGACCAGCACGATGTTCGCAGCCCAGGCCGCCTATCCGCATCTCAAGGCACATGGCGTGGGGCGGATCATCAACAATGGTTCGATGCTTTCCATCTTCGGCATGCCGTTTCACGCGGCCTATTCGTCGTCCAAGGGCGCGGTGGTGCAGTTGACCAAGACGCTGGCCACGGCCTGGGCGAAGGATGGCATCACGGTGAATTGCGTGCTGCCTGGCTGGATTGATACCGCGCTCACCCAGGGCGCGCGGCGGGATATGCCGATGCTGGACCAGAATGTGCGCACGCGCGCACCGGCCGGACGCTGGGGTGATCCGGCGGATTTCGAGGGCATTGCGGCCTTCTATGCCTCGGATGCGGCGTCTTTCATCACCGGCACTTCCATCGCGGTGGATGGCGGATATTCGATCCAGGGATGAGCGGATGCCGTTGCCGGAGGGCGAGCCAGTGACCTCATTTGCAAGCTGGCGTAATCAGCTAATCCTTGGATTGGCCGAAGCCGATGCCAACGAGCCAGGTCAGTATTTGGATGCTGCTGCAGTCGCCACAGCCCATGCTCCCGGATTCAGCCCCGGTTGGGTTCGAAAGGCGGTCGAGATGTTCGAATCTCGCGGCCTGGTTCGCGCCGAGCACTATATTGGCGAAGGCCTAGACGGCGGTATTCTCGTTGTTCTCACTGGCGAGGGCTTAGAAGAGGCCGAAAGCCTCAAAAGCAGCTTAGTGCCCGCCGCCGATCGATTTGTTCACATCGACGATAACTCCGGAAAGCGCGAAGCGGCGCAAGAGGCGGTTGAGAGACTTGCTGCCGAAGTAAGGAAGTCCAACAGCCTATTTATCAACGGTGCTGAGAAGGACACTGTTGAAACTGAACTCACGGGTCTGCGCACACTCCTCAACGGCTCAGTCGTCCGGGCTCAGTCCATATGGCAGACTATATCGGGGAACGGTGTGGTGCGCTGGATTGCTCAGCAGTCGGTAGGCGCCGCGATAGGAGCCCTTGCCTTGGCCGCTATAGCCGCTCTAGCTGCCTTACTCGGCTTCGGCTGATAACAAAGATGTTGCCCATAACTCTCCCCCGACTAGCGTGAGGTTCGAGTTCGTGATGCTGCCGGAATTCATGCAGATCGAGGCGCCACCCTTCGCGCCCCGCCGCACCCTCTCCCTGTTGGAGACGGAGCAATTCTTGCTACTTGCCGCCTATCACCTCTGGCGTGACGATGTCTGGCCGATTGATGGCGAGGCGCTGGACAAGCTGCGCGGCGCGCTCTCGCCAAATCCGGTACGCGACCAGAACAAGCAATTCGGCATGAATGTGCTGGAAATGGCGCTGGAGAGGTTGTCCACGGCGGAACTGATCGAGGTGCGCCGGCGCGGCATCGTACCCAGCACGCGCGCCATCGAGGAACTGGAACGTGCCATCGCCGAGACGAAGAAGACGCCCGAGGCCATGCTGCGCAAGCTGCTGGAGGAGTAATATGACACAGCTGACACATATGCTCGAAACCAAATATGCGGTTTTACTTGCTCTGCTTAACTTGACGCAAAAACTGCGGAAGAGCCATTTTTCTATCGAAGAAATATCAAAAAAATCTCAGCTAGATTACTCACCAGAATACATCAAACGATTTGTTGAAATTCTCATTCGCGAAAAACTCGTTGAGGACAATGGGTCTCTTTTTAGATCTGGAGATAAGTTTATACTAACTGAAATAGGATTAGAGCGCGCTGAATCACAGAAAGCTTTATCTAACTCCGCACTAAACCAAACAAATTTACTAGTTGACATTATTTTATATAGTTTTATAGAGTTTTGTCGCGAGAAAAAACAGCGTTCATCATTCGCTGATTTTTTGAAAAATACTCTATCAGATGAAGTGGTTATAAAAATAAATCAAGCAATACTTCCGTCTCTCATTGCCCTTCAATACATAGAGAAAAATAGAGACGGTACTCATACGGTAACGAAGGTTGGGATCGAGCGTGTTGCTGGCAGGATTTTTTTGAAAGAAAGGTTGTAATGCCTTCCCTCGAAACCCTCCTGGTATTCGCCGCCCTCTCCCTCGGCCTCGCCATCACGCCGGGGCCGAACATGCTCTACCTCGTCAGCCGTTCGCTGGCGCAGGGGACGCGCGCGGGCATGGTCTCGCTGGCAGGCTGCCAGGCGGGGTCGCTTGCCATCATGCTCTGCGCGGCGGCGGGCATCACGGCGGCGCTGTTTGCCGTGCCCTATGCCTGGGATGCGCTGCGCATCGGCGGCGCGATGTACCTCGCCTGGCTTGCCTGGCAATGCGTGAAGCCCGGTGCCGAGCCGCTTTTCGCGCCACGCTCCATGCCGCCGGAATCCGATCGCAAGCTCTTCACGGTAGGCTTCGCCACGGCCGCGCTCAATCCCAAGGTCGCGTTGTTCTACGTGGCAGTCCTGCCGCCCTTCCTGAACCCCGAAGCGGGTAATATTTTCCTGCAAGGCGCCATCCTCGGCGCGGTGCAGATCGCCGTCTGCATCGTGTTTGACGCAGTGCTGGTGCGCGGCGCCGCAGGCACGGCGCGCTTCCTCGGCACACGGCCCGCCTGGCTCGCTGTGCAGCGCTATGTACTGGGTGCCGCACTCGCGCTGATCGCCGCCAAGCTCGCCTTTGGCGAAGGTTTTCAGGGAGCGCGCGGCTGATGGCCGAAACACTTCTCAGCATCTTCGTTGCACTGATTTTACTGGCCGGCTGCACGCTGGTGGCCATCATCGCCACCACCGCCTTCTCGCGCGCCATGCC
>JBBRVI010000200.1:0-6729 GCA_038247025.1 Acetobacterales bacterium
CACGCCTGGGCGTGGCCGTGGCCGACAAGCCGGACAGCCAGGATATCTGCTTCGTCCCCAGCGGCTCCTACGCCGATGTGGTGCGGAAATTCCGCCCCGACGCGTTGGAGCCCGGCGAGATCGTCAATGCTGCGGGTGACGTGCTGGGCCAGCACCGAGGCCTGGCGCGCTACACCGTCGGCCAGGGGCGGGGCCTGGGTCTCTCCCGGCGCGAGGATGAGGAAGCGCTGTTTGTGGCGCAGATTGACGCACCCCGCCGGCGCGTGGTCGTGGCGCATCGCGCGGCGCTGGCCCGCGCGCGGATAAGTGTCGGCGAGGTCAATTGGCTGACCACGCCGCCCGAAGGCGCATTTCGCTGCGAGGCCAAGCTGCGCGGGCGCGAGCAGCCGGCCCCCATGCTGGCGGAATGGGACGGGGCGCGGCTGACACTCACGCCGGACGTTCCAGGGATCGCCGCTCGTGGCCAAGCGGCGGTGCTGTATCAGGCGGGCCGGGTGATGGCGGGCGGTTTCATCCAAGCCCATTGAGCCGCTGTCAGAACAACAGGCCCTTCTTGAGCAGCCCGTGCACGCCCTTCTCACCATTCACGGTCTGCGTCACATGGAAATCCACGGCCAGTGAGCAGAACTGATAGGCATCCGCCGCGCTGAGATTGCTGCGGCTGGTGATGAAGCCGATCATTTCTCGCAGCGCCTTCTTCATCGCCTCGTCCAGGTCTTCGTGCATGCCCATGGTGATGTAGTGCGTGGACGTCTCGGCACGCGGGTATTTGAGGTCCACGCCCTTTTCCAGCGTCAGGCGGAAATGCCCGGTGAGGCACATTTCCAGCGCATTGATGCAGACCTCGCCATCGCCCTGCACGCCGTGGCCATCTCCGGCCGAGAAATTGGCCCCGGGCACATGCACGGGCAGGAAGAGCGTGGCGCCCTCGCCGAGTTCCTTGTTGTCGAGGTTGCCGCCATGCGCGCGCGGCTCCTTGGTTGAAATCGCGCCCCAATCGGCCGGCGGGGCCACGCCCATCACCCCAAAGAAGGGTGCCAGAGGCAGCGTGATACCCGGCCCCATCGGCACATGGCCGGTGCGCGCTTCGCGGTCCACGGGGATGTGCAGCATGCGCTTGTAGGGGAAATCCTCCGGCAGCGTGCCGCCCAGGGGACGGAAGCCACAGAAGCCCCAGTCGCAACCAAGCTCGATCTTCTCGATATCCACCCGCAGAACATCGCCCGGCATCGCGCCCTTCACGGCGACGGGGCCCGTCAGGATATGCGGCCCCAGGCGCGGGGGGTTGCTGGCATGGATCGCTGCCAGATGCGCAGGGACCACCAGCCCGGTGGAGGGGTCAGGCATGACCTCCGGCCCGCCGGAGACGCATTCGAGGATGACGAGATCGCCGCTGTCGATTTCCAGCAGCGGCCGCGCCGCGGCATCGAAGGTGCCCCAGCGGATGGTCTCGGGCGTGGCGGGAATGCGATGGGTGGCCGGCATGGGACGCTCCTGTCTCTTGCCGTCGGATCAAGCGGATGCGTGACGCGCGGTCAACCGGGCCTTGCGCGCCCATCACGCGCTGGCGCAAGCCATTTGCCTGCGGGATGAACAACATGGCTCCCGGCGCAGGCAATCAGGCAAGGATTACTCCACCCGCACCTGCGCGCGCTGCACCACCTCGCTCCATTTGCGGATCTCCGTGGCGATGAACCCCTCGAAGGCGGCGGGGCTGGTGCCACCATCGGGCGTCAGGCCGGGACCCTCGGCACCGAACTCGGCGAGCCGTGCGCGGAAGGCGGGGTCACGCGCGATCTGATCCACCTCCGCACCCAGCCTTTCGATGATGGCGCGCGGCACGCGGGCGGAGGTCTGCATGCCGAACCAGGCGGTGGCCTCAAAGCCGGGGATGGTCTCGCCGATCACGGGCACCTCCGGCACCACGGGGCTGCGCGCGGCGCCACTCATGCCGATGGCACGCAGGCGGTTGTCGCGGATGAAGGGCAGGGCGGAGGGGATGTTGTCCATGCCGCAATCCACCCGCTCCGCCATCAACTCGGTCAGCATGGGGCCGGAGCCACGGAAAGGCACATGCACGAAGCGGATGCCGGTGATCTGGCCCAGCAGTTCCATGCAGATATGCGGGGAGCTGCCGATGCCGGCGGTGCCATAGGTGATCTCGCCCTGGCGGCCGCGCGCGAAATCCAGGAATTCGGTCATGTTGCGCGCCGCCAAGCGGTTGGCCAACATCAGCACATTGGGCATGCGGGTAACGAGGCCGATGGCCGCCATATCCTCGGGACGCCAGGGCATGCGCGCGCCATAGACGCTGAAATTGATCGCCCCCGTGCCGATGGAGCTGAAGAACAGCGTCTGGCCATCGGGTTCGGCGCGAACCACGAAATCGCCCGCGATATTGCCGCCCGCGCCGGGCCGGTTCTCGACGATCACTGGCTGGCCGATGCGTGGTGAAAGGCGCTCGGCCACCATGCGGCCGATCAGATCGGTCGTGCCGCCCGGCGGGAAGGGAATGACGAGTCGCAGCGGGCGCGTGGGCGCCCATGCCTGGGCACTCGCCACCCCCGGCGCGAGAAGGGCGGCGCCGACCAGCGCGCGCCTGTGGAGCCCGCTCATCCTTCCACCGAGGCGCCGGAGCGGCGAACCGCCTCGCTCCATTTGGTGACCTCGGCGCGGATGAAGGCTTCGAAGGTGGCGGGGGTGCTGCCGCCGCCGGGTGCGAGGTCCGCGCGCATGCCGCCGAGGTCGTCATAGCGTCGCCAGATGGCGGGGTCCGCCAGGATGGCTTCCACCTCGGTGCTGATGCGCTGGATGGCGGCAGGCGGCATGCGGGCGGGGCCGGCCAGGCCGAACCATGCGGTTGCCTCCACCGCAGGAAAACCGGCTTCGGCGGTGGTGGGCACATCAGGCAGGGAGGGGCTGCGCGTGGCGGTGGTGACCGCGAGCGGGCGCAGCCGGCCCTCGCGCAGGTGGCCGATGACGCTGGGCAGATTGTCCACCCCCACCTCGATCCGCCCGGCGATGATCTCCTGGAGCATCGGGCCAGCACCGCGGAAGGGCACATGCGTGAGGTCAATGCCGGCGGCGAGCTTGAGGAGTTCGCCCGTCATGTGCAGCGAGGTGCCCACGCCACTGCTGCCGATATTCATGCGCCCGGGATTGGCGCGGACCAGCGCCACCAGTTCGGCCAGGGTATTGGCGCGGACGGTGGGGTTGACGAAGATCGCGTTGGGCACGCGCACCACCAGGCTGATGGCCGCGAAATCCTCCGGCTTGTAGGGCATGCGCGCGCCATAAAGCTGGTAGTTGATGGCCCCCGCACTCACCGTCTGCATCAGGATGGTGTGCCCATCCGGCTCGGCCTTGGCGACGACGTCCGCGCCCAGATTGCCCCCGGCACCCGGCCGGTTCTCGATGATGACCTGCTGGCCCAGGCGCTGCGAAAGCGGCTCCACGAGCAGGCGGGCAGCGATATCCGTGGTGCCCGCCGGCGTAAAGCCCACGACGAGGCGGATGGGCCGCGTGGGAGACCACGCCTGGGCATGGGCGCCAGTGGAGATAAGCGGCAAGGACATGCCGGTGGCCAGCACGGTGCGGCGATTGATGCGCATTGGAACGTCTCCCGAGTTTTTCTTTACCAATGAGACTGGCCCAGCCGCTTGCCAGGTTCAAGTGCAACACCACTTGCGCGCATCCCTGCGGTTGCTACAGGCGTTGCACAAGAGCCCTTCAGGATTTCCCCCTATGGAATTCATCCGCGTTTACCTCCGGGTGCTGGCGCTGCTGCGCCCCGACCGCGCCGTGGCGCTGGGGCTGACAGCGGCGGCCATCGCGTTGGCCGGACTGCAATTCCTGGAACCAGTCCTGTTCGGGCGGGTGATTGACCTCCTTGCGCGCTCGGGTCGGATGACGGAAACCAGCGTCTGGGCGGAAGCCTTCACCTTGCTCGCCATCTGGACGGCGGTCGGCTTGGCCGTGATCGGCTGCAACGTCGCCGTCTCACTTCTGGCGGACCGGATGGCCCATCGCAACCGGCTGACCATGATGTCGAAATACTTCCAGCATGTGCTGGCCCTGCCGCTGGAATTCCATGGCGATGTTCAGTCCGGCCGATTGATGAAAGTGATGCTGATGGGGTGCGACAACCTCTTTGGTGTCTGGCTGGCCTTCTTCCGCGAGCATCTGATCACCTTCATCGGCGCGCTGGTGCTGCTGCCACTGACCATGATGCTGAACTGGCGGCTGGGGCTGCTGCTGATCGGGCTGGTTGTGGTCTTCACCATCCTCACCACCATCGTCGTGCGCAAAACTCAGACCGCACAAATGAAGGTCGAGCAATTCCACACGCAGCTGGCAGGCTCGGCGCAGGATGCATTGTCCAATGTGGTGGTCGTGCAATCCTTCACGCGCCTGAACAGCGAAGCGAAGATGTTCGGCGACATCATGCGCCAAGTGCTGGACCATCAGTTTCCAGTGCTGAACTGGTGGGCGGTGGCAAGCGTGCTCTCCCGCGCGGCGAGCACCGTCACGGTCATCCTCATCTTCATGCTGGGAACGGCGCTGCATCTCCAGGGCCAGGCAAGCGTGGGCGACATTGTGAGCTTCATGGGCTTCGCCACCTTGCTGGTGGCGCGGCTGGAAGGGGCGGTGGCCTTTATTTCGTACATGCTCTTTACGGCACCCTCGCTGCGGCAGTTCTTTGATGTGCTGGATACGGTAAGCAACGTGGCCGAACGCCCGGAGGCGAAGGATATTGGCCGGGCAGAGGGCTATGTGCGGTTTGATGGCGTTGGGTTTTCCTACCCCACCAGTGGTCGCATCCTGAACGGCATTGATATCACCACCCACCCCGGCCAGACCATCGCGCTGGTGGGCACGACTGGCGCGGGCAAGACGACCGCGATGCAATTGCTGCAGCGGCTTTGGGACCCGACGGATGGGCACATCACGCTGGATGGGCATGATCTGCGCGATGTCAGCCTGGACGCGCTGCGCCGCAACATCGGCGTAGTCTTTCAGGAGAGCATGCTCTTCAACCGCTCCATCCGCGACAACCTCCTGGTGGGCCGCGCCGATGCTACCCAGGAGGAGATCGAGCGCGCTTGCCGCATGGCCGAGGCGCATGACTTCGTCATTCGCCAGCCGCATGGCTATGATACGATGGTGGGCGAGCGCGGCTCCTCACTTTCGGGCGGGCAGCGCCAGCGCCTGGCCATCGCGCGCGCGCTGCTGAAAGACCCGCCAGTGCTGATCCTGGATGAGGCGACCAGCGCACTGGACGCGGCGACGGAAGCCAAGGTGGCCAAGGCGCTGCGCGCGCTGATGGTCGGCCGCACCACCTTCATCATCGCCCACCGCCTCTCCACCGTGCGTGACGCGGACGAGATCCTGGTCTTCGAGCAGGGGCGCATTGTCGAACGCGGCAGCTTCCGTTCGCTCATCGCTGAAGGGGGGCGCTTTGCTGATCTCGTAAAGACGCAGTTGACCGGCAGCTCTGAGTAAACGCAGGCACTATCCGGCTCCAAACGCCTCAGGACGCCGTCAGGACGCGCCTGGGGCGAAGCATTCAGCATGAGAGCCTGGCTTGTTGCACCGCACAGTATTGCCGCGTTGCAGCATGGTATTTCATTGCAACTTGCCCATGGGTTGGCGCAACGTCGCACTTGTCTTGCCGGCCCGGATGGCCCGGATGGCCCGGATGGCTCGGATGCCCGCCGGAGCTTCAGGAGAAATGCGATGGTGATTTCCAACATCCTGCGCAGCAAAGGCAGCCAGGTTCTTACGGTCCGCACGGCCGACTGCGTGGCCTCTATCACGCGAACTCTCGCGCAGCACAGGATCGGCGCCGTTCTCGTGGTTGAGGCGGATGGCGTGGTCCTGGGCATTGTCAGTGAGCGTGACATCGTCCGCGCCATGGCGGGGATGGGCGAGGCGGTGATGCGAATGACGGCCGGACAACTCATGACGCGCGTGCTCCACACCGTGACGCCGCGCAGCACGGTGCAGGAGGCTCTGCGGCTCATGACCGACCGCCGCGTCCGGCACTTGCCCGTGCTGGGAGGCGAGGGCGCCCTCGTCGGCCTGGTTTCGATCGGCGATCTGGTCAAGGCGCGCATCGCCGAGGCCGAGCAGGAAACCGAGGAACTGAAGCAATACGTGGCGACAGCCGGCTGAGACGCCCCTGAGCCGGCGAATTGGGCGTTCAGGGGGCAAAGGAGGGTCTCGGCGCCCAAAGCTGAGGCCCCTTCTGCCCAGGGGTGAGGCAGCTTCGCCGACACAGCCCCGCGATCCCGAAATGGCGGGCTTGCGCCGAGTGCGGAGCTTGGACGATGATCACCGGAATAGCACGCCTCTCCGGGAGAGAACCCATGATCATCCATCGCCGCACCCTGCTTGCGACTGCCCTGGCAGCGCCCGCCATCTCCATCACCGGCGCCCGCGCCCAGACGCGCTGGCAAATGGCCACGCCCTATCCGGATGGCAATTTCCACACGCGCAACAACCGCCAGTTCATCGAGGAGGTGCAGGCCGCCACCGGTGGGCGCCTGCAAATTCAGATGCATAGTAATGGTTCCCTCATGCCCATGGCGCAGATCAAGCGCGGCGTGCAGCAGGGCCAGGTGCAGATCGGTGAGATCCTGCTCAGCGCCTATGGCAATGAAGACCCGTTCTTCGAAATTGACGGCATTCCCATGCTGGCGCCGACCCGTGCGACCGCCGCGCGGCTGA
>JBBRVI010000201.1:0-6655 GCA_038247025.1 Acetobacterales bacterium
CACAGACATGTTGGATGCGATGAAAAAGATCGAGGCCATCATAAAGCCCTTCAAGCTCGACGAGGTGAAGGACGCTCTGCACGAGATTGGGCTGCAAGGCCTGACCGTGCTGGAAGCCAAGGGATTCGGCCGGCAGAAGGGTCACACGGAGCTGTATCGAGGCGCCGAATATGTGGTGGATTTCCTGCCGAAGGTGAAGATCGAGGTGATTTGCGCTGATGACATGCTGGAACGCGCGGTGGAGGCCATCCAGGCGGCCGCCCGGACCGGGCGCATCGGCGACGGCAAGATTTTCGTCTCCGACATCGCCGAAGTGATCCGCATCCGCACGGGCGAGCGCGGCGAAGACGCGGTCTGACAGTTTCGCCGCTCGCCGGCCCTGGGCGCGTCCCTGGCTGGCAAGTGGCGGCTGCCCGGAGATCCCACACACGGGGCCGGGCGGAGATATCAACAGGGACGCAGGCAACAGGATAGCGACGACATGGCGATGAATTCCCCCGAAAGCGTCTCCAAGGTCATGGAAATGATCAAGGAGAACAGCGTTGAATATGTGGACTTCCGATTCACCGATCCGCGCGGCAAGTGGCAGCACACGGCCCAGCACGTCTCGACGATCGAGGAAGAGACCTTCGAGGAAGGCATCATGTTCGATGGCTCCTCCATCGCCGGCTGGAAGGCGATCAACGAGAGCGACATGATCCTCATGCCGGACGCGGCCAGCGCCTGCATGGACCCGTTCAGCGCGAAGCCGCAGCTGATCCTGTTCTGCGACATCTATGAGCCCTCGACCGGCCAGCGCTACAATCGCGACCCGCGCTCGACCGCCAAGAAGGCCGAAGAGTATTTGAAGAGCACCGGGATCGGCGACACCGCCTTCTTTGGCCCCGAAGCCGAGTTCTTCGTGTTCGACAATGTGAAGTTCGGCACCGGCGGCAATTTCGGCCATTTCAGCCTGGACAGCATCGAAGGCCCCGGTGCCTCGATGAAGGATTTTCCGGAAGGCAACATGGGTCATCGCCCCGGCGTGAAGGGCGGCTACTTCCCCGTCAATCCGGTGGACAGCGAAGTTGATTTGCGCGCCGAAATGCTCTCGACCATGATCGAGATGGGTGTGGCCGGCGAGAAGCACCACCACGAGGTGGCGCAGTCGCAGCATGAGCTTGGCACCAAGTTCGGCACGCTGGTGACGCAGGCCGACCACATGCAGATCTACAAATACGTGATCCACAATGTGGCCCACAGCTACGGCAAGTCGGCCACCTTCATGCCCAAGCCGATCTATGGCGACAACGGCTCAGGCATGCACGTTCACCAGTCCATCTGGAAGGACGGCAAGCCGGTTTTCGCCGGCAATGGCTATGCCGATCTGAGCGAGATGGCGCTGTACTACATCGGCGGCATCATCAAGCACGCCAAGTCGCTGAACGCCTTCACCAATCCGCTGACCAACAGCTACAAGCGGCTGATCCCCGGCTTCGAGGCCCCCGTGCTGCTGGCCTATTCGGCCCGCAACCGCTCCGCCTCATGCCGCATCCCCTACGCGACGAGCCCCAAGGCCAAGCGCGTTGAGGTCCGTTTCCCCGATCCGGGTGCCAACCCCTACCTCGCTTTCGCGGCGATGATGATGGCTGGCCTGGATGGCATCAAGAACAAGATCCACCCTGGCGATCCGATGGACAAGGACCTCTATGACCTGCCGCCGGAAGAGCTGAAGGACATCCCGACCGTGTGCGGTTCGCTCCGCGAAGCGCTGGGTGCCCTGGCCGCCGACCATGATTACCTTCTGGCCGGCGACGTCTTCTCGAAGGACCAGATCGAGAGCTACATCGAACTCAAGTGGACGGAAGTGTATCGCTTCGAGCACACGCCGCATCCGGTCGAGTTCGAGATGTACTACTCGGTCTAGGCCCGCCATCCGCTGGCCGAAGCTTCGGCTGGCGTCTTCAAACCCGTCGCCTGATCTGGCGGCGGGTTTTTTGTTGGAGCTTCACAAGCGTTCATCCGGCGGCGCGATAACGGTCGCCAGGTCACGCAGCAGAGGCTTGTTTGGCAGCGGAGCAAGGCGCATCTCGCGCGCCTCCAGCCGTGTGGTGCAAGCGTAGATCACGCGGCCATCCAGCAGCATCAGGCATTCCTTGCAGGCATTGGCATTGAGGCAGGCGTAGCGGAAGGCCAGGGTGGCGTCCTGCGTCACACGCAGTCTCCGCAGCCCGTCCAACACGGATTCGCCCGGCTCGAACTCCACCACGAAACGTTCCTCGCGCTCGGGGGCCGAGCGCTGGATCAGAAGCTCGGCGCGGATCATGCGTGCACCAGTTGGTTGCGCTGCCATTCGGTGCGCGTCTGAGGGAAATCCTCCCGCTGATGGGCGCCTCGGCTTTCCTCGCGTGCCGCTGCCGCAGTCACGACGCAACCCGCCACAAGCAGCATCTGGCGCAAATCGAACCAGTCGAGCCGGGCAAGATCATGGGGCTGGCCGGGCGCAACCGGTGGCGCATCGCCCAGTTCGGCCGTCAACTCCGCCAGCGCGGTATAAGCGCGTTCAAGGCCAGGGCCAGTTCGGAAGGGGCCGACATCGCGCGACATCACCTGCTGCAACTGCGCCACCAGCTTTGCGGTGTTCAGGGGCCGCAAGGCGCTCGCCCGCAGCAGTTCGAGCGGCCCTTCCGCTGAGAACTCGCGGGTGTTCGCGCGCACCTTCCTCGCCGCCTCTCGCCCGGCGATGCGCCCGAAAGCCAGCGCTTCCGTAATGGCATTGCCGGAAAGGCGGTTCGCACCATTGGCGCCGCCCACCGCCTCGCCCGCAGCGAGAAGGCCTGGCACATCGGAGCGCATCGCCCGGTCCACCCGCACACCGCCCATGTGGTAATGCGCAATCGGCGAGACCTCAACGGCATCGCGCGTGAGGTCAATGCCATTGGCAGCCAGGCGATCAACCACCGGCCCGAATGCGCTGCGCAATTCCGCTTCCGGCACATGCGTAAAGCTCAGCCATGCCCCGCCCATGGGCGACCCACGCCCGGCCTCATTCTCCTTTGTGATCGCGTAGGTCGCGAGGTCACGCGTGGTGCTGTAGCGCGCATCCTCGGCGTCGCCACCCCAGCGTGGCAGGAATTCCTCCATGGCACCGTTCAGCAGGCGCCCGCCCAACTTATAGCGAAACGGGTCCCACATGATCGGGTCCATGCCGATGAGCCGCGGCGCCAGGTGCCCGATGGGGAAGAATTGCACGAACTCCATGTCCATCAGCGTCGCACCGGCGCGCAGGGCGAGCGCATAGCCATCGCCCGACATATTCGCGCTCGCGCTGTTGCGTGCATAAAGGCGCGTAAGCCCACCGGTGGCGATGATCGTGGCGGGGGCGGCAATGGTGATCGCATCGCCACTCGCCACATGCAGCCCCGCCGCGCCGGTCACGGCGCCATCCTGCACAACGAGATCGGTCACCGCCAGCTCGCCGATGCGACGAATGGCGGAGCCGGCGCGCTGCACCTGCGCGCGCAGCGTGCGCGAGACGGCAGGACCGGTGTTGAGAAAATCCACATAGACGCAACGCGCGCGGTCATGCCCGGGCGCCTGCACGGCAGCAAAGCCCTCGCCCGAGCGCGCCCAGCCGACGCGCCACTGGTCCATCTCCAGGATGCATTCGGCGCCCACCTCGCACAGCAGCGCCGAGAGCCCCTGATCACAAAGCCCCCGCCCGGCGGCGAGCGTATCGGCCAAATGGTGCTCCCAGTGATCGCCGGCACCGACGGCGGCGGCGACCGTCATCTGCGCCATCACGGTCGCACCACCCCGGCCGATCAGGCTACGGTCAAGCAGCAGAACGCGCTCGGCCCCCGAGCGCGCCGCTTCAATGGCGGCATACATGCCAGCACCGCCCGCGCCGATGATCAGAACGTCGGCATTCAGGTGAGTCGTCTTCATGACAACCTGTCTAGAGCATCATCCGTTCAAACGGAATCGTTTGAACGGATAAAGAACATCGAAAAACAACAGGCTAGTGCGTGTGGAGTGAGCCCTTTCGAACGGAACATGCTCTAGCGCGCTAATCCAGACGAATATTCTCACTGCGCACCACCGCACCCCAGGCCTCCTGCTCGGACTTCACGAGCATGGTCAGGGCCTGCGGCGTGGTGTGTTCGGGCACGGCTGCCTGGGCGCGGAAGACCTCGATCATGGCTGGCGTCGCCATCGCGGTTGCCATGGCCTGGTTGAGCCGTGCGACGATGGGAGCGGGCGTGCGGCCCGGCGCGAAGATGGCCTGGATGATGCTGGTCGAGAGCGCCACGCCCTGCTCCTGCAAGGTTGGCACATTGGGCAGCAGCGGCAGGCGCTCGGGCGAAAGCGTGGCCAGAACGCGCACGCGCCCATCACGTGCCAGCGCCTCGGCGGCGCCGGCCGGCATGACCATGGAATCCACCTGCCCCGCGGCAAGGGCCTGCTGCGCGGGCGCAGCGCCGGTGAAGGGCACATGCAACATTTCAGTGCCGGCCGCGAGACCGATGCGCAGCATGGCGATCTGCGAGGTGCTGCCCACGCCCCAGCTTGAATAGGTGAGCGCGCCGGGCCGCGCCTTGGCGGCGGCGACGAAGGCGCGCAGATCGGCGATGCCGCTTTGCGAAGGCCCGACAGCAAGAGCGAGCGGCACGCGCGTCAACAGGCTCACAGGCTCGAAATCGCGATCGGCATCGTAGGGGATGTTGCGCATCGCTGCCGGATTCACCGCATGCGTGTCGGTCACGCCGAGCAACAGGGTCAGCCCGTCGGGCGTGGCGCGAGCGGCAACGCCGGCGCCGATGCTTCCATTGGCCCCGGCGCGATTCTCCACCACCACGGAATTGCCCAGCACGACCGTCATCTGCTGCGCGAGCGAGCGCGCCAGAATGTCGCTGATCCCGCCCGGGTTGAAAGGAACGATGATGCGTACCGTGCCGGCGGGCATTGCGGCAGGGAGTACGGCGGGCTGCGCTGAAGCGCGTTGTTGCGTGGCAGCGAGGATCGTGACCGCAAGGGCGGGAAGGCTGCGGCGGGTCAGAATGGACATGGAACCTCCGGTTGGGCCAGCGGATTCGCCGGCGTGTCTGGCGTGGACCTAGCAAGTGCCGCGCCACGCCAAGGTGGTGTCCGGGCAGCCCTCCAACCAAAATCCCATGCCGAGGATTTGGGCGGGAAGGAAGCGTCCCTGCCTGGATTGTGTGCACCACCGTTCCCACTCCCCCGAGCACGAACCTGCCCGCGCTTGCGGCCCGACCAGCATGCCCATAGATGGAGGCGTTGAAACAAATCGCCTGGAGGCCCTGCGCCATGGTCACGCTGTCCCGTCGTTCCGCGCTCGCTGGTGGCGCCGCCCTTCTTGCCGCCCCCAATGTGGCGCGTGCCCAGGCCGGTCTGCGCCTGACGCTGCCCTGGCTGGCCCAGGGCTCCACCGCCTACGCCTTCATCGCGCGGGAAATGGGTGCCTTCACCCGCCGCGGCCTGAACGTGGAAGTGACGCGCGGCTTTGGCTCCGTCGCCGCTGCCCAAGCGCTGTCGCAAGGGCAGTTCGACTACGCCATCATCGGCGCCGGCCCGATGATTCTCGCCGCCGCGCGTGAGTTGCCCGTGGTCGGCATGGCCACCGTGAATTACGATATGACAATGGGCATCGCGCTGCGCGCTGACAGCCCCATCCGCACCGCTAAGGACCTGGAGGGCAAGCGCATCGGCGCCGTGCCGACCAGCGCGGAATTCCCCTTCTGGCCCGCCTTCGCCCGCCGCGCAGGCATCAACCTCTCCACCGTCACCATCCAGCAGATGGATAATCGCGTGCTGGAGCGCTCGTTGATTGACCGTCAGGTGGATGCGATCACCGCCATAGGCTCCTCCACCATCCCTGTGATGCAGGCGCAGAACGCGGCCTTCCGCTTCATCCCCTATTCCTCGGCCGGGCTGAACTTCTACGCCAATGTGATCTGCACCCGTGCCGAAGTGTTGCGTGACCGTGCGGCCCAGGCCGAAGCCATCACCGAAGCGCTGCTGGAAGCCGCCGCCCTGCAGCTGCGTGAGCCGGAGCGGGCGTTGGACATGTTCATCCGCCAGGTGCCCGAGATTGGCATCACCTCGGGCGGGCGTGAGAATGCGCGGCTCAGCCAGGGGCTGATGCAATCCACCATGCTGGTGCCCGAAGCCATCGAAAACGGGTTGGGCTTCACCGACATCGCCAAGTGGAATGCGATGACCGATCTCGTGATGGAATTCGGCGCCCCGGCCGACGCAAAGCGCCCCAATACGGATGCGATCATCTCCAACCGCTTCGCCGGCAAGATCAAGCTGACCGCTGAGGAATGGGCCGCACAACGCATCCGCCTCGCACCTTTCGGCCAGATGCTGGGATGATTTCGCTTCGCGGCGTCCGCAAGACCTATGCCTCGCCGGCGGGGCCGATCGAGGCGGTGGCCGGGGTTTCGGTGGACGTCGCGGAGGGCGAGTTCGTCTCCATCCTCGGCCCTTCGGGCTGCGGGAAATCCACGCTACTGATGATGCTGGCCGGGCTTGAGTCCATCACGGCCGGCAGCATCTCCATCGGCGGACAGCCCATGGTGGGGCCGCGGCGGGATGCCGGGCTGGTTTTTCAGGATGCGACGCTGCTGCCCTGGCTTTCGGCGCGCGACAA
>JBBRVI010000202.1:0-6604 GCA_038247025.1 Acetobacterales bacterium
CCGCCCCCGGGCACCATTTCCTGCCTGATCCCCGCGACCACACTCGCCTGCAGACAGGAGTGGCCAGCATGATCACCCGCCGCTTTGCACTCATTGCCCTTCCGGCACTCGCCGCCGGTCTTGGATTTTCCAAAGAACCGGGATTTGCCCAGGAGAGCGCTGCCGTCGCACGCGCCCTCGCGCCGACTGGGACGCTGCGTGCCGTGATCAATGTCGGCAACCCCATCCTTGCCAGCCGCGCGCCGGGTGACCCGACACCGCGCGGCGTCTCGGTGGATCTCGCGCGGGAGATGGCACGGCGGCTCGGCTTGCCGGTCGAGCTGGTTGTCATGCCCTCGGCCGGGCGCGCGGTGGAGACGATGCGCGCCGAGAGAGCGGATATCGGCTTCTTCGCCGTGGACACGAGCCGTGGCCAGGGCATTGACTTGACCGCGCCCTATATCGAAATCGAGGCTACATATCTGGTGCCCGACACCTCACCCATCACCACCATCGGGGAGGTGGATCGGCGGGGCATTCGCGTGGCGGTCGGCTTCAACAGCGCCTATGATCTGTTCCTGCGGCGCGAGATCCGGAATGCCACGCTGGTGCGCGTGCCCACATTTCCGGCCGTCGTCGAGGAGTTCCTGCGCCAGACCATTGATGTCGCCGCTGGAGTGCGCCAGCAGCTTCACGCCGATGCGCAGCGCTTTCCTGGACTGCGGGTGCTGCCAGGGCGCTTCATGGTCATCGAGCAGGCCATGGGGCTGGCCGGCGGGCGCGATGCTTTGGGGCTGACTTACCTCCGAGACTTCGTGGAGGAGATGAAGGCCTCGGGCTTCATCGCGCAGGCCATGGCGCGGCATGGCATTGAAGGCGCCGCAGTGGCCCCTCGCCGGGGTTAGTTTCGAAAGATCGGGTGCTCCACGCGGTCACCCACGCGCAGGTTCAGCCGTTCCGCCGTGCCGCCCGCCACTTCAAGCGTGGCGCGCACCGGGCCGCGGCTGTCAATGGTGGCCAGGCTCTGCGGGACGGCGCGTTCATGGATGCGATGGATGCGCCCATCGGCGGCGATGAAGATCATGTCGAGCGGGATGAGCGTGTTGCGCATCCACATGCTGCTTTCGCGCGGCGCCCCCCAGTCGAACAGCATCGCCTCGTCGGGTGCCATGCTGGTGCGGAACATCATGCCGATCATCTGGTCCTGCGACTGCACGGCCATTTCGGTGCGGAAGCTGTGGCGCGAGCCCTCGCGTGTGACGATGACCAGCGCCTCTTCGCGCAGGCGCGGCTGCGGGCGGTCCACACCGGGCTGGGCTGCCAGCGGCAGGGGTGCAAGCAGGGGCGCGAGGAGGGCGAGGAGAAGCAGGATGCGACGTTTCATGGAGCGCATCATGCCACAGCTTCGAGGCCCTCGGCGAGAAGCGCCGAGATTTCCGGCCGTATCGCGCCCTCGCGCGGTTCATCGGCCAGCGTGGTGAACCAATGCTCGGGCGGGTTGCGGCCGGCGGCGCGGTGAAAGGTGAGGCTGCGCAGGATGGCCTCGGCCGCATCGGGCAGGCGGGCAGGCACCCGGAGGTCGTTCAGCGCCGCCCAGCCCCGCGCCCAGCAGCGCGCAACGGACCAAGGATTGTAGCCGCCGCCGCCGAGCAGGATGAAGCGTGGCGCGGCATCGCGTACGGCACGGATCACCTCCACATGCGCGTTGTTGGACAGAGCGAGGCGTGAAAGCGGGTCCTCCTCCAGTGCATCGGCGCCGCATTGCAGCATGATCGCCTGCGGGCGCAGCCGCGCGATCAGGGGCAGCACCAGGCCATGCAGCAGAGCGCGCATTTCAGCGTCGTGAAAGCCGGGGGGCACGGGCAGGTTCAGCGCGTGGGGTGCGGAGTGCGTCGCGCCCGTGAAGGGCCAGCGCCCTGCCTCATGGATGGAGAGGGTGACCACGCGCGGCTCATCGGCGAAGGCGAGTTCCACGCCATCGCCGTGATGCGCGTCAATGTCGAGATAGAGGATGCGCGTCAGTCCCTGGTCCAGCCATTCCAGCAGGCCGAGCACGGCATCATTCACGTAGCAAAAGCCACTCGCGCGGGCGCGCATGCCGTGATGCGTGCCCCCGCCTGGCACATGCACAATCCCGCCGCGCCGCGCTGCCGCCAGAACGCCGCCCGCACTCGTGGCGGGGCGGCGAAACACCTCGCGATAGACCGGATTGCCGTCGGCCCCGATGCGGTAGCGCTCGCGATCCTCGGGCGGGATGGATTGGGTGGCCTCGGCGCGTTGCAGGGCGGCGATGTAGTCCGCGTCGTGGAAGCGGGTGAGCTCGGCGACGCTGGCCATCGGGCTGTCGAGGTAGCGCGCGGGGTCGAGCCAGCCGAGCGCGCGAATCAGATCGAGGGTGGTGGAGACGCGCGGAATGGCGAGCGGATGTTTGGGGCCGTAGGTGGAGCCGCGATAAATCTCACTCCCGATCAGAAGCGGCGCGCCAAGCCGGGCGGGCGATTCACGTCGGGGCGGAAGCGCGCCCGGACGATCGCACGCGCCAAGCCGGGCGGGCGATTCACGTCGGGGCGGAAGCGCGCCCGGACGATCGCACGCGCCAAGCCGGGCGGGCGATTCACGTCGGGGCGGAAGCGCGCCCGGACGATCGCACGCCACTATTGCGGCATCGCCGTCGGGATGATGGTGCGCACAAGGCTAGCATCCAGCTCCTCATACTTATGATACCCGATGGTCTCGTAGAGTTCGGCACGCGTCTGCATTCGGTCCACCGCGTTCTGCGCTCCGCCATCGGCGGCGATCTGTGCATAAAGTTGTTCCCAGGCCTTTGCAGCAACACGCAAATGCGAAACCGGCCAGATCACCATGTTGTAGCCCAACGCCTGGAACTCCTCGGCCGTGAGGAAGGGCGTGCGGCCAAACTCGGTCATGTTGGCGAGCAGCTTCACACCGGGCAGCCTGGCGCGAAATTCGGAAAACATGCCTACGGTGGTCAGCGCTTCGGGGAAGATCGCATCCGCCCCTGCATCCAGGTAGCGCTTCGCGCGGTCCACGGCGGCGTCCATCCCCTCGCTGGCGACGGCATCGGTGCGGGCGATGATGTAGAGGTGGCGGCGAGCGAGCCGCGCGGCGGCGACCTTGGCGCACATCTCATCCACACCGGCCAGCTTCTTGTCGTTCAGGTGGCCGCATTTCTTTGGCAGCAACTGGTCTTCCAGATGCACCGCCCCTGCCCCCGCATCCTCGAAGGCGCGGACCATGTGCATGACATTCAGCGCCTCGCCATAGCCGGTATCGCCATCCACCAGCAGCGGCAGGCCCGTGGAGCGCGCTACCTGCCGGATGAAGAAGCACACATCATCCACAGTGATCATGCCCAGATCCGGCAGGCCCATCGAGGCGGACATGGCGGCACCAGAGAGATACAGCGCCTCAAAGCCATGCTTCTTCGCCAGCAGCCCCGCCAATCCCAGGTGCGCGCCGGGCATGCCCAGGATTTGCGGACGCTCCAGCAGGGCGCGGAAGCGCTCGCCCGCGGGTTCGCTGGGCATGTCTGCGCCGATCACATAGGGCATGGTTTGTGGCCTTCCTCGAACAGGCACACAGTCTAACGCGCCGCGTCGTTCAAAAGAAGATGAGCGTCACCAGCACAAATAGCGGCACCAGGAAAATCGCCGCCCATGCGACATAGCCAAAGAAGGAGGGCATGCGCACGCCACTCTCCTCCACGATGGCCTTCACCATGAAGTTGGGCGCATTGCCGATATAGCTGTTCGCCCCCATGAAAACCGCCCCCGCAGAGACCGCCACCAGCGTGGCCGCTCCCTGGGTCATCAGGTAATTCGGATCGCCACCCGCCAGGTTGAAAAACACCAGATAGGTTGGCGCGTTGTCGAGAAAGCTGGACAGCACCCCCGTCATCCAGAAATACACCCAGGGGATGGGCGCGCCCGATGCATCGGAGGTCAGCGCCACAAGCCCCGCGGCAGCACCCTCACTCCCCGCCTTGAGGATGGCCAGCACCGGCCCCATGCAGAGGAAGATCGCGGCAAACAGCTTCGCCACCTCCGCCATGGCGCCCCAGGCAAAGCCATTGGCCTCGCGCAGCGCGTTGGAGGTGATCAGCATGGAAGCCAGCGTGACACCGAGGAAGATTCCGATGGCAATAATGCGCTCAAGGCCAAGCGTTTCCGAGAGGATCTGCACATCGCCAGGCTTCCAGATGCCCTGGATCAACACGCCGAAGACCACGACGCCGATCAGCCAAACATTGGGCCAACCCTCGATGCTGAGCTTCTCATGCGGCGTGGTGTCGGCCGGGCGCGTTGGTTCGCGCGCAAAGAGCACACTGTCCAGCACATAGTAGATGGCCAGCAGGATTACCGCGCAAAACAGGAAGGGCAGGAACAGATGCGTCGTCGGCCAGAAGAAGGAGATGCCCTTCAGGAAGCCCAGATAGAGCGGCGGATCGCCAATGGGCGTCAGGCTGCCGCCGATGTTGGACACCAGGAAAATGAAGAAGATGAAGGTGTGCACCTTGCGGCTGCGATGCTCATTGGCGCGCAGCACGGGTCGGATCAGCAGCATGGAGGCGCCCGTGGTGCCCATGAAGCTCGCCAGGACCGTGCCGATGGCCAGCAGCGCCGTATTGGTCAGTGGCGTTCCCACCAGTGTCCCGCGCAGCAGCACCCCGCCGCCCGTGGTGTAGAGCGCGAGCAGCAGCACGATGAAGGGGATGTACTCCTGCACGGCCACGAAGGTGACCTCCTGCATCGCCATTCCAGGGCCAAACACCACCATGAAGGGCAGCAGGAAGATCGCCCCCCAGAAAGCCGCCACCTTGCCGTAGTGATGATGCCAGAAGCCCGAAGCCAGGATAGGCATGAGCGCGATGGACAGCAGGATACCCGCGAAGGGCAGCGTCCAAACGAGGCTGAGTTGCCGCCCATCCATCGCCGCAGCCTCGGCCGGCAGTGCGAAGCCGATTAGAACCAGGGCAAGGAGGGCTGAGCGCAAGAGGAGGCTCCCGAAAGACGCCACACGCTTTCCCGAATTGAGAATTCGCGTCAACAGGGGGGTTTGCACCCCAGCAAGCCCAAGCCTAATAACGGCATATCTGGTGGAGTCCTCCCATGGAAATGTCTGGCGAACGGCATATTGCCGCCCCGCGTGAGTTGGTCTGGCAAGCGCTGAACGACCCCGAAGCCCTCAAAGCCGCGATTCCGGGCTGCGAATCCATCGAGATGACCTCGGAGACTGACCTGACGGCGAAGATCGCCATCAAGATCGGCCCCATGGCGGCCAAGTTCACGGCCAAGGTGAAGCTGGAGAACCTGAACCCGCCCGCCAGCTACACCATCAGCGGTGAGGGCAATGGCGGGGCCATGGGCTTCGCCAAGGGCGGCGCCGATGTATCGCTGGAAGCGGTGAGCCCGACCGAGACCATCCTGCGCTACAATGTGAAGGCCCAGGTGGGAGGCAAGATGGCGCAGCTCGGCGCGCGGCTGATTGACAGCACGGCCAAGCAGATGGCCGACCAGTTCTTCAACCGCTTCGCCGCGGGCCTGGCTCCCCGCACACCTGATGCCCCGCCGCTGGCCCCCGCACCGGCCGCGATCTCGATCTTCTCTCTCATCCCTACGGAGTTCCTGGGTATGCCTTTGTTCTTCTGGCTTGGCAGTGGTGCGATGCTCTGGGTGCTTTATCTGATCTTCCTCTCTTCATGATGCCCGCCGATGTCGCTGCCACGGCAGGAATGCTTGCCGCCGGAGGCTACGTGGCCGACACGGCGTTGGCGACAACGGTGCACCTGGCACTGCGCATGGGCCGGCCGCTGTTTCTTGAGGGCGAACCGGGCACCGGCAAGACGGAAATCGCCAAGGTGCTGGCAGCGCAATTGCCGCGGCATCTGGTGCGGCTGCAATGCTATGATGGGCTGGATCTTTCGGCCGCGGCCTATGAGTGGAATCACGCCCGCCAACTCATGGCCATTCGGCTCGCCGAGGTCTCGGGCAGCACGGCCGATATCGAGAACTCCATCTATGACCGCCGCTTCCTGGAAGCCCGCCCCCTGCTCCAGGCGCTGGAGGGCGAGCCCTCCGTCCTGCTGATTGACGAGCTGGACCGCGCGGATGAGCCCTTCGAGGCGTTCCTTCTGGAAGTCCTGGCCGATTTCCAGATCACCATCCCCGAACTCGGCACGCTGCGCGCGGCGACCCCGCCGGTGGTCATCATCACCTCCAACCGCACGCGCGAGGTGCATGACGCCATCCGCCGCCGCTGCCTGTATCATTGGGTGGATTACCCCGACGCGGCGCGCGAGAAGGCCATCTTGAAGCTGCGCGCGCCCGGTGTTTCGGAAACACTCGCCGGCCAGGTCGTCACCTTCGTGCAGAAGCTGCGCGAGGGCGACTACTACAAGCTGCCCGGCGTGGCCGAGACGATTGATTGGGCCAATGCGCTGACCGCGCTCAATGCTCGCGAGTTGGAACCGGCTTCGGTGGATGCCACGCTGGGTGTGCTGTTGAAATACCAGGATGACATCGTCAAGCTGAAGGGCGAGGAGGCCGCCCGCCTGGTGGCGGAAGCGCACACTCCGGCGTGATCCCGCCCAAGGAAGCGATGATGC
>JBBRVI010000203.1:0-6588 GCA_038247025.1 Acetobacterales bacterium
CCGCCCGCCAGGGTCCAGCACCCGTATCCGCAACAACGCTTCATCGTCAAACACCCGAGGTGGGAGCCGAGTGCGTTAGCAGCGCACGCTCGGATCTGTCCGGGGGGCGCGGGGAAACCCGCGTCCCTACCGGGATGGGCGAGGGGAGACTGGCAGGTGGCAACGGGTGAAAGAGCCGCACGTTGAAGGACTTCCAGCACGCCGGCGGAAGTTCGCTAGCGCGTCTTCTTCAGTGCCGAGGGCTTGTGCGCGGCGGTCGCGCCGGTCTTGTCGCTCTTCACGATCAGCTGCGGCTCGTCCTTCGATGCTGCGACCTTGTGGCCCTTGATCTGGGTCGGCGAGGTCTGCTCCTTCACGACCTTGCCCTTGATCGTGCCTTGACTGGACGACCAGGTGACGCTGTCGCCGGGCTTGGGTTTGGTGGCCATTGGGGGTCTCCGAGTTCGGGTTCTCAGCTACAACGCATGAACCGGGCTAACGGTGCACCCGCCGCCCGATCTCCTGCGCGATCCGCGCCTGCTCGGCCACTGAGGCTTTTCGGTGATGACGTGCTTGCCGGCGCGGGCGGCGGAGATGATCTGATCGGTGTGCTGATGTGCGGTCTGGCGAGCAGCACGGCATCGGTGGCCGGGTCTGCCAAAGCGGCCTCAGTAGCTGACGATCATGCGGATGTCATACTGCTCGGCGAAGCCCAAGACCCAGGCCGGCGTGCGGGTGGCGCCGACGGCAAGGCGGATGGCGGCGCTGTTGTAGTGGACGCTGGGGACCAAATTCTGGCCCCAGACGCCCATGCCGATGATGGCGGCGTTCATCATGCGTTGATCAGGCAGAGGCGGTCTCCGTGAGTGGGGAGATCATAGAAGCGCATGGATGGCTGGCGCGGGCCATCACACAGGAGGTGGCGGCAATGGGCAGTGCCATGAACAGCACCGCCATGGCCGTGGGAAGCGGATCAAGCGCGAGCCAGAGGCAGAAGACCAGCGTAAGGCCCGGCATCACGATCAGGTTGCGCACGGTGGTGATAAGTTGTGGCGCCACACGATCCACCATGACTCCGCTGGAGAGTGCCGCACCCACCGCCAGCAGCCCCAAAGTCACCGAACGCCGGCCGAGCGGCTTCTGTAGTGGCTTCACCTCCATGTGAAGCGTGCGCGCAGCGTCACGAATACATTGGCCAGCGTGAAGTCGGCCGGGCTCGGTGGGGTAACCCTGTTACGGTCGCCCACGTCAAAGGTGCAGCAACGATGCCCCGCCAGCACCGGCCCGGCAGACGGGCTTGGATCGCAAGACGGTCCGGCGCTACATCCAGCGAAATCTTAAACCGGCTGCCTATCGTCCCCGGCCACCGCGCACTGGCAAGATCACGGCGTTTGATGCCTACCTTCGGAAGCGTGTGGCGGCCTATCCAGAGTTGACGGCCAGGCGGCTGCACCGCGAGCTGCGCGACCTTGGGTATCCCCGACAAGGAAATTCTGACCCGGGAAGTCTCATCACGGCAGAAACTCCGCAACGCCCAGCACACAAAGGCCGACTGGCATTTCGCCATCGCCGATGCCCGCATCAAACTGAAGCGGCCGTATCCGACGTTATAAGTGAATCAGCGCAGTAGCCCGGCGATAAAAAATGACGGGATTCGTGAGATAAAAGAGACCATCCGGGCCGCGCTTGCTGCAACCGAGGGCGCATTGTGTGGTTGCTACGTAACCCTGCTTGGTTAGAGCGCCAAAGCCAAAGGGTAGAATTGCTAGCATTCCGAGGAGTTCGGCATAATGCCAAATTATGAGAATTTTTTCCTGTTCGAGTACTGGCAATACGAGGTGATACGCCACGCCTTCGGTTTCACTTTTGCTGTATTCGCTGCATCGTTACTCTATTTTACAGTTACTGCTAGCGAGGTAACACTAAAATATCGGCGTACTTTCTACATTTCTGGGGTCGTGATGGTATCAGCTACGCTAGAACTCGGATTACTTTTTCTGATGTGGAATTCAAACTTTATTTACGACGCCCAGCGTATGCTTTTTCTACGAGCCGAGGGGCAAATATTTTCTAACGGCTACCGTTACGCTAATTGGCTAATCGATGTTCCTATGCTTTTAACACAATTTCTTATTGTCCTCCAGTTTACTGGGTCGGCGTTTTTCTCACGTTGGGCCAAGCTGACCATAGCCGGGGCCTCTATGATTATCCTCGGCTATATTGGACAGTATTATGAACCGCAGGTCGCAGGTTTTGTTGAAGGTTCCGGATCGGGTTTCTGGATCTGGGGCGGGCTCAGTTGGTTGGTCTTCTTCTATCTCCTCTATGTTGCAAATGAGAGCGTAAAGCTGGGTCTTTCTTCGTTGTCGGAAGCAGCGCGTCCATGGATGAAGCGCTCTTGGCAGCTCCTGGTCGTGACCTGGTTCGTCTACGGCTTCTGCTATCTCGTGCCCGGTATCCCTGGCATCAACCAGTCGGCTGATTGGGTCGTTGTGCGGCAACTCGGCTACACCTTGTCTGACTTCCTCTCCAAGGCCGTATTTGGGCTGCTGCTGGCGCAGGTTGCCATCATCCAAAGCCGCTCGGAGGCGAAGCAATCAGCTTGATCGCTTATCGAGGATAAAGCCCCTTCTTGCTTCAGGGGCTTCACCTCGGTTTCTTCGGCAAAGCCAACGGGCCAAACTACAGAATAAGGAGACCCGGATGCTCGACAAAGTCAGGCTGCCCGAAGCCTCCATGTTAACTCAGGAGGAGGTCGGGGATTATTTTCTCCGTCTGGCGGAAGGCCACGATAAGTCGCCCATCCTGAATATCATCGCGCATCATTCGAGCACTGGGGGCAATAGTGTCGTTGCACGCCTGGACCAGGAGGCACGCAAGCTTGCAGGCAGCTTCGACATGTCTTCGCTCGTGGTCTTCGGCTGCATCGAGGCGTTGCTTCAGGCATCGTTGATCCATGACGATCTAATCCACGGAAGGCCTAGCCACCGCGACAATCCCGCGATCTGGGCTGAGGATGGCCACGCGTCTGCGATAGCCGCGAGCAATCTTTTGATGTCGGTCGCCTATGCGAGCCGCTTTGAAGCGCAAGATCTCGAACCCGGACAATGCCTCGATGCTGCTAATGGGGCCGTCTCCGCCAAGCTTCGCGGAAAATGCATAGATCTGCCGGTCGATTTCCGCCGAGCAGCGCATGACCATCGCGCCGAATCGGTGCTGATTACCCATCCGGATGAGCCGCCGGCCGGCATTCCCGACGAGATCGGGATTCCCGCGGCAAGGCTCTGCCTGTGTACGCCGCGCGGGTTGAAGGGCCTGCTGGATGCCGTTTGAAGTATCGACAAACCATATTCAGCCCCTGGCCGCGCCACGGGCAACTCGCGCCATTGTCAACGGCGGATTTTTCGTTGCCATGGCGACAGCATTGCGGCAAAGCGCCAACGATTATGAGGTAACGCTATCTGACCGTTGCGACAAGCCGGGTGGCCTGGCGACGATCTTCAAGTCCGAAGGCTTTCACGACGACGCGTGGCGGACTGTAATTTGCGTGCTTTGGCTCTTTGAGGAATTTTTCGCCCTGTTCCGGCGGAAGCGCTCGGACCGCATCACCCTTGCCCCGCTGGACCACGAAGCGGAGGCCTTCGCGCCGCGACTTGCGCAGTGTGACGTCGAAGCGGCACGCACGCTCGCTTATAAGCTGCAACAGGGGTCGGGGCGATACCGCGGCCGACTTGCCCAAGCGCGCATGGCACGGCTGTGAACGGCGCACCGGCCCTGTCGCTTTGCGCGACGAGCGAGCAGGCGCTGCCGATCCGGCCTGAACAACGTCCGGCGTCGGGTCAGGAGAGGCAAACCACCGTCGTTTGGCCAGCCTACGCCGCCGCAGATCGCGCCCTCGCCGCCAAAGGGCGAAGTTTCCATTTCGCGCGACGCCTCCTGGGTGCCACACATGCCGAGCGCGCTACGCGCCTCTACGGTTTCTGCCGGCACATCGACGACCTGGCCGATGAAGCGCCAGCGCCAGACGCGGCCCGGTCTACCCTCGATACCATCGCACACGCGCTCGAAGTCGGAGCCTCGGACGACCCTGGAACACGAGATCTGCTCGATTGGATGCGCCAATGCCACATCGATCCGGCCATCCCGATCAACCTCATCCGTGGCGTACGCAGTGATCTCGACCCGGTGCGCATCGCCGATACCAACGAGTTGCTGCTCTACTGCTACCGTGTCGCCGGCACGGTTGGCTTGATGATGAGTGCAGCCCTGGACGCGCACGACCCCCGGGCCGGCGCGCATGCGATCGACCTCGGGATCGCCATGCAGCTGACCAATCTCTGCCGCGATGTGCAGGCGGATGCTGAGGCCGGCCGCCGTTATCTGCCGGCAAGCCTGGTGGGCGAGCTTGAGCCAGCGCAACTGGTGCAGCCCGTGCCTTCACTGCAGCCGGTGGTTCGGCGCGGCGTCGGCACGCTGCTCGATCTCGCCGACACCTATTACCGCAGCGGCGAGGACGGCCTGTGTTACCTGCCCGCCCGCGCACGCTACGGCATCCTTACCGCTTTGCGACTTTACCGCGCGATCGGCTGGCGGCTGCGTGCGCGCGGCTGCGACCCCTGGGCGGGCCGCGTCGTGGTACCACCCGGCGCCAAGCTGCTGATCACTGGCCGGGCCATGTTTTCCGCGCCCTGGCGCGCCGACCTGCGTCGCCCCGGGCGGCCGCATGATCCGCTGTTGCACGCGGCCCTTCGCGGGTTGCCGTGCGCTGCGCCCCCGCCGGAGACCGCGCATGCAGGCTGACCTGGACCTCCTGATCCTGGGCGGCGGTTGTGCAGGGCTCAGCCTGGGCGACCGCTTGGCGGAGCAGCCGTCCACGCCCGGGGGAACCATGATCATCGAGGCTCGGCCCAATTACGTGAATGATCGCACCTGGTGCTTCTGGCGGTTCGAGCCGCACCGATACGAACGCCTCGTCGCTCGCTCCTGGGGCGCCATGACGATCCGCTCAAAGGACCGCGCAGTCATGGTGACCTGCCCGCGGACGCCTTACCAGATGCTGGAGTCGAACGCCTTTTATGACGCCGTGCAGTCCCGCATCGCCGCCTCGGCCACGGTGCAGTTGAAGCTCGGCACGCGGGTGATCGGCGCGCCGCAACGCTGCGAGGCGGGCTGGGCGGTCGAGACCGATGGTGGGCGGCTTGTCGCACGTCGCTTGGTGGACACCCGCCCGCCGGCGGCACCGCGGCCCGGTGACGCGATACTGTGGCAGTCTTTCCTCGGCCAGCAAATCCGCTGCGAGGCGCCAGTGTTCGACCCCACCAGCGTGCAACTGATGCATTTTGCAGCCGCGCCGAAGGGCACCGTCCTGTTCCGCTATGTGCTGCCCTTATCGCGCCACGAAGCGCTGATTGAGACCACCGTATTCGGGCCTCGACCGATGGTGGCGGCCGAGTTCTCCGCCCTGCAGGGAGCGGCGGTAGCCGAGATTTGTGGCGGCGCTGCCGTCCAGCTCCTCCGTGTCGAGAGCGGTATTCTGCCGATGGGGCTGACCCGACCCGAACCCCAGACGGACTCTGGCCATTGCCGCGCCGGCGTGATGAGTGGCGGCGCGCGGCCCAGCAGCGGTTACGCGTTCCAACGCATCCAGGCCTGGGCCACGTCGGCGGCCGCGAGGATCGCCGTCAATGGCGCGCCCCAGGGACATCAGCGCGATCCGCTGGTGCAGCGGACGATGGACCGATTGTTCCTGCAGGTCGTCAGGCGCCACCCTGAGCGGGCGCCGGAGATGTTCACGCGATTATTCGGCGACACCGATCCAGCGCGCACCATCCGCTTTCTCAGCGACCGCGGCAGCGTGGCGGACTGCGCCGCAGTGGGCTTCACGTTGCCGCTTAACCTTTTCGCCAGTGAGCTACTGCGCGGCCTGCGCCAGGCGCCAGAGCCCGCCACGGCACCGGCATGACAGCCACGCGCAAGGTCAACGAACGGCCTTTGCCAGGCGAAGGCTTGCCGGCACGGCCCGAGTGGACCCCGAAATCTGCTGACGACAACCAGAAAGGCGCTGCCGCCTGGTTACCTGGGCAAGGCATCGCCTTTAGCTTGGCGGCGATTCTGGTGGCCGGTTCATCCGTGCTGCTGGAACGGCCGGAGCGTTGGATTGAGCTGACGGCTGTTGCGATCGCGATCGCCCTGTTCGGCGTGCCGCATGGCGGGCTCGACACCGTGTTTGCGCGGCAACTCCACGGTCTGCGCAGGCTGCGGGACTGGGGCTTGTTTGCGACATTGTATTCTTTGCTTGCCGCTGCGGTGGTCGGCGTTTGGCTGGTGGCGCCCATATTTTTTCTGCTGGGCTTTCTGCTGATCTCGGCTGTGCATTTTTCGGGCGACCCGCAGGCTGGGACGAACCGCGTGTCGCGCACTCTTTATGGTGGTGCAGTGATCGTGCTGCCCACGGGCTTGCACGGCGCCGAGGTGGGCGAGCTGTTCGGCCTGCTCGCCGGCACTGAAGCGGCTGGGCTGGTGACGCCCGTGCTCGCAGCACTGGCGCTGCCTTGGCTGGCAGCTCTGGCGGCCGCGGCCGTGGCGGAGGCGGGCAGGTCGCCGCGCACC
>JBBRVI010000204.1:0-6578 GCA_038247025.1 Acetobacterales bacterium
CTACCTGATCGGCACTCATGTCGGCCGCGACGGCGCTGTGGTCCGCGGGGCCTGGGTGCGGCCATTCGCCGCGATGGGCCAGCAAAGCCTCCCGGTCTTTTGCTTCGGCATTCTCCTCTCCTTTCTGGCGCGGCTGATGCTGGAGGAGGGCGATGGCTGGGCAATGCAAGTCGCGGTGAACCTGTTCTGCTTCCTGGCGCTTTACGCGGTGGCCCGGCTCGCTGCCTGGTCGCGCGCGATGGAGCGCACTCCTACAAGTCCGGGCTTGCCGCCCGCCGTTCCGCAGCGTTAACTCATGGCCATGTGGCGCTCCAGCCTGATCCTTGCCTGCCTGCTGCTGGCCCTGCCGGTCGGCGCGGGGGCGAGTGTCTGCGACGTGCCGAATGACGTGCTCAGCGGGGCGCGGCCCATGCCAGCCGTGCAGCGCGCCCTGCAGCCCGGCCTTCAACTTGGCCCGCAACTTGGCCCGCTGGGGGTCCTGGTGCTGGGTTCTGGCTCCATCACTGGCCCGGGCGCCTCTGGCCCCTACGCCTCCTGGCCCGCCCGCTTGCAGGCGCTGCTGGAGGGGCGCTTCCCGGGGCGCACTGTGGATGTCTCCGTCCGTGGCGGGCGTGGGGTGACGGTGACTGACCACCTGGCCTTGCTGCGCGATGGGCTGGGTGGCGGCGATACCGCCTCCCTGGTGCTGTGGCAGGCCGGCACGGTGGAGGCCGTGCGGGGCCTTGATCCCGACGAGATGGGCGAGGCCTTGCGCCAGGGGGCCGAGCGCATCCGTCGCCGGGGCGCTGACCTGATCATCATGGACCAGCAATTCTCGCGCTTCCTGCGGTCCAACACGAATATCGAGCCGTATCGGGACAAGCTGCGCCTGGTCGCGGCCGCGTCCGGCGCTTCGTATTTTGGCCGTTATGACCTGATGCTGCATTGGGTGGACAGCGCGGTGGTGGACATGGAACGGGCGCCACGCGCCGAGCGCACCGCCCTGACCGACCGGCTGAATGATTGCTTGGCGCGCGCGCTGACGGAATTCATCGCCCAGGGCGTGGCCGAGGCACGCTGAGCCCTTTTCGCGGCGCCGGGTTCTGATCTAGCCTCATCCCCATGATCAATCCAGCGTCTCTCTCCTCCTCCGAGGCGGCCTTTCGCATCGCCGATGGCCGGCTTTCCGCCCAGGACCTCGCCGAGGTCATGCTCGCGCGCATCGCCGAGCGCGAACCGGCGCTGCGCGCCTTCACCCATCACGAGCCAGCGCGGGTTCGCCGCCAGGCGGCTGCGGTGGATGCGGCGGTGAAGGCGGGGCGCAAGCTGCCCCTTGCCGGGCTGTTTCTCGGCGTGAAGGACGTGATTGATACGGCCGACCAGCCCTCGCAATACGGCTCGCCCATCTGGGGCGGGCACCGGCCGCGCAGCGACGCGGCCTGCGTGGCGCTGGCGCGGCGTGCGGGTGCGGTGGTCGCGGGCAAGACCGTCACCACCGAATTCGCCACGCGCTTTGCCGGACCCACCACCAATCCGCACAATGCGGCGCATACGCCGGGTGGCTCCTCCTCCGGCTCGGCTGCTGCTGTTGGTGCGGGTGTGGTGCATCTGGCGTTCGGCACGCAGACGGCGGGCTCCATCATTCGCCCGGCCGCCTATTGCGGCGCCGTCGGCTTCAAGCCGAGCTACGGCACACTGCACCGGGCCGGCATGAAGGTGATGAGCGAAAGCCTGGACACGATCGGCCTGATGGGCGGCAGCATCGCGGATGTGGCGCTGGGCATGACGGCGCTGACCGGCTTCGACCATGCCCTGCCCACTGCGGGCCGGGCGCCGAAGCTGGCGCTGGTGCTCGCGCCCGGTGTGGCCGCCACGGGGGAGACGGACGCGCTGATGGAACGCATCTCCGAAGCCGCACGAAGCAAGGGCGCGACAGTCACGCTCATCATACTGGGTGCGCCGTTCACCGAGGCGGTGGCCCTGCACCCGCATGTCATGAACATGGAATCCGCTGAGGCGCTGGCCTGGGAGATGGACCACGCCCGCGCCCAGCTCAGCCCCATCCTGCGAGAGAAGATGGAATGGGGCATGAGCGAACCCCGCGCGAAACTGGCGGAGGGCCGGGCTGCCTTCGCCGCCGCCCAGCTCGCCTTCAACGACGCCATCGCGGGCTATGACGCCGTGCTGACCCCCGCCGCCCCGGGCGAGGCGCCGGCCGGCACGGATTACACGGGCGATCCGATGTTCAATGCGCTCTGGACTTTGCTGCATACCCCCTGTGTGACGGTGCCGGCCGGCAGGGGGCCTAATGGCCTGCCGCTCGGTGCGCAGATCGTCACGCGGCGTGGTGAGGATGCTGCCTGCCTGGTCTGGGGCGAATGGCTGCATGAGGCCATCCATGGCTGAGATCCTCGTCGCCGGCGGGGGGATTGGTGGGCTCGTGGCCGCACTTTCCCTGAAGGCGGCGGGGTTCACGCCGCGCGTGTTTGAAGCGACGGCTGAAATCCGCCCCCTGGGCGTGGGCATCAATGTGCTCCCCCATGCGGTAAGGGAACTCACGGAGCTGGGCCTCGCGGAGCAACTTGCCGCGACTGGCGTGGCGACGAGGGAGTTGCGCTATATCAGCGCGCATGGCCAGGAGATTTGGCGCGAGGATCGCGGCCTGGCGGCCGGCTATCGCTGGCCGCAATACAGCATTCATCGCGGCCAGTTGCAGATGCTGCTCGCCGAGGCCTGCCGCGCGCGCGGCATTGAGGTCAGCACCGGCCATCGCGTGATGGGCTTTGAGCAGGACCCGCAAGGCGTGATAGCCCGCTTTGAGCATGGCGCTACGGCGCGCGGCGATGTGCTGATCGGCGCGGATGGCATTCACTCCGCAATCCGCCGGCATTTCGCGCCTGATGAGGGCGCGCCATCCTGGCAGGGGGCGGTGCTGTGGCGCGCCACCACCATCGCGGCCCCCTTCCTGACGGGGGCGACCATGGTGCAGGCCGGGCACCACGATCAGAAATTCGTCTGCTACCCGATCAAGCACCTGCCCGATGGGCGCGTGCTGACCAACTGGATCGCGGAAATGCGCGTGGATGTTTCCCAGGGTTTCCACCGTGAGGACTGGAATCGCGAAGCTGACCGCAACAGTTTCCTGCCCGCTTTCGAGAGCTGGAACTGGGACTGGCTCGACGTGCCGAATCTGATCCGCAACGCCGGGCACGTGCTGGAATACCCGATGGTGGACCGCGACCCGCTGGAGCGCTGGACGGAAGGGCGCGTCTCGCTGCTCGGCGATGCGGCGCATCCAATGTACCCGATCGGCTCCAACGGTGCTTCCCAGGCCATTCTGGATGCGCGGCAATTGGCACTGCATCTGGCGTGTGCGCGCAACTTGCCTGAGGGGCTTGCCGCCTATGAGGAAGCGCGTCGGCCGCCAACCGCAAAGCTGACCCTGGCCAATCGCGCGCTGGGGCCGGATTTGATCCTGGAGGAGGTGCATCGCCGTGCGCCCAAGGGCTTCACCGACCTGCACGCGGTGATCAGCGAGCAGGAGTTGATCGAGACGGCGGCGAACTACAAGCGCCTCGCCGGTTTCGACCCCGCGTTGCTGAACGAGCGTGAAAGCTGGAGTGTGGCGCTCAGCCCCGTGCCTTCCTGAGGCTGACCGGCGCGCAGTTCTGCCGGTTCAGCACCTCGCCTTGCAACAGCCCGCCCTCCAGCCAGGCCAGGAGGGCGATGGGTGCGTCGCCCGGCGCGATGACCGAGATGGTCTCGGGCTGGAAGCGCACCTTGCCATCGGGCAGTCGGCTGCCGCGCATCTGGAACGCGCCATGGGCCAGGTTTGGGCTTGCCGCGCTTGGCCCGAATTCGAAGCTGGCACCGAGGCGCCCGCCATCGGCCCAGACCAACATGCGCGCCGCCCGTGTCTCGCGCCCGCAGCGGAACTCGCCCTCCCAGAGGCCGTCCAGACTGACCGTCTGGGGGCTTGGTCCCAATGGTGGCACCACCTGTGGTGGCGCGATCTGTGATGGGATTGCGGGGGGTTGCGGCATGGCGCGCTCCGCCAGGGCGGAAGACGTGCCGAAGGTGACGCCCAGCGCTGCAAGCCTTGCAGGGCCAAACCAGTTCATCCCGCGCGGTGGCGCGCGCGTCATCTCGAAGATCGCCTCGTCGCCAAACCCCAGATCGCGCAGATAGCCGCCGATGATGGCATTGGCCGGCGCGGAGATGCTGCGCCGACCGCTGGGCGAGACCAGGGCCGCGGCGTGGAAGCCCACCGCGGCACTGGGCGCGAGATCTCGCGGTTGGCCCGCCAGCCAGATCAACCCGCATGACGAGGCGCAGATGCCGCGCTCGGGGATGAGCGTGGTGAGACGGCGCTCGCGGATGGTCCGGCCGATATCGAGTGCGGGGATCACCTGGCCGCCGGGCCCCTCAACCACGATCCGCGCACGCGGAGCGCGGGACAGGGCCTCCAGGAAACTGGTCTGTGTTTCGCGCGTGATCTCGCCGAGGATCAGGATGAAATCCTGTCCAGCCTGGCGCGCTTCCTCCACCCGGGCGGCGCTGGCGCCGATTGGCACGAACAGGAGGAGGGCCAGAAGGGAGAGGGTGGGGAGCCGGGTCCGGATTGCCGATGGATTCATCGCCGTGAAGGATGTGCCAGCGAATCCAACCCGGCAAGCGAGATGCGCCCGTCTTTGCAAGCACCGCCGAGGGGGCCAAGCTGAACCTCGGGGCCGGGCGCGGCCAAGATGGGGGAAAATGCGGGATGCGCTGTGCGGTGATCGGCTTGGGAAGCATGGGGGGAGGTGCCGCCAAAGCCGCGCTCACCGGAGGCCTGGATGTGACGGGAGTGGACCCCAGCGAGGCTGCGCGCAACGCCTTCGGCAACCGCGCCGTGGCGCGCGGCGCTGATCTGGATGCCGGGCAGGAAGCGGTGCTCGTGCTGACGGTGAACGCAACCCAGGCGGAGCAAGCTTTGTTTGGCGATGGCGGCGCTGCGGTCCGGATGGCTCCGGGTGGCGTGGTGATCTGCTCCGCCACCATGGCGCCCGGCGACGCAAAGCGCCTGGCGGCCCAGGGAACCGCGCGGGGCCTGCTCTACCTCGATGCGCCGGTTTCGGGGGGCGCGGTGGCGGCGCGCGAGGGGCGGATGACGGTGATGGCCAGCGGCAGCGAGGCCGCCTTCGCCGCCGCCAAACCCCTGCTGGACGCGGTGGCGGGTACGGTTTGGAACCTGGGCACCGAGCCAGGCCAAGGGGCGGCGATGAAGGTGGTGCACCAGCTGCTCGCCGGGGTGCATATCGCGGCAGCGGCCGAGGCCATGGCACTGGCGCTGCGCGCGGGGCTGGACCCGCACACCGTCTATGGCGTCGTGAATGGTGCTGCAGGCGCCTCCTGGATGTTCAAGAACCGCATGGCCCATGTTCTCGCGGGGGATGACACGCCATTGAGCGCTGGAGACATTTTCGTGAAGGACTTAGGCCTCGTGGAGGCCATGGCGCGCGATGTGGCGTTGCCCGTCCCACTGGCGGCGCAGGCTCTCCAATTGTTTGTGGCGCAACGCGCGATTGGGCAGGGTGGGAGGGACGACGCCTTCGTGCTGCGCGTCTGGCAGGCGATCTCGGGTTTTGCGCTGCCAGGGGAACCGGGTGGCGCCGAAGCGCGCAAACACGATGATTAATGCGAATCGGAGATAGTGAACAAAAAGAGAAAAAGAGACTTGAGTTTATCTTTTGTTCGTGTTTTCCTCCCCTCATGAGCGCCAACTGTCCTTCCCGAGACGAACTCCGCATCCCGCCCAGGCCGCTGCTTCAGCGGGCGGCAGGCTCCACCACCCTGCCCTGGCAGGTCGCAGCCTCAGCCGTCAGCGGATTTGGACTGGCCTGGCTGTTGACGCGCTTTCTTGTGGGCTGAATTGGAAGCGCCTCTGGTTGTGTCCCTGAAGACACAATATGGCCGCGGAATGCGCGCTGCCGGCTCTGGCGGCGATCTGAAGGTCAGAGATGAGGCGGGTTCCCTTGGCGTGGCCCTCAATGACCGCCATGTCACCAGGCATGGAACGTCGCACCATGCTGGCCTCGGTCACACTGGCTCTCACCACGCCCCCCTTGGCCATCCCTGGGGTAGCGCGCGCGGCGACGGAGGCCGTGCTGGCCGCAGCCGGCTGGACGCATGCGGAATATGACGGCATCCGGCCCGCGAGATTCCGCGGACTGGCTGACGGAATGGCCATCGAAGCGCAGGGCACGGGCAGCTTCGTCTGGCGCCGGGTCGAGGGAGTGCCCGCCTGCCTGACCTGGCGCTGGCGAGTGGAGGCGGCACCGCCCGCCACGGATTTGACCAGACGCGGCGGCGATGACCGCGCCATATCGGTGACAGTCGGCTTCCAGGGCTGGCCGACGCGATCCACTGTCTGGCAACGGACGCAGCATGCCATCGCGCAAGCGCGCGCGGGGAGCCACACTCTGCCACGCAGCGCACTGATGTACGTCTGGGGAGGCACAGGGCAGGAACCGGCAACCTTCTACAGCCCCTGGATGGGAGGGCTGGGCAAGGTGCGCATCCTTCGTCCTGCGCAAGCCCCTGCCGGGCGCTGGTTCGAG
>JBBRVI010000205.1:0-6543 GCA_038247025.1 Acetobacterales bacterium
GAGCGGCATCGTCCCGCCAGCACGCGCGACGTTCCCGCGCTGCTGGAATCATTGGGCTATGGCGGCTGGTATTGGCACGCCGGCGCATTGCATCCGCTGGCCAGCTTCAATGCCGCGACGATGCAGGTGGCCAGCCCCGACCCCGCGGTTTTCGCGGCGTCGGAGCCTTATATCTTCACCTTCTTCTTCCTGCCTCGCGAAAGCGAAGCAGCGCTTTTGGCGAAGCTTCAGCGCGCCCGATAGGGGCGATGGCAATCGCCGCAGGCCGCGCCCGCCTGCTGCGTGGCCGCCTGGAAGGACGCGACATCGCCCGAGGCCGCTGCAACACGCAGTGCCGCGAGCCGAGGGAGAAGCGCCGCCTCGGCACGGTCCCAGCCGGCGCGGTCCGTCCAGATGGCGGGCAATGCGCGTGTTTCGATGCCGGGCGCGCCCTGCTGCGTGCCGGCGGGGAAGCGGGCGCCAAAGCCCACGAAGAAGGCCTCCACCTCCGCGATCCGCGGCGCCAGCGCACGGGGATCACCGCCTGCCCGCGCCGTATCCCCAACCGCGGTAAAGATCACCCCCATAGCCTTGAGGCCTTCCCGACGTTCAGCGACAACACGAGCCAGGTCAGTCTGCGCAACAGCACCGCCCATCATCGCAACCAAACCCAATCCTGCAAGCCATAGCTTCATGCTGCGTCTCCTGTCTGGCGCTGGCGGAATGCCACGGCGCATATCTCCAAGCCTCCCATACTCCCATAGCCCCGCTTGCCGAGGAAGCGTCGCGTTGGTAAAGGATTGCAACGCCGGAGTGTAGCTCAGCCTGGTAGAGCACTGTGTTCGGGACGCAGGGGCCGGAGGTTCGAATCCTCTCACTCCGACCATTCCCGCGATCCTCGATCACTCGCGGAAGACGAAACGGCGCGACAGCCCAAAATTGATGAACATTCCCGCGACCGAGCCTGCGGCCACTCCCAGTACGGGATATTCGGCCACCAGTGGCGAAGTCGCGACCAGCGCGGCGTAGGTTCCGTAATTCACCGCGAAGCCCACCAGGTTCAACAAAACGAAGCGGCCCCATTGCGCTGTAACAGGTTGTTCCCGACCTGCACCGCGAAACGTCCAGGCCCGGTTGAGCGCGAAAGTGGTGCTCGCCGCCGCCAGATATGAGACCACCCGCCCGCCATAGGGCCCAAGACCGAGCGCCATCATGGACAGAAGCACCGCGGAATCCACGAGGAAGCCGACCGTGCCAACCACGCCAAAGCGGAGGAATTGTTCGAAGATCTTTCGCATGCTCGGCTTCTCAGCCCCCCGCGTGGCGCAATTGCGGCGCTGGCTTATGGTGTGCGCGACGGTGGGATGAGGGTGCGATGATCGGTCTTGTGGGCCTGGGGCAGATGGGTGGGGCGATGCTGCGCCGGCTGTGCGATCAGGGGCAGGTGGTGCTTGGCTTCGACCTCGATGCAAAGCTGCGCGAAGCGGCAGGTTCGGGCGCCTGCGCATCACCCGCTGGGGCGGCCGCGCCGCTCGTGCTCCTCTCGTTGCCACACGCAACTGCGGTGCATTCGGTGCTGTCCGCTCTGTTGCCGCATATGCCGCCGGGTGGGGTCATCGCCGATACCTCGACGCTGGAGCCTGCCGCCGCACGGCGCTTTGCTGATGCTGCCAATGCCGTGGGCGTGGCCTATCTCGACGCGCCGGTCTCAGGCGGCCCGGCTGGCGCGGCTTCGGGCAACCTCGCCATGATGGTGGGGGGCTCGGCGCGCGCGTTGGAGCGTGCGCGGCCGTCCCTGCTGCTGCTCGCCACGCGCATCATGCATGTGGGCGAGAGCGGGGCAGGGCAGGTGGCCAAGCTCGCGAACAACCTCCTGGTGGCGACGCATCTGGCCGCCGCCGCCGAGGCGCTGCGCATGGCCGCCGCCGCTGGCGTGCCCCCTGAGGCGATCCTGCCCGTGATCAACGCCGCCTCCGGCCGCTCGGCCGCGACGGAGGTGAACTGGCCGCGCTGGATTGCCAGCGGGGCGTTTGATTCCGGCTTCACGGCGGGGCTGATGCGCAAGGATGTGCGGCTTGCCTTGGCGCTGGCGGCGGAGGTGGGGGCGCCGCTTTCTGTTTGTGCGGCGGCGGCGGCGGCTTGGGAGGGCTCGGCGGTGGTGGATGAGGAAGAGTTCAATCGGGTTCCGGCAGCGATGTTTGAGACGTGAAGAGAGCGGGGGAAATCTTTCCCCCGCGCCCCCTTATTCGTTGCCGCAGGGGTCTGGGAGGCCGTGGCTCCCCAATTTCCTTGATTTTCCTGCCCATTTCTGTATAAATTCCTAGCATGTTCCAGCGCATCCCCTTCACCCACCTCACCGACCGCCAATGGGAGGCCTTGCGCCCCTATCTCGCCCATGACGCGCCCCAAGGCCGCCCATTGGCCGATCTGCGCCACCGCATGAATGGCATTTTCCATCTGATCGCCACCGACGCCCCCTGGCGCGAGGTCCCGCCCGAATATGGCGCGGCCGGCACCGTCGCGCGGCATTTCCGCCGCCTGACCCATGCCGGGCTTTGGGAGCATCTGCTGGAAGCACTGCATGATCTCGGGCCCCGCCACCCTTTGCAGCAACTCCGGCGGCTGATCTTTCGCGCAGCACGGCGGGCCTATCGGATTCGCGGCTTGGGCATCATCGTGCTGGCGCGCCGACTCAAGCTGTATGGCGCCCTGCCGGCCCCGGGCTGGATGGTGCCCGATCCGGATTTGTCCAAAACCTTGATCGCGCTCCAAATGCGCCATCGCAAGAATTTCGGGTCATTCGTGTTGAAATGGGGGAAGGCGTTGCGGAACCTGATGGGGCTGGCAGGCGGGCGGACGCATATCCCGCGCTACTTCCGGCTCCTCGCGGCATGAGCCGCGCGCGCGATGCGCTGCAACAGCCGCTGGAGGCCTGGTTTGGCGGCACAATTCCCGGCGCGATCATCGCCGGCACGGCTCATCCGGGGCAGGGCTCGCTGATGGCGCTGGCCGATCCGGTGACGGGCGCGCCGCTCGCGGAATACGCCCTGGCGGGCGCGGCTCTGGCCGCATCGGCCGTCCGGCCTGCACCGCAATGGGCCGCCCTGCCCGCGGCCGAGCGCGGGCGGCGGCTCTGGGCGCTGGGCGCGGCCATCCGCGCCGAGGCCGATGCACTCGCCCTCGCCGAATGCGCGAACACCGGAAAGCCCATCCGCGACTGCCGCGCCGAGGTCGCGCGCGTCGCCGAGATGGCGGAATACTACGCCGGCTGGGCCGACAAGATCGAAGGCCGCACCACCAACGTGCCCAGCGGCCATTTGGTCTATCTGCGGCCTGAGCCCTACGGCGTGATCCTCGCCATCACGCCCTGGAACGCACCGCTTTTCACCGCAGGCTGGAACGCCTTTCCGGCGCTGGCGGTGGGCAATGCTGTGGTGCTCAAGCCATCCGAATTCACGCCCGTCACCTCGCTGCGCCTTGCGCAACTGGCGCATGGCCTGGGGCTGCCGCTCAACGTCGTGGCGGGGGGTGCGGAGGAGGCCGAGGCGCTGATCGCAGCGCCCGAGGTGCAAAAGCTCTGCTTTGTGGGTGGCCCCGCGACGGGCGCGCGCGTGGCCGCGCTGTGTGCGACGCGCACCCTGCCGCATGTGCTGGAGCTCGGCGGCAAAAGTGCGAACATCGTCTTTGCTGATGCGGATTTCGCCGCCGCCGTGCAGGGCGCTCAGCAGGCGATCTTCGCCGGTTCGGGGCAATCCTGCGTGGCGGGATCGCGGCTTCTGGTGGAGGCCTCCATCGCCGATCGCTTCGTGGCCGCGCTGGCCGAAGCCATGGGACGCATCCGAATCGGTGACCCGCTGGACGACGCGACCGAGATCGGCCCCATCGCCCATGCCAGGCAATGCGCGCATGTGCGCGGCATGATCGCAGGTGCCGCAGGCGCGCGGGTTTACGCCGCCACCGCGCCGGTCGAGGGCTGCTACGTGGCGCCCACAATCCTGGACGGGCTGCCAGAGGATGCCGCGGCCGTCACGCAGGAAATCTTCGGCCCCGTCGTCGTCGTCCAGCGCTTCCAGGACGAGGCCGACGCAATCCGCCTGGCCAATGCCACGCGCTTTGGCCTGGCCGGCGCCGTCTGGACGCGGGATGGCGCGCGGGGCCACCGTGTGGCGGCCGCACTGCGCGCGGGCACGGTCTGGATCAATGGCTATCGCACCATTCATGTCTCGGTGCCGTTTGGTGGCTTTGGCGCTTCAGGCCATGGGCGCTCCTCCGGCGTGGAGGGACTCGCGGAATATTTCCAGATGAAGGCGGTATGGGTAGAGACGAGGGGCGAACCCTTGCTAGGCTTCGGCCACAAACCAGCGGGAGAACGAACGTGATTCAAAGACGACAGGTTCTGGCCGGTGTGGCGGCGGGCACGCTGGCCGCGCCAGCGATGGCGCAGCCCACCCAGGCGCGCGTGCTGCGCTATGTGCCGCACGCCAATCTCCCCAATATAGACCCGTTCACCAACACGGCCTTCGTGGCGCGCGACCACGCCTTCCTGGTCTATGACCAGCTCTACGGCATGGACGAGCAATTCCGCCCGCAGCCGCAGATGGTCGAGGGCCATGTCGTCTGGAATGACGGCCTGCTCTGGCGCTTCACCCTGCGCGATGGGCTGAAGTTCCATGACGGTTCGCCGGTGCGCGGGCGGGACTGCATCGCCTCCATCCGCCGCTGGGGCCGGCGTGACGCGTTCGGCCAGGTGCTGCTGGCGCGCCTCGCGGACATGACCGAGGAGAGCGACCGCGTCTTCTCCATCCGGCTCAACGCGCCCTTCCCCAAGATGCTGGAATGCTTCGGCAAGGTGACCACCAGCTGCCTGTTCATCATGCCCGAGCGCCTCGCCAGCGTGGACCCCTTCACCAACATCACCGAGGCGGTGGGCAGTGGCCCCTATCGCTTCGTCGCCAATGAATGGGTGCCCGGTTCGCGCCTCGCCTACACACGCAATGCCGATTACGCGCCGCGTCAGGACGCGCCCTCGATGACGGCGGGGGGGAAGGTCACGCATTTCGACCGCGTTGAATGGCTGATCATGCCCGATGCCGCCACCGCCTCGGCCGCCCTGCAATCGGGCGAAATTGACTGGTGGGAGCAGCCCACGGCGGACCTGTTCCCGTTTTTCCTGCGCGGCGGCGCTGCGCGAAATGTCCGCGTGGACATCATCAATGAGACGGGGCTGATCGGTATTTTCCGCCCCAATCACCTGACCGCCCCCTTCAACAATCCTGCCGTACGCCGCGCCGTACTGACGGCCATCAACCAGATGGACTTCATGACCGCGGTGATCGGCACGGCTGGCGTGGAGGGCAAGCCGAATTTGCGGCGTGAGGGCATCGGTTATTTCGCTCCCGAAAGCCCCTCGGGCAGCCAGGTCGGCCTCGAACGGCTACGCAAGAGCCTGGATGGTGCGCGTGCCGAATTGCAGGCGGCGGGTGCCACGGGCTCGCGCCTCGTGCTGCTGAACGCGACGGACCTCTCCTCCATCAATGCGGCGACGCTGGTGGGGGCGGATCTGTTCCGCCGGATGGGCTTCAACGTGGACCTGGTCTCGACCGACTGGGGTACGATGGTGGCGCGCCGAGCTTCGCGCAATCCGCTGGAGCAGGGCGGCTGGTCGGGCTTTTTCACCTTCTGGTCCGGCGTGGATCATTGGAACCCGTCGAGCCATGCCGCCATCCGCGGCCATGGCGACCAGGCCTGGCCAGGCTGGCCCACCATTCCCGCCATCGAGGCGCAGCGCGATGCGTGGTTCAACGCGGCGGACGCTGCGGCCGAGCAGCGCGCCGTGGAGGAGATGCAGCGCATCGCGTTTGAGGAGGTGCCCTATGTGCCCACGGGCATGTACTACCAGCCGACCTGTTACCGTCGGAATCTTTCAGGCCTGCTCAAGGGCCAACCGCCGCTGTTTTGGAATATCCGGCGGACGTGACGTCGCTGCGGCAGAGCACAACCCGTGAGGTTGTTGGCGAACCTCACGGGACAGCGCCCTCAATCGTAGGAGGACACGACCATCGGATCATCCATGAGGCGCAGAAATTCGAGGCACCAGGCGTAGCGCTCCGTGAGGATGCGAATGGTATGCGGTTCAAGTTCAAGCTTGTAACGCCCGGGGCCGCGATCAGCACCTGCCCACTGATGGCCAATCCATGAGGGGTTGTTGTCCAGATTTTCGACGCGTTCGGCGTTGATCCTTTTCAGCTGTCTACGCTTCAGGGAATGCGCCGGCACTCCGAAGAAGCCAAGTAGTCTGGTCAGGACCACGTCAAAATGCAGGCAATACATGGCATAGCCGACGAAAATGCGCTTATCCGGCGGAATGCGGCAGACAATTTCTATAAAAGAACTATAGTATTTACTATTATTGGCGCGCAAGGCGAAACTATCTATACCTTCCTGGCGCAGGCTGTCACGCCGCCTTGCCGTTTCATCCTCCGTCTCGTCCGGGTTGGGGTGAACGAGGTTCCAATGAAATTGATTGCAAACCAAATCTCGTGGATCTCGTGTATTCAAGATGAA
>JBBRVI010000206.1:0-6536 GCA_038247025.1 Acetobacterales bacterium
ATCCAGGAGCCGGCCGTCATCTGGCCGTACATCATGAGGCCCTTGCGATCGAGCTCGTTGAAGTGCTGCCAATTGGCCCAGGCCGGCACCAGGTTGGAATTGGCGATCAGCACGCGCGGCGCATCGGAATGGGTGCGGAACACGCCGACGGGCTTGCCGGACTGCACCATCAGCGTCTGATCACCCTCCAGCGTCTTGAGGCTGGCGACGATGCGCTCATAGCTGTCCCAGTCGCGCGCGGCACGGCCGATCCCGCCATAGACAACCAGCTCGCCCGGCCGCTCGGCCACCTCGTCATCGAGGTTGTTCATCAGCATGCGCATGGCCGCCTCGGTGGTCCATTGGCGGCAGGTGATCTCCAGGCCGCGCGGACTGCGGATGCCAGGGGAGTTGCGAAAACGGGTCATGCGGCACCGGGGCTGTTGGATGCCACAAGACATAAGGGCAAGCGCGCGCCATGGCCAATGCCGCACGATCCGGTCTAGGAACCCCCATGTCAGCCAAACCCGAAACACCCCCCGACCGCCTGGCGGCCGATCCCAAAAGCCCCTTCCATGACGCCGCCGCGCTGGAGCGCGGCATCGGCATCATCTTCAAGGGCGTCGAGAAGACCAATGTGGACGAGTATTGCGTCAGCGAAGGCTGGGTGCGCCTGATCATGGGCAAGCAGGTCGGCCGCAACGGCCTGCCGCTGACCATGAAGCTGCAAGGCACGGTCGTGGCCTATTTCCGTGACCTGCCGCGCCCGGACGCCATCACCCAATCCCCCGAAGCCCGTTCAATTCCATAGGTGAAAAGCCTTCCGGATCGAGGCCCGCCCCTATCCTCTCGCCGACGGGGTGAACCAAGCCTGTGTCCAACGGGGCAAGTAGCGGCCATTCAATTCCCGCCATCCTCAAGAAGCGGGCCTCCATCCCGCCCCCACGCATTTTGCCATCCCATCAAGAGCACAGACAGCCTGGCCTTTTTTACGCGCGCCGCGCGCGTTGGCCGATTGAGCTTGGTGACGGAACGCCCCGACTGCGAATCCTGAGCATTATCCACGCCATGTCTCACCGCTTGCGGAGATTGCACGCTGTATTGGCGGCTGTGATGCATATTTTCGCATAGATTGGTGTTATCTGGCCCTCAGATCAGGCAGAATGATGTTCTGGGCCGGCAAATCCTCCGTCTCTCCCCATCGTGGCAGCCGGCGCCATCAGCGCTGCTGACCTCCCGCAGCCGAGGAATTCAACGTGAGACCAGTCTATCCTGCAATGTCCGCCCATAATGCCGATGACGAGCCCTGGCGGCTTGACCGTCTCGCCCGGACCGATGGCCGCGTTCGGGAACTCCTTCGCATCCTGACGCGTGAGGCCCCGGACGATGAATCCAGCATTGGCGAGGGGATCTGGGTGCGGCATGTTCTGGGGCTGCATGATGAACGCGGCACACTCATGCCACGTATCACACCGGCCCTGGCGGCTTCTTCGTGGTTGCCCGTGATCGGCGCCGTGGTGGGCCGCGCATGGAATGGCGAGGATGAGCGCAGCGTGGCCTTCCAGGTGGATGGCAGCATGTCGGTTCTGGCGCTGGCCGACATCCTGGCCCCGGACGGCCCGGCCTGAACGATCGGGCGGTGGCTTGGCCCGGTGGTTCAGCGTCTCGCGAGATTGCTCGGCTTTTGCAGGGCGCGACTTCCCTTTTGCCGGAATGCGCTGCCTCCGAAGGCTGGAGTGTGGTGGTGACAGCCGGCGCCGCCCATGCCACGAAACGACGCATGGAAAAACCCGCCAATCCCCGTTTCTCCTCCGGCCCTTGTGCCAAGCGGCCCGGCTTCTCGCTCGCCGCGCTGGAGGGCGCACTGCTCGGCCGCAGCCATCGTGCCGCCGCCCCAAAGGCGAAACTTGCCGAGGTCATCACGCGCTCCAAGGCCATGCTTGGCATGCCGGAGGATTACCGCCTGGGCATCGTCCCCGCCTCGGACACCGGCGCAGTTGAGATGGCGCTGTGGTGCCTGCTGGGTGCGCGCGGCGTGGATGTGCTGGCCTGGGAGAGCTTTTCCGCCGAATGGGCGCATGACATCACAGCCGAGTTGAAGCTCTCCGACATACGATTGCTGCGCGCGGATTACGGCCAACTGCCCGACCTCACCGCCGTGGACCCGGCGCGCGATTGCGTGTTCGTCTGGAACGGCACCACCTCCGGCGTGCGGCTCTCCAACGCTGACTGGATCAGTGACACGCGCGAGGGCCTGACCATTTGCGACGCCACCTCGGCGGCCTTCGCGATGGACCTGCCCTGGAGCAAGCTCGATGTCGTCACCTGGTCCTGGCAGAAGGTGCTGGGGGGCGAGGCGGCGCATGGGATGCTGGCCCTCTCACCGCGCGCCGTGGCCCGGTTGGAATCGCACAAGCCGGCTTGGCCGCTGCCCAAGATTTTCCGGCTGACCAAGGGCGGCAAGCTGATCGAGGGCATCTTCAAGGGCGACACGATCAACACCCCCTCCATGCTGTGCGTCGAGGATGCGCTGGATGGGCTGCGCTGGGCGGAAGGTGTCGGCGGGCTGCCAGGGCTGATCGCCCGCACGGAGGGCAATCTGGCGGTGATTGCGGATTGGGTGGCGCAAAGCGACTGGGCGCGCTTCCTCGCCGAGGACCCGGCCACGCGCTCCTGCACCAGCGTCTGCCTGCGCATCGTCGCACCCTGGTTCACAGCGCTGGACGGCGCACAGCAGGCGCGCGCGGCGGCCCGGCTCTCGGCCATTCTGGAGGCCGAGGGCGTGGCGCTGGATGTTGCCAGCTATCGCGACGCACCGCCCGGCCTGCGCATCTGGTGCGGTGCGACGGTGGAGCGCGCCGATGTGGCGGCACTCATGCCCTGGCTGGATCAGGCCTTCGCGCGCGTGGCGGGTGAATTCGCCGGCTGATTCTGGCCGCCCATGCGCCAGCCATGGCGCCCCGCCCAGGGCGAGCCCGGCTCAAGCCCCGCCTCGTGCAGCAGCGCCTCCGCCATCTCGCGGATGGTGGCGTGGCGCCGCGTCACCCAATGCTCGCCGATATTGCGCCGCAGCCTTTGCCACCGGCGGGTGAATGGTGCCGCTGAGAGGAAATAGGCAGCCGCCGTCTGCTCCCCTGCCATTTGCGCGATGAGCTTCGCGGCCAGGGCGGCGTCTGCGCCCTGCGGCGGCGCATCGCCCTTGCGGTGCTTGCGCAGGACCAGCGATGTGCTGTCGCCCCTCTCGCCGTCGCGCGGGGTGAAGCCCGCCTGCCAGGCCAGGGCCGTCAGCGTCTCGGGCGTGAAGTTCCAGATATGCGCCTGGTGGAAGGTGTTCGCGATCTGCTTGCGCAGCCCGGCGAGATTCGGCACCTCGATGAAAACGAGCCCCCCCTCTGCCAGGGCCGCATGGACACGGCGCAGCGCGGCCCAGGGGTCGGTCAGGTGTTCCAGCACATGGTTGAGCGTGACGAGGTCCAGGCGGCCCGCCTGCAAAGCGACATCGTCCAGCCCGCCCTGATGGATCTCCACGCCATAGCTAAGCCGGGCGAATTCGCCGTAGCCCCAATTGGGCTCGACGCCCGTCGCCGCAAAACCCGCCTCCGCCATGACATGCGTGAACTCGCCCGAGGATGCACCAACATCCAGCACGCGCGCGCCCGCTGGCAGCATGGGCGCGAGCCGCCTCGCCCGCGCCATGGCTCCGCGCAGGGCGCGCAGGGCGTGCTTGCGCTTGGGCTCGAAGTCGCCCTTGTATTCGCTGCGATAGCGCGTGGCGTAGAAAGCGGCCATCGCGGCCTCATGGGGCCGTTCGGCGTGGCTCACCAGGCCGCATCCGGTGCAGATGACCGTGACCAGCGGCGCCATGCCGCGGCCGCGTGTGGCCACCACCTCGCGCTCCGCCCCGCTGCAAATCCCGCAGGGGGTTGCGGTCATCTTCTGACCGATCTTCATGCGCATCTCCGTCTTTGAGTTGCGGCATAAGGGGCCGGCGCCCCGTCAGGCTGACGGCCACTGTCAGCGCAATGTCAGGAAGGGGCGGGTATGGAGGTGGGATGCGCGTTCTGGTGATCGAGGATGAGCCGGCCATCGCCAGGGACCTGCTGCGCGCCCTGCATGGCGCCGGCTTCGCCGCCGAACACGCGCCCGATGGCGAGACCGCCTGGGAGCGCGGCGGCATCGAACCCTTCGACGCCGCCATCCTGGACCTCAACCTGCCCGGCATTGACGGGCTTTCCCTGCTGCGTCGCTGGCGTGGCGAGGGTCTGCGGTTTCCCATCCTGGTGCTCTCAGCGCGCGGGCATTGGGGGACGCGCGTGGAGGCCATCGATGCGGGGGCGGATGATTATCTGGTCAAGCCCTTCGTCATGGAGGAGCTGCTGTCCCGCCTGCGCGCCATCCTGCGCCGGGCTTCGGGGGCTGCGGGCAATCTGCTCCAGGCGGGCGATCTCACGCTCGACACCCGCGCCCGCCGCCTGACCTGCGCGGGACAGCCGGTGGAGTTGACACCGCTGGAGTTCCGCCTGGTGGCTTATCTGCTGCATCATGCCGGCCGCGCGGTGCATCAGACCGAGCTGATGGAGCACCTTTATGCCGATGAAGCGGACCGCGCGGACAATGCGGTCGAAGCCCTGGTCGCACGGCTGCGCCGCAAGATCGGTGCGGGCGCCATCCGCACCCGGCGCGGGCATGGCTATGTGATCGGAGGCGAAGAAACATGACCAGCTCACTGCGCGCCCGCTTCGCGCTGACCGGGCTGGTGATGACACTGGCCGTGATGCTGACGCTGGGCGGCGCCCTCCAGGGCCTTTTCGAGCGGCATGTCGAGCGCAGCATGGAAGCGCAGCTCGACGCTGATCTGCGCTTCCTCGCGCGCGGACTCATGGCCGGGAACGGGGCCGAGGGCTTGGAGTTGGCGCCCCTGCCCGACCCGCGGTTTCTGGAACCCTTCTCCGGCCTCTACTGGCAGGTCCGCCACGACCGCACGGGCGAGGTCATTCGCTCGCCCTCGCTGGCCGGGGCCACCCTGACGCTGGATGCCGATGAATTGCGCGCGGGGCAGGTGCACCGCCATATCATTCGCGGACCCGAGGGCGGCAAGATGATCGCCCTGGAGCGGCGAATGGAAGCCGTGGCCTACCGCGTGGTTGTCGCGGTGGACCGCAAGGTGCTGCAGGCCGCCAAGACCTCCTTCCTGTTGGAACTTCTTCCGGTTCTGGCCGGTCTCGCGCTGGTCATGCTTGTGGCCTCGGCGGCGCAGGGGATGATCGCGCTGCACCCCATCGGCCGCGCCCGGCAGGCGCTGGCGGAGCTGCGCGCGGGCCGGCGCGAGAGGCTGGGCGGGGCGCTCCCTTCCGAGTTGAAAGGCCTCGCCACCGAATTCGACGCTCTGCTGGAAGCCCAGCGCCGTGGCACCCGGATCGCGCGGGAACGCGCAGCCGATCTGGCGCATGGGCTGCGCACGCCGCTGGCACTCCTCGACGCCCAGGCCCGCGATCTGCAGGCGCAGGGCGCGGTTACGGCGGCGCGGGACATGCGGGCTGTGACCACCCGGATGGAGGCACGCTTGGCGCGAGAGCTGGCCCGCGCGCATATCCATGGCCCTGGTAACTTTGCTGCGCGGATTGCCCTGGCCCCGTTGGCACGCCGCATCGCCCATGCCCTGGCGCGCGGCCCGCGGGGCGAGGTTTTGTCGTGGGAGGTGTCGGTGCCCGAAAGCCTCACTCTGGCCGCCGATGAGGGTGATCTTCTGGAACTGCTGGGCTCGATTCTCGACAACGCGACCAAATGGGCAGCGACGCGGGTGCGACTTTGGGCTGAGGACTCCGCCAAGGGCGTGATCCTGGTCATCGAGGATGACGGGCCTGGCATCGTCCCCACGGATCGGCGTGCGGCATTGTCACGCGGCGTGCGTCTGGACCCGGCGCTCAGCGGGACGGGGTTGGGTCTCGCCATCGCGCAGGATATCGCCGCGGCCTATGGCGGCGGCCTCGCGTTGGAGACGGGTGAATGGGAGGGGCTTCGCGTGCGTGTCACGCTGCCTGGCTGATGGTCCTGGCTTACTTTTCCATCAGCCGCGGCATCAGTTCCACCAGGTTGCAAGGCCGATGTCGCGCATCGAGCTGCCACACCAGAATGTCATCCCAGGCATCCTTGCAGGCCCCCGTGCTGCCTGGCAGTGCAAAGAGGTAGGTCCCCTTCGCCACCCCGCCGATCGCGCGGGACTGCATCGTGGAGGTACCGATCTTCTGGTAACTGAGCATGCGGAACAATTCTCCGAAGCCCTCGATTTCCTTCTCCATCACGCGCTTGAAAGCCTCCGGCGTCACGTCGCGGCCGGTGATGCCCGTCCCCCCGGTGGTGATGATGCAATCAACCTGCGGGTCTTCGATCCAGGCGTGCAGCTTGGACGCTATGACATCCGCCTCATCGCGCAGGATTTCGCGCGCGATGCAACGGTGCCCGGCGGCTTCGATCCGCCCTTGCAGAGTTTCGCCCGAGCGATCCGAGCTCATGTCGCGCGTGTCACTCACGGTGAGGACCGCGATGTTGACAGGCAG
>JBBRVI010000207.1:0-6510 GCA_038247025.1 Acetobacterales bacterium
ATACAGCCCCCGCCAATCGGCCAGATGAGGGGCGAGATCGGCCGGGTCAGTGAGAATTCCCGACGGCCCGAGACAGGCGCGCAAGGCATCGAGGACCGTTTGACGGGCAGCTTCGCTGGAGCGGTGATCATCGGGCATGGATCGTTATAGCCAACTCCTGGGCACAGGCCAAAACCAACGGCGGCCTGTACGGCTAGGATCGCGATTCATCCAAAAAATATCAGAAACTTGATTTTCGGGACGTGCGGTGCCTGCTAGTATGCTGTAGCTCTTTTTCCAAACTGGAAACTATCCCATGGCACCCCGACGCTTTTTGGTCAGTCTTCTCATCATCGTCGTCTTCGCTGTGAGCGGATTCGCGCTGATGCAGTGGTTTCAATCTAGGTCAAGTTCGGTCTCGACAACGACCGCATCAACAAGCCCTGTGGTGATCAACCGCCTTGAAGGATGCGAAGGGTTCAACCAATCGCTTGATGAGGCCATTGCTCTGCAAAACCGAATTGGCCACACGCACAATTCGGTACGGCTGGCTACCCTGAAGCGCGATTGCCGGGGCGAGCAGCAGGAGCACTACCGCGTGGCGCCCCGCTAAGGGGATTCAGCCTTCAATCCCGCCGCTCCGTTGCAAATTTCCAGTCCCGCCGCTCCGTTGCAAACGTCCGGTCCCGCGGCTCCGCCGCAAACGTCTAGTCCCGCGGCTCCGCCGCGCGGGCAAGCCGGTCGCGGATTGCCGGCCCAAGACCCTCCCCTGGCACCGGCATGGCGGCAATGCCGCGCAGCCCCGCCTGATCCAGTGCGCGCAGGCCGGCGAAAAGACGCGCGGCAGCCTCGTTCAAGTCGCACGACTCGGAGAGCTGAAACACCCGCGCCGCGCCAGTAATGGGTAGGCCAAAGGCCAGCAGCGCCTCATCCCCCGCGACATCCGCGGCATTGAGGCGCAACGGCAGGCTTGGCGCGTAATGCGAAAGCATCATGCCCGGGCTGCGCAGTGTAGGCACCGGCCCGGCATCCATGGGCAAGGAGCGTCCCACCCGGCCGATCACCGCCTCGATCGCCTCCACCGGAACACCGCCCGGACGCAGCAGCGCAGCACCCCCGCCCGCCAAATCCAGCACAGTGGATTCGAGGCCGACCGCGCAATCCCCCCCCTCCAGCACCGCCGCGATCCGCCCGCCCAGCTCTGCCATCACATGGGCCGAAGTGGTGGGGCTGACGCGGCCGGAGCGATTGGCCGAAGGGGCTGCGATGGGCGTGGCGGCTGCGCGCAGCAGGGCCAGTGCCCCTTCATGGGCGGGCACCCGCACAGCCAAAGTATCGAGCCCTGCCCCTGCCAGAAGGTCAATGCGGCAATCGGCGCGGCGGGGCAGCACAAGCGTCAGCGGGCCAGGCCAAAAGGCGGCGGCCAGCGCCAATGCGCGTTGATTGGTATGCACCTCGGCCCAGGCGGATTCCGCGTCGGGAAAGTGGCAGATCAGGGGGTTGAAATGCGGCCGGCCCTTGGCCTCGAAGATTGCGGCAACCGCTGCAGCATTTCGGGCATCAGCACCCAAACCGTAAACCGTTTCGGTGGCGAAAGCGACCAGCGCGCCAGCGCGCAACAGGGCGGCGGCATCCAGCGGGTCGTCCAGAAGGGCGGTCACACCCCCTCCGATCGGCGGAGGGCGAAGCCTGGAGACGTGAATCGGTGGGGCAACACCCCCTCCGATCGGCGGAGGGCGAAGCCTGGAGACGTGAATCGGTGGGGCAACAAAGCTACTGCCTGCCCCAGGCCACGAAGCCGGCGTTGCGGTAGCCCGGCTTGCCATAGGCCAGGGGCGCTCCGGCGGAATCCAGCACGCGCCCGCCCGCCGCTTCAAGCACGGCCTGTCCGGCGGCAGTGTCCCATTCCATGATGCCCGTGGAAAGGCGCGGCATCAGATCGGCTCGGCCTTCGGCCATCCAGGCGAATTTCAGCGCGGACCCCAAGCGCGTGGTCTGGGCGATGCGCAGGTCTTGGCAGAACGCCTCGGTCGCGGCCGTGTCGCGGTGTGATCGGCTGTCCAGCAGATGCAGGCCCTCGGCGGGCGGGCGGCGCGCGTGGATGGGGCGGCGCGTGCCAGCCTCCTCGATCCAGGCGCCATCCCCCACGATGCCACCATAGATGGTGCCATGGGCCGGGGCCGCCAGCACGCCGAGCACAGGACGCCCCGCCTCGATCAGCGCGATGCAGACCACGTATTCGTCACGCCCATCGGCGAATTCGCGCGTGCCATCCAGGGGATCCACGAGCCAGAAGCGCTCGGCGATGTCGGGCATCGCTCCCTCGGCACAGGCCTCCTCCGCCACGATGGGAATCCCCGGCATGGCAAGCAAAAGCCCCTCGGTGATGATGCCCTCGGCCAGGCGGTCGGCGGCGGTGACCGGGCTCGCATCGCCCTTGCGTTCAATGGCGAAGCCAGCGCGGCGAATGGTTTCGATGGCCTCGGCCGCCTCCCGAGCGAGGCCGACGGCGAGTTCCAGGAGATCAGCGTGATTCATGTCGAAACCTCTAGTGCCAGGGCCCGGGATGACGCAATGCGAGGCAGCGCCTATCTTATGCATAATCTATTAGATCGGAACGGAAACTCCATGCTCGACATCGCCTTCGCCAAGCCCGTTTTGCCGAAAAGCGGCGCCCTGGTCCTGCCGCTTGCCGAAGGTGCGGCCCTGGCCGGCCTCGCCGCCACGCTTGACGCCGTGATGGAGGGCGGGCTGACCCGCGCGCTGGAAGCCGCTGCCTTCAAGGGCAAGAAGGGCCAGTCCGTGATACTCTGGGCGCCGCAGGGGGGCATCACCAAGCTGGTGGTCATCGGCGTGGGGGCGATGGAGTCCGCCGATATCGAAAAGCTCGGCGGCAACCTGCTCCCCATGGTTTCGAGCGAGCCGCATGCGACCGTCGCCGCCGATGGCTTGAGCGCCGCCCAGGCCGCAAGCCTCGCCATGGGTGCCGTGCTGCGCAGCTACCGCTTCGACCGCTATCGCACGACCGAGAAGGCCGAGGACAAGCCCAAGCTCACCAAACTGACCATCGCCACGGCTGAGGCTACGGCCACCAAATCCGCCTATGTGCCGATGAAGGCCGTGGCCGAGGGTGTATTCCTCGCGCGCGACCTCGTTTCCGAGCCCGCGAACATCCTCACCCCGGTGGAATTCGCCGAGCGGCTGAAGGGCTTGGAAAAGCTCGGCCTCGGCGTGGATGTCTTGGGACCGAAGGAGATGAAGAAGCTCGGTTTCGGCGCGCTGCTGGGCGTGGCGCAGGGCTCCATCAATGAGCCGCGCATGGTGGTCATGCGCTGGAACGGAAGTGGCAAGAAGAAGACGGAAAAGCCCCTCTGCTTCATCGGCAAGGGTGTCACCTTCGACACGGGCGGCATCTCCATCAAGCCCGCCGGCGGCATGGAGGACATGAAGTGGGATATGGCCGGGGCGGGCACCGTCGCGGGCCTGATGGCCGCACTCGCCGGCCGCAAGGCAAAGTGTGACGTGGTGGGCATCGTCGGCCTCGTCGAGAACATGCCCGGCCACAATGCCCAGCGCCCCGGCGACGTGGTAACCTCAGCGTCCGGCCAGACCATCGAGGTGATCAACACCGATGCCGAAGGCCGCCTGGTGCTGGCCGACGTGATCCACTACGCAATCGAAAAGCACGACCCTGCCTTCATGGTGGACCTCGCCACCCTCACCGGCGCCATCATCGTGGCACTCGGCCATGAGCATGCGGGGCTTTTCGCGAATGACGAGGAATTGGCCGCGCGGATCATTGCGGCCGGCATTGCCGTGGGCGAGGCCGCCTGGCGCATGCCCCTCGGTGAGGCCTATGACAAGCAGATCAAGTCAGACATCGCCGACATGAAGAATGTGGGGGGTGGGCGCGCCGGCGGGTCCATCACGGCGGCGCAATTCATCCAGCGCTTTGTGCAGGGCCGCCCCTGGGCGCATCTCGACATCGCGGGCACGGCCTGGAGCAGCAAGGACGCGCCAACCTGCCCCAAGGGTGCCACGGCCTATGGCGTGCGCATGCTCGATCGCATGGTTGCTGATCACTATGAATAACACCCGGTGCTGAGGCCGCGGCGCGAGCCCTCCACGGGCGCGCTGCTGCTGCGGCCCATTGCCCTGCCGCATCCTTCCGGCTTTCTCGGGCGGCCGGGCGAGGTTCTGGAAATCTCCCCGCGCGAGCGCTGGGTAGGATCGGATGTAGCCTCATCCCCGGCTGATTGGGAAAGGGTAGGTGCGTCGTGCATCGCGGCTGCGGGCGATGCACCACGCGTGGCGTTGGATGCGCGCGGGCTTTCACCGCCCTTCGCGACGGCGCTCGCCCTGGGTGCAGTGCTGCGCGCCTGGCGTTTCGAGCGGCTCAAATCCCACGGCACCAAAGCCCCACGCCGTATCGAATGGATCGTGGATGATCCGGCAGCTGTCGCTCCCGACTGGACGCAGGCGGAGGCGGTGCTGGCCGGCGTGGCCTTCGCCCGCGAACTCGTGGCCGAACCCGGCAATCACCTCACTCCGCGCGCCTTCACCCATCGGCTGCGTGCGCTCCGCGAAGAGGGCATCGAGGTCGAGGTCCTCAAGCGCAAAGCGTTGCAGAGGCTCGGCGCGGGTGGCTTGTTGGCGGTGGGCCAGGGCAGCGTGCATCCGCCGCGTTTGGTGGTTCTGCGCTGGAAGGGCAGTTTCGCCGCTCCTCCCGTGGCGTTCATCGGCAAGGGCATCTGCTTCGACACGGGCGGAATTTCGATCAAGGGTGCAACCGGCATGGAGGCAATGCGCGCCGATATGGCCGGTGCCGCAGCCTGTGCCGGGGCCGTGCTGGCGCTGGCACGCCGCCGCTCGCCCTGTCCTGCCGTGGCCGTGCTCGCCATCGCTGAGAACGCGACGAGCGGCCAGGCCTATCGCCCCGGCGACGTGCTGCGAATGATGAGCGGGCGCAGCGTGGAGGTGGTGGACACCGACGCCGAAGGCCGCCTCGTTCTCGCTGACGCGTTGCATTACGCCGCCACACGCTGCAAGCCCCAGGCGATGCTGGACCTGGCCACCCTCACGGGCAGCGTCGTCACCGCCCTTGGGCATCACCGGGCAGGGTTGTTCGGCAATGACGCCGCCCTGGGTGCCGTGGTCGCCGCGGCGGGCGAGGTGGTCGGCGAGCGCGTCTGGCCGCTGCCCATCGGCGAGCGGCATCGCGAGGATCTGAAAAGCGAAATCGCGGATTTGCGACAATGCGTCCCGGCGGGGACGCGCTTCACCTCCGATGCCTCACACGCGGCGGCGTTTCTGCGCGAATTCGTGGGCGGGCTGCCGTGGGCGCATCTGGACATCGCGGCCATGGATACCGCCGAGACGGAGGGCATGCTGGCGGCCAAGGGCACCCCCACGGGCTTTGGAGTGCGGCTGCTGGATGCACTGGTGGCGCGGCATTTCGAGGACCCGCACCGCGTGTGATGGCCCTAGGCCGGATCGCCTGTATCCGGCGCCATCCCCGCCGCCTCGATCCCGGCAATGCAGCACTCCTCATCCTTGGGCGACGCGTCGCCGGAGATGCCAACCGCACCCAGCAGCCCATGCGCCGCATCGCGCACCAGCACGCCACCAGGCACCGGCACGGCACGCCCACCCGTGAGGTCCGACAGCGCATTGGTGAAGCCCGGCGCCGATTGCGCACGGCGCGCCAGTTCGCGCGTGCCAAACCCCATCGCCAGCGCGCCATAGGCCTTGCCCATCGCGATGTCGGGACGCAGCAGGCTCGCGCCGTCTTCGCGTTTGGTCACCTTCACATGCCCGCCCGCATCGAGCACGACGACGCAAAGCGGCAGCAGGCCGAGAGCCCGGCCCTTGGCGAGCGCCGCATCTGCGATGATCTCGGCCTGAGCCAGGGTGAGGCCGTTGACGGCGGCGGGATGGGCGGGCTGCGGCATGGGAGTTTCCTGAGGGACAACGATGCCGCGCGGATGAGCCCTTCGCCGCAGCGCGTCAAGCACCACCGCGGATGAAGCCGCTCGGGTCCACCGCTTCGCCCCGCCGGCGCAACTCCACATAAAGGGTGGGCTGGCCCGAGGAGGGCAGCACACCCACCGGCTCGCCAGGCTGGATGCGTTGGCCTCCGCCGACATCCAGCCGCTCCATCCCCGCCAGCACCAGATGCTGCCCCGCCCCGCAATCCAGGATCACCATGCGGCCGTAGCTGCGGAAGGGCGCGGCAAAAACCACCACACCGCCGCAAGGCGCCGTGACCCGCGCGCCGGGCGATGCCGCGAAAGTGAGGCCGCGCGCCGGCCCGGCCTCGCCTGGCGCGTTGAAGCCACGCAACAGGCGCCCCGCGACGGGCATGTGGGCCACCGCTTCGTAGGCGGGGGTCGGTGGGCGGGGCGCGGCAGCCGGCCGCGGCCTTGCCGATTCGCGCCGCACCTGCTCGCGTTCGAGGCGCGCCAGCGCCTCCTCAAGGCTGCGCGCCCGCGTCACGGCCTCCTCCGCGCGGGACAGGGCAGCGCGTTCGGC